>JBQCEN010000103.1:0-10481 GCA_051960215.1 Pararhizobium sp.
GAGGGCGCATAGGGCGCGAAGCTGCAGGCGATCGCCGCGTCGGCGGGTGTCGCGAGTTCGACGAGTTCGGTGTCGATACCGTTAGACGAATCGACGGTCATGGCCCTGATCTTCAGCTTGGCGAAGGCGTAGGACATCTGGGCGATCAGCGGATAGGAGCGGCGCCGGGCGATGAGGTAGATCGTGTCCGCCTTGGCGAGAACGCCGACGCAGCGACCGAATTCGGCCGAACTGATCGTTTCCGAGAGCCTGTCCAGCGACTGCCGGCCGGCCGACACGAAGCCGTTCAGCAGGGCGCTGTCATAGGATTCGCCTCCCGCGCCGCTCTCGATCTTGCGCAGGCGCTCCTCATAGGTGGAGGCGCGTGGCTGGAGGCGGTCGCGGAAGACGCTCTGGACATCAGAAAAGCCTTCGTCCCCCAGATGATGGGCAAGCCGCACCAGCGTCGAGGGCTGCACGCCGGCGGCGTCTGCGATGCTCGCCGCCGTGCCGAGGGCGATCTCGTCGGGATGGGAAAGCGCAAAGCGCGCTGCCTGGGCAAGCCGCTTCGGCAGGCCCTCCTGCCTTGCCGAGACGTGGACGCGCAGTTCCTCGAAGCTGCGCGGGATCGACGTCTCCCGCTCGGGACGGCTCCCGGTCGCGTAGGCTGATTTCATGCTAGAACGGCCTTTCCTTGATGAAACAAACATTCCATAGTTTGCCGGTCTCCGCAACGGGCGCTGCCGCAGACACTGGCGCGGACGTGGGCTTATCCAGGGAGGTTCTTCGGGTGCAATCGATCGGCGTCGGGCTCATCGGGACGGGCTATATGGGCAAATGCCATGCGCTGGCATGGAACGGGGTGCGGCCGCTCTTCGGCGAGGGACCGGAGGTCAGGCTCGTCCATCTCGCCGAGATGGACCCCGATCTGGCGCGGGCGAGAGCCGCCGCCTTCGGGTTCGAGCGGAGCACCGGCGACTGGCGCGCGCTCGTCGCAGATCCCGAAGTCGATGTCGTCTCGGTCACCACCCCCAATGACTTCCACGCCGAGATGGCGATCGCCGCTCTCGAGGCCGGCAAGCACGTCTGGTGCGAAAAGCCGATGGCGCCGAAGCTCGACGACGCGCGGGCAATGCGCGAGGCGGCCCGCAGATCCGGCCGCGTCGCGATCCTCGGCTACAACTACATCCAGAACCCGATGATCCGCCGCATCGGCGAACTGCTCCGCGCGCAGGCGATCGGGACGGTCAACCACATCCGGATCGAGATGGACGAGGACTTCATGGCCGATCCGGCCGCGCCCTTCTCGTGGAAGAGCGAAGCGACCTCCGGCTATGGCGCGCTCGACGATTTCGCCGTCCACCCGCTGTCGCTGATCCGGACGCTGCTCGGCCGCGTCGCCGCCGTGACGGCGGACATGGCGAAGCCTTATGCCGAGCGACGGACGGCGGCAGGCGCAGCCCGCGCGGTCGAGACGCACGACGTCGCGAGTGTGCTCTTCCGGCTCGAGACGGGCGCCTCGGGCGTGCTCATGGTCAACCGTGCCGCCTGGGGCCGCAAGGGCCGCATCGCCGTCCAGATCTTCGGGTCCGGGGGAACGATCCTCTACGACCAGGAACGCATGAACGAGATCAAGATCTACCGCGCCGGCGGCGACCCGGCCGATTCCGGCTTCACGACAATCCTCGCCGGTCCGGCGCATCCGCCCTACGGCTGTTTCGTCCCCGCCCCCGGTCACGGCCTCGGCTTCAACGACCTGAAGATCATCGAATGCCGGCAACTGCTTGCCGCCATCGCCGGCGAAGACGCTCATGTCGTCGGCTTCGATCACGGCCTCGAGATCGAGCAGGCGGTGCACGCGATGGCAGAATCGTACGAGACCAGGACGTGGGTCGAGGTGCGATACGGCTGAGGCAAATCGGGCTCTAAGCGACGGCTACAAATGTTTCACACTGGCAGGAAAGGCAGGAGCGACACCATGGCGAACCTTCTCGTCAAGCCGAACGGAACGAACGGCTGCGTCACGCGGGTGACGCCCGAAAGCGCCGGCTGGACCTATGTCGGCTTCGAACTCCATCGGTTGAAGGCCGGCGACGGCGTTTCGGCTGAGACCGGCGACTGCGAGGCCTGCCTCGTCTGGGTTTCGGGCACCGGCAAGGCCGAGGCGGCCGGCACGGATTTCGGCTCGCTCGGCGGGCGCATGTCGCCCTTCGACGGGGCTCCGGCCGCGCTTTACGTTCCGGCCGGCTCCGACTGGTCGGTGACGGCCGAGAGCGAGATGGAACTCGCCGTCTGTACGGCGCCGGGAAAACGCGCCGCCCGCCCCGCCCGCCTCATCCGCGCGGAAGACCTCTCGAAGGAGACGCGCGGCAAGGGGACGAACACCCGCTATGTGACCAACATCCTGCCGGAGGACCAGCCGGCGGACTCGCTGCTCGTCGTCGAGGTGATCACGCCGGGCGGTCACACCTCCTCATACCCGCCGCACAAGCACGACGCGGACGACCTGCCGACCGAATCGCTGCTCGAGGAGACCTACTATCACCGCCTCGACCCGCCGCAGGGCTTCGCTTTCCAGCGGGTCTATACGGACGACCGCTCGCTCGACGTGGCGATGGCGGTGGAGGACGGCGACGTCACCCTCGTGCCGAAGGGCTACCACCCCTGCGCCGCCTGCCACGGCTACGACCTCTATTACCTCAACGTCATGGCCGGACCGAAGCGGACCTGGAAGTTCCACAATGCGCAGGAGCACGAATGGCTCTTCTCCGCCTGAGCGACGTTTTGAGCCGCGAGCCGGCGGCAGCGTGACGCGCATTTCTTGTATATACATTTTCGCGGCATCTCATTAGCATCCCGGCGCTGAATTCGCTGCAGCGGACATTCAACGAGGGGAACATGAAAGCTTCGCTTATCGCTCTGACATTGACCGCCATGAGCTTCGCGCCGGCGGCGATGGCCGCAGACGTGCCGGTAACGATCGGCATCAGCGGCTGGACGGGCTTCGGCCCGCTGACGCTCGCCCAGAAGGAAGGCTTCTTCAAGAAGCACGGCCTCGACGTGACGCTGAAGAAGGTGCCGCAGGCGAGCCGGCCGCTGGCGATCGCGAGCGGCAGCCTGCAATGCGCCGCGACCACGGTCGAGACCTGGATCGTATGGAACGCGAGCGGCGTCACCACCAAGCAGATCTTCCAGCTCGACAAGTCCTATGGCGCCGACGGCATCGTCGCGCGCAACGACATCAAGTCGATCAAGGACCTGAAGGGCAAGAACGTCGCGGCTTCGGCGCCCGGCACCTCGCCCTACTTCCTGCTCGCCTGGGTGCTCAACAAGAACGGCCTTTCGACGAGCGACGTCAACGTCGTCAACCTCGAGCCGGATGCGGCCGCGCAGGCCTTCCTCGCCGGCCGGAACGACGCGGCCGTCACCTACGAGCCGTACCTCTCCTCCGTCCGCGACAAGCCGGACCAGGGCCACATCCTGACGACGACGCTCGACTACCCGATGGTCATGGACACCGTCGGCTGCACGCCGGACTTCCTGAAGGCGCATCCCGATGCGGCGAAGGGCCTCGCGCAGGGCTATTTCGACGCGCTCGACATGATCAAGAAGAACCCGCAGGAGGCCTACAAGATCATGGGCGCCGACGTGAAGCAGTCGGCCAAGGAGTTCGAGGATTCGGCGAAATACCTGCGCTGGGCCGGCCCGGAGGAGAACAAGAAGTTCTTCACGCAGGACTTCGAGGACTTTTCGAAGACCGCCGGAAAGCTGCTCCTCAAGATGGGGCTGATCAAGCAGGAGCCGGACGTCTCGACGCTTGCGGATACCTCCGCCGTCGCGCAATAAGGCCGCCATTCCGGGGCAGCGAGGAGCGCTGCCCCGCTCTCCATCGACAGGACCTTCATGCTGCGACCGCTTCAGCCGATTGAGCCGCTCGCCCGCATCGTGCTGGGGCTCGCCTTCTTCCTTCTCTTCATCGCGTTCTGGATGTGGCTGACGCTCGGCGGCTATGTCTCGCACATCTTCCTCGCCGACCCGTTCAGCATGGTCGCCGACGGCTGGCGGCTCTTGACCGAGGACAACTTCCTCCTCGACATCGGCATCACCATCTGGCGCGTCGTCGGCGGCTTCGTCCTCGCCGGCGTGGTCGCGGTGCCGCTCGGCATCCTGATGGGCGCCTATACGCCGTTCGCCGCCTTCTTCGAGCCCTTCGTCTCGTTCGCGCGCTATCTGCCGGCCTCGGCCTTCATCCCGCTCCTCATCCTCTGGGCGGGCGTCGGCGAGGTGGAGAAGCTGCTCGTCATCTTCCTCGGCTCCGTCTTCCAGCTGACGCTGATGATCGCGGTCTCCGTCGGCAACACCCGGCGCGATCTCGTGGAGGCGGCCTATACGCTCGGCTCGACGGGCGGCGGCATCGTCCGGCGGGTCATCGTGCCGGCGAATGCCCCGGCGATCGCCGAGACGCTGCGCCTCGTGCTCGGCTGGGCCTGGACCTACGTCATCGTCGCCGAGCTCATCGGCTCCTCCTCCGGCATCGGCTACATGATCATCAACAGCCAGTCGCGGCTCGCCACCGGCCAGATCATCTTCGGCATCATCGTCATCGGGCTGATCGGCCTCATCTCCGACACCGCCTTCAAGGCCGCGAACCGCTGGCTGTTTCCCTGGAGCCTCGCGTGAGCAAGCTTTCGATCGAAGGCGTCGGCCGGGTCTTTCCCGCCGTTGGCAACCGTCCACCGGTGCGCGCCCTGACGCCGGTCGACCTCAAGGTCGCCGAGAACGACTTCATCACGATCCTCGGCCCCTCCGGCTGCGGCAAGTCCACGCTGCTTCGGATCGTCGCCGGCCTCGACACGCCGTCGGAAGGCCGCGTGCTGCTCGACGGCAAGGCGGTCACGCGGCCGGGGCCCGATCGCGGCATGGTCTTCCAGTCCTATACGCTCTTCCCCTGGCTCAGCGTCGAGGACAACATCGCGTTCGGCCTGCGCGAGAAGGGCGTGCCGGACGCGGAGCGTCGCGAGATCGTCGGGTCCTATGTCGACCTCGTCGGCCTCAAAGGCTTCGAGAAGCACTGGCCGAAGCAGCTTTCGGGCGGCATGCAGCAGCGCACCGCGATCGCTCGCGCGCTCGCCAACGACCCCGAGATCCTGCTCCTCGACGAACCCTTCGGCGCGCTCGACAACCAGACGCGCGGCCTGATGCAGGAACTGCTGCTGTCGATCTGGGAGCGCAAGCGCAAGACCGTGCTCTTCGTCACGCACGACATCGACGAGTCGATCTTCATGGCCTCGCGCGTCGTCGTCATGAGCGCGCGGCCCGGCCGCATCAAGTCCGACATCGTTGTCGACCTGCCGCATCCGCGCCACTACACGATGAAGACCAGTCCCGAATTCGCCGAGCTCAAGATGCGGCTGACGGAGGATATCCGCGAGGAGGCGATCCGGGCGACGGCCGAGAGCTGATCAGAAGCCGTAGAGCTCGGCCGGGTTGTCGACGAGGATCTTCCGGCGCGTCTCGGGCGGCGCCCAATCGAGGAGGACGTCGAGGAGCACGGCGTCGTCGGGATACTGCGCGCGCGGCACGCCGACATGCGGCCAGTTGGAGCCCCAGAGGATGCGCTCCGGCGCGTGCGCGATGACGCGTTTGGCGATCGGCGCTACATCGGCGAAATCGGGAGCGCGGGAAAGGCTCGTCTCATAGGCGCCGGCGATCTTGAACCAGGCATTGCCCTTGTCGATCAGCCGGAGGCTCGCGTCGACGCGGGGATCGTCGGCCGGCACCGGGTCTATGAACTTGCCGATGTGGTCGATGACGTAGTTCGTCTCGATCGTTTCCAGCGCCGGTAGATGGCGGTCGATCTCGCGGCCGTTGAAATGCACCATCAGGTGCCAGCCGACCTCGCGGACGAGCCGTTCGACCGGCTTCATGTCGGCGATTTTGACGGCGCCGGCCATATCCATTATCCGGGCGGCGCGTACGCCGCGCTCGTCGAGCGCCCGGAGCTCGGCGACGGTCATCGCCGGCGAGACGGCGATGACGGCGCGTGCCCTCTGCTTGCCGATCCGGTCGAGCGCGGCGAGCGTCGAGCCGTTGTCGAACTGGTAGGCGTTCGATTGCGTGATGACGACGCGGTCGAGCCCCAGCCGCTTCTGGACGACGGCGTAGTCCTCGGGCGTGGCGAGCTCGGCGATCGGCGGCCCGCCAGGCTGCGAGACGAAGCCGTCGAGGTAGACGTGCATGTGGCAATCGGTGGCGCCGGCCGGCGCCTTCAGCTTCGGCGCCGGACCGTCGAGCGGCCGGGTGTTCGCCGGGATCGCACCCATCGGCTCAGACCTCCTTCAGCCTGTATTCATCGAGCGCCGCGCGGTTGACCTCGATGCCGAGGCCGGGGCCATCGGGGATCGCGACGACGCCGCCGTCATGCTCGATCGACGTTTGCAACACGGCCTGGCGGAACGGGTTCGTCGTGCGGTCGAATTCGAGGATCGGCTCGACCGGGTCGCGGCGCGGCGGGTTCGGCGGCAGCGCCGCCATGAACTGCAGGCTCGCGGCAAGCGCGATGCCCGTTCCCCAGACATGCGGCACGAGGCGCACGCCGTGCATCGCTGCCTGGTCGGCGACGCGGCGCATCTCGGAAAAGCCGCCCGTCCCGCAGATGTCGGGCTGCAGGATGTCGACGGCGGAGGCGGCAAGCGGCCCGCGCATGCCGTAGCGGCCGTGCCAGGTCTCGCCGCCGGCGACGGGCAGCGGCTGGCGGGCGCGCACCTCGCAATAGGCTTCGACGTGCTCGGGGAGAACCGGCTCCTCGAACCAGTCGATGCAGTATTCGGCGGCGCGCGTTCCGACCTCGATCGCCTCGAGCACGTCATAGCCGTGGTTGGCGTCGATCATGAAGCGCGTCTCGGGCCCGATCGCGTCGCGGACGGCGGCGATGACCTTCAGGTCCTCCTCGACATCGAAGCCGATCTTGATCTTGACGGCATGGAAGCCCTCCCTGGCATAGGCGCCGGTCTCGGCGGCCATGTCGGCGATCCGGTCGAGCCCTTCCTTGCGGAAGCCGCCGGTCGCATAGGCGCGCAGGCTCTCGCGGAAGCGGCCGCCCATCAGAGTCGCGACGGAGGCGCCGAAGTGCTTGCCCTTGATGTCCCAGAGCGCGATGTCGATGCCGGAGAGCGCCGTCATCGTCAGGCCGCGCTGGCCCTGGTCGCGCAGCGCGTTGTAGCACTCGATCCAGATCTTCTCCGTCTCCAGCGGATCGCGGCCGATCAGCCAGTTGGCATAAGCCTTGACGGTCGCCGCGTTCGGACCCGCCGGGCCGAGGCATTCGCCCCAGCCGACGGTGCCGTCGTCGCAGACGATCTCCACCAGGCAATGCTGGCGCCGGTCGAAGCGCATCGAGGCGCTTTCGAAGACCTGCGTCAGCTTGTGGTCGAGCAGATGGGTGCGGACGGTCTCGATCTTCATGCGCGGCCCCGATCTCACGCGCGGTAGGGTTCGATCAGTGCGGCGAGCATCTCCGTCTCCTCGCTCGTCAGGTCGGTGAGCGGCGCGCGCACCGGGCCCGCGTCGAAGCCGATCAGGCGGACGCCCGCCTTGATCGCCGAGACGGCGTAACCCTTGTTTCGGTTGCGGATCCGCATGAAGGGATAGAAGAACTCCTTGAGGATCCGGTCGGTCTCGTCGCGCTTGCCGGACCTCAGCGCCCGATAGAAGGCCTGGGCGAGCTTGGGCACGAAGTTGAAGACCGCAGACGAATAGGTGGTCACGCCGGCGCCGAGATAGGCGTCGGCGAAAAGCTCGGCCGTCGGCATGCCGCCGAGATAGGTGAGCCGGTCGCCGAGCGTCGCGGTGATCTCGCGCACGAGGCCGATGCGGCCGGAACCGTCCTTGAAGCCGATGAGGTTCGGGCAGGCGTCGCAGAGGCGCTGCAGCGTGTCGGCCTCGAGGATCGAGTTGTCGCGGTTATAGACCATGACGCCGATGCCGACGGCGTTGCAGACGGCCTTGATGTGGTTGAAGAGGCCTTCCTGGCTGGCGTCGATCAGGTAGTGCGGGAGGAGCAGGATGCCGTCGCCGCCTGCCGCCTCGACGGCGCGCGCGATCGCGATCGCCATCTGCGTGCCATAGCCGCAGCCCGCGACGATGGGTGTGTCGACGGCGGCCGCCTTGGCGGCGCGGACGATCGCCGGGATCTCGTCCGGCGTGAGCGAGAAGAACTCGCCCGTGCCGCCCGCCGCGAAGAGAACCGATGCCTCGAACCCGGAAAGCCAGCCCACATGCTCGGAATAGACCGCCTCGTTGAAACGCCCGTCGGGGCCGAAGGGGGTGACCGGGAAGGACAGAAGGCCGGCGCCGAGGGCGGTCTTCAGGGCATTGGGTTCCATCGTGCGTATGATCCCTGCTCAAACTGGTGTGGTTCGAGCAGATCATAGATGCCATCATATCTCTGTCAACATGAGATATGATGACTACGTGTCAATCGCGGCGGATGAGGTTGCGGTAGCGCGTCTGGCTGCCCTTGAGGTGCGTGCGGACCGCCTCGCGCGCCGCCGTCTCGTCGCGGGCCGCAATCGCATCGGCGATCGTCTTGTGCTCCGCCTGGATCTGCTTGAGATACTCGTTCGGCGTGCGTTCGGCGCTGCCGTCGTGGAGGGCGGCGCGCGGGATGACCCGCCGCCCCATCATCTCCAGCACCTCGCGGAAGCGCGGATTGTTCGTGGCGTCGGCGATCGCGAGGTGGAAGGCGAAGTCGGCCTCGGTGGTATGGCCACCCTCGGCGATCAGCGCATTGAGGTCGTCATAGCGCTCGTAGATCGCCTCCTCCTGCGCCGGCGAGCGGCGCACGGCCGCCAGCCCCGCGGCCTCGATCTCCACCGCCGCGCGCAGCTCGAGCATCTCGATGATCGACGAAATCCGCGCATTGTCCGGCGCCTGGAAAGAAATCGCAGGCGCGGGATGGGTGCTGCGGACGAAGACGCCGACCCCGTGGCGCGGCTCGACGAGACCGTCGGCGCGTAGCGCCGCGATCGCCTCGCGCACCACCGTCCTGCTGACGTCGAAGCGCTTCGTGAGGCCCGCCTCGCTCGGCAGCTTGTCGCCCGGCCTCAGTTCACCGCCGACGATTTCCTCGCGCAGCGCCGCACTCACCGCCCCCACGAGATTGCGGCGTCCGGGAACCTTGATCGCGCCTGCTGCGGCGTCTTCCTCATCGTGCGGGCGTGCCACGGTCCCTCTCCGCTTTGTCTCGCCGGGCGTCGGCCGCCGGCCCCATTCGGCCTAGCACGACAAAGCCCTTGACCTTCGAGAAAAAGCTGTTGACGGCTTATCGTGCAATCGTATGATGACATCGATATTGAGATATGACAAGATATCGCTTTCCATCGGATTTCAGGGAGGAACCCTCGATGATGCACCTCAAGTCAATCCTGCGCGCAACCGCGCTCGCCGGCGCAGTGCTCGCCGTTGCCGCGGCCTCGCCCGCCTCCGCCAAGAGCTGGCGCGGCTGGAACATCCATGCTCCGGGCTATCCGAACACGGTCGCCATGGAGGATTTCGCCAAGGCCGTGTCCAAGGACACCAACGGCGACCTGACGCTCAAGGTCTACAACAACGCCGTCCTCGGCGACCAGCCGGACGCGATCGAGCAGACCCGCAACGGCGCGCTCGACTTCGCGAACTTCAACATGGGCCCGATGGGTCCGATCGTGCCGATGGCGAACGTGCTGTCGCTGCCGTTCCTGTTCTCGGGCATCGAGCAGATGCACCACGTCATGGACGGCGAGATCGGCAAGCAGTTCTCCGACGCGATGTCCAAGAAGGGACTCGTCGCGCTGTCGTGGTTCGATTCCGGCGCCCGGAGCATGTTCAACGACAAGCACCCGATCAAGACGCCGGATGACGTCAAGGGACTCAAGATCCGCGTCATGGACAACCAGCTCTATGTCGACATGGTCGATGCGATGGGCGGCAATGCGACGCCGATGGCCATGGGCGCGATCTACCAGTCGCTGACGACGGGCGTGCTCGACGGAGCCGAGAACAACTACCCGACCTATGCCGAGTTCAATCTCTACCGGGTCGCCAAATACTATTCCACCACCGATCACCTGATCATCCCGGAGTGCCTGTGCATCGCCAAGGCGAGCTGGGACGCCCTTGATGCGAAGACGCAGGAGATCGTTCGCAAGGACGCCATCGACGCCGCCAAGGAGCAGCGCGACCTCTGGGCCAAGGCGGTGGAGAAATCCAAGCAGACAGCCATCGACGGCGGGGCCAAGGTCAACGAGATCAAGGACCTGACGCCCTTCCAGGACGCCATGAAGCCGGTCTACGCCAAGTTCTACAAGACCTATCCGGATCTCAAGAAAGTCGTCGACGAGATCAGGGCGACGAAATAGCGGAACGCGGAAGAGTGCCCCCGGCGCCCCCGTGGGGGGCGGGGGGGGGCATAAAAAGCGCGGCCGGGAGCAGCCCCGGGGGGAAAAAAAAGCCCCCAACGGGGC
>JBQCEN010000104.1:0-3123 GCA_051960215.1 Pararhizobium sp.
TCCTCTACAACCAGGGCCTCGCTGCCCTGAAGGCCGGCGACTACACCAAGGCCGCCAAGCGGTTCGATCAGCTCGACCAGGAATATCCGATGACGGACTGGTCGAAGAAGGCGGTGCTGATGAACGCCTATGCCAACTACAAGGGCGGCCAGTACGACGATGCCGCCTCAGCGGCGCAGCGCTATGTCTCGCTCTATCCGCAAAGCCCCGACGCGCCCTACGCTGCCTATATCTACGCCTCGTCGAACTATGCGATGATCCCCGACGTCACGCGCGACCAGGAGCGGACCCTCAAGGCGCTCGGCGCCTTCGACGAGATCGTCAAGCGCTGGCCCAAGTCCGAATATGCCGACGATGCCAAGTTCAAGGCCCAGGTGGCGCGCGACCAGCTCGCCGGCAAGGAGATGGAGATCGGCCGCTTCTACATGAAGCAGGGCAATTATCCCGGCGCCGTCAACCGCTTCAAGGTGGTGATCGCGCAGTTCCAGCAGACCCGCGAGGTCGAGGAGGCGTTGAGCCGCCTCGCGGAATGCTACATGGCGCTGGGCGTGCCGACGGAGGCGCAGACGGCCACCGCCATCCTCGGCCACAACTACCCCGACAGCCAGTGGTACAAGGACTCCTACAAGCTGCTGACGTCGAAGGGGCTGACGCCGCGCGAGAACAAGGCTTCGTGGATCTCGCGGGCCGGTGCTGCGATCCTCGGCGGCGGCAACGACCAGGGCAAGAGCTGAAGCTTCGCCGCGATGCCTCCCCTGCAGGGGGGAGGTCGCGGCGAAGCAGCCGGCGGGACGGGATGCGGCGCTGACGGGCGAGTGCTTCCGCACCCGCTTTGCTCCCACTCATTCTATAAGAGGAAGTCCGGCGGACACCGGGCGTCGCCTCTGTCGAATTTCTTGTGGAGAGATTGCCGCAGCGGAGGCTATCGTCTCTCTGTAAACGCCGACGTCGGAGCTGGTGGCGTCCCCTCTGTACCCTTTCATGACATCTCCCGCTGCAACGGGCGACGGGATGTCTTCCAGGTCTTGCCTTTGCCGCCATCGAAGGCGAGAAAACGCTCCGCGCCGCTTGCGCTTTCCTCTCCGTCACGGCCAAGATCGCCGGTGCTCAAACGCGGGTTCCGACTCAGGGAACGGATTTGATGCTCGTACAGCTTTCGATCCGCGACATCGTCTTGATCGAGCGGCTTGATCTCAGCTTCGAACCCGGCCTGTCGGTGCTGACCGGCGAGACCGGCGCGGGGAAATCGATCCTTCTCGACAGCCTGTCGCTGGCGCTCGGCGGGCGCGGCGACCAGGGACTGGTGCGGCATGGCGCCGAGCGCGGCCAGGTCACCGCCGTCTTCGACGTGCCGGCCGACCATCCCGCCCGCCTTCTGATTGCGGAAAACGGCCTCGACCATGACGGCGACCTGATCTTCCGGCGCGTGCAGTCGGCCGACGGGCGCACGCGCGTCTTCGTCAACGACCAGCCGGCGAGCGTCTCGCTGATGCGCGACGCCGGGCGGCTGCTTGTCGAGATCCACGGCCAGCACGACGACCGGGCGCTGGTCGAGCCGGATGCGCATCGCCAGTTGCTCGACGCCTTCGGTGGCCTCACCGAGGAGGGGCGGGCGGTCGGGCAGGCCTATCGGCGCCGGCGCGAGGCCGAACGGGTGCTGGCGGCCCACCGGGCGAAGGTCGAGGCGGCGGCGCGCGAGGCGGACTATCTGCGCGCGGCCGTCGAGGAGCTCGAAACGCTGGCCCCTGTCGACGGCGAGGAGGAGGAGCTTGCCGAGCGGCGGGCGGCGATGATGAAGGCGGAGAAGATCGCAGCCGACATCGGCGACGCGGACCAGATCCTCTCCGGCAATGCGTCGCCGCTCCCGGTCGTCAGCGCGCTCCTGAGGCGCCTCGAGCGCAAGGCGGCGGAGGTTCCGGGCCTGCTCGACGAGCTGATCGCCGCGCTCGACGTCGCGGTGAACGCGCTTGCCGACGCGCAGACGGCGGTCGAGACGGCGCAGCGCAAGGCCGAGTTCGACCCGCGCGCGCTGGAGGCGGCGGAAGAGCGGCTCTGCGCGCTCAGGGCGGCGTCGCGCAAGCACGCCGTGCCGGTCAGCGAGCTGCCGGCGCTCGCCGCGCGCATGGTCGCCGATCTCGCCGACCTCGATGCCGGCGAGCAGCGCCTGGCCATGCTTGAGACGGCCGTCACGGAGGCGCGCGCCGCTTATGATGCCGCCGCTGCCGCGCTTTCCGACAAGCGCCGCCATGCAGCCTCGGCGCTTGCCGAGGCGGTGATGGCGGAGCTGCCGGCGCTGAAGCTCGAACGGGCGCGCTTCCATGTGGAGATTGCGAGCGACCCGGAGCGGCCGGGGCCGGACGGGATCGACCAGGTCGCCTTCCACGTGCAGACCAACCCAGGCACGCGCGCCGGGCCGATCCTGAAGGTCGCGTCGGGCGGCGAGCTTTCGCGCTTCCTGCTGGCGCTGAAGGTGGCGCTCGCCGACCGCGGCTCGGCCCCGACGCTCGTCTTCGACGAGATCGACACCGGCGTCGGCGGCGCCGTCGCGGACGCGATCGGCCAGCGGCTGAAGCGGCTTTCGGAGCGCGTGCAGGTGCTTTCGGTCACCCACGCGCCGCAGGTCGCCGCCCGCGCCGGCACGCATCTGCTGATCAGCAAGGGCCCGAGCGACATGGCCGGCCCGGCGGTCGCGACGCGGGTGACGACGATGGACACCGGCGCCCGCCGCGAGGAGATCGCGCGCATGCTCGCCGGCGCGTCCGTGACGGAAGAGGCGAGGGCGGCGGCGGCGCGGCTGTTGTCGGAGAATGCGTGAGGGGACAATGATGAAGTTGAGCTCGCCGCAACCCCCAATCTCCCCGCTTGCGGGGGAGATGTCACCGAAGGTGACAGAGGGGGGTGATTGGCCTCTCCTTGTTCGCCGACGCCTGCGCTTACTGCAACGCCGCACCCCCCTCTGCCCTGCCGGGCCTCTCCCCCGCAAGGGGGGAGATCGGCATGTGGCGGATGTGGCTGAGAATCCCTGGACGCTGTACCTCTCTCCGTCGCGGCGTCGCCGCGGCACCACTCCCCCCGGTCGCGGGGGGGGGGAAGGGGGGGCGCGCGCGGCGGGCGTACACGCCC
>JBQCEN010000105.1:0-21659 GCA_051960215.1 Pararhizobium sp.
GCCGTCGAATTGATCGGCACCTCGGTCGCGATCTCGCAGCTTCGCCAGACGATCGAACGCGTGGCACCGACGAACAGCCGCGTCATGATCCTCGGCCCCTCCGGCTCCGGCAAGGAACTCGTGGCCCGCATGATCCACCGCAAATCCTCACGCGCCGGCGGCCCCTTCGTTGCCCTCAATGCGGCGGCCATCACGCCGGAGCGCATGGAGATCGCGCTCTTCGGCACCGAGCACGCGAACGGGCAGGAGCGTAAGGTCGGCGCGCTCGAAGAGGCGCATGGCGGCATTCTCTACCTCGACGAGGTCGGCGAGATGCCGCGCGGCACGCAGAACAAGATCCTGCGCGTGCTGGTCGACCAGCAGTTCGAGCGCGTCGGCGGCACGAAGCGCGTCAAGGTGGACGTCCGCATCATCTCATCGACGGCCTACAACCTCGAGGAACAGATCGCTGCCGGCAGTTTTCGCGAAGACTTGTATCATCGGCTGGCCGTCGTTCCGGTGAAGGTGCCGTCTCTCGCCGAGCGGCGGGAAGACATCCCGTTCCTCGTCGACCTCTTCATGCGCCAGATCGGCGAGCAGGCGGGCATCAAGCCTCGCCGCATCGGCGACGACGCCCTTGCCGTGCTTCAGGCGCACGATTGGCCGGGCAACATCCGCCAGTTGCGCAACAACGTCGAGCGTCTCCTGATCCTCGCGCGCTCCGACGGGCCGGACACGCCTGTCTCGGCCGACATGCTGCCGACGGAGATCGGCGACATGCTGCCGAAGACGCCGTCGCACGGCGACAACCACATCATGACCGTGCCGCTGCGCGAAGCCCGCGAGATGTTCGAGCGGGACTATCTCGTCGCCCAGATCAACCGGTTCGGCGGCAATATCTCGCGCACCGCGGAGTTCGTGGGCATGGAGCGCTCGGCGCTGCACCGCAAGCTGAAGTCGCTGGGCGTCTGAGTGGTTGCCGACCGCCCCTCCGGAGCCGTGGAAAAGCGCCGTAAATGGCGCCGGGCGCGTGGCAGGCATAGGGGCGTCGCCCGAAAGGTTGGTAGCTTCCCCATGCTTTTTGACGTTGCGGAGGTCCCGGCAACCTGATACCAGATTTTACTCGGGGCTACGTGCAATTCAAAATTTAGGGTTGCATTCAGGCAGGTGATGTTGGTCTCGATCGGTCACGTCGAAGGACCGGCGACAAAGAAAGCTGCGATACAATGGCAGAACGTACCCAAAATCTGCAGGACCTTTTCCTTAACACCGTTCGCAAACAAAAGATTTCCTTGACGATCTTCCTGATTAACGGCGTCAAGTTGACGGGAGTCGTTACCTCGTTTGACAATTTCTGCGTCCTGCTGCGTCGGGATGGGCATTCGCAGCTTGTCTACAAGCACGCGATCTCTACCATTATGCCCGGACAGCCGATCCAGATGTTTGAGAGCGAAGAGGGCAGCGGCGGCGCTTGAGGAAGGTGATTCACCATTAAGCCTGGCGACAAGGACAATTCTGCGTTGAAGCCGGGCGAACGTGGCGCAGCCGCCGCGACGAACGCGCTCGTTCTCGTTCCTGTGCTGAAGACGGCCGCGACGAAGGCGGCCGACGGACAGCCTGTGCCGGTGCGGTCCAACGAGGCGCGGCTTGAAGAAGCCGTCGGTCTGGCGCAGGCGATCGATCTGACGGTCGTCCATGCGATGCTCGTGACGGTCGCCGAGCCACGGCCGGCGACGCTGATCGGCAGCGGCAAGGTCGACGAGATTACCGGGCTGGTCGAGGCGCTCGAGGTCGGCCTCGTGATCGTCGACCACCCGCTGACGCCCGTCCAGCAGCGCAATCTCGAGAAGGCTTGGGCGACGAAGGTCATAGACCGGACCGGCCTCATCCTGGAGATCTTCGGTCGCCGCGCGTCGACGCGGGAAGGCGTGCTGCAGGTCGACCTGGCGCATCTGAACTACCAGAAGGGGCGGCTCGTCCGCAGCTGGACGCACCTCGAGCGGCAGCGCGGCGGCGCCGGCTTCATGGGCGGCCCTGGCGAAACACAGATCGAGGCCGACCGCCGCCTCCTGCAGGAACGGATCGTTCGGCTCGAAAAGGAGCTGGAGCACGTCCGCCGGACGCGCACGCTGCACCGTTCGAAGCGCAAGAAGGTGCCGCACCCGGTGGTCGCGCTCGTCGGCTATACCAATGCCGGCAAGTCGACGCTCTTCAACCGCCTTACGGGCGCCGAGGTCGTCGCCGAGGACATGCTGTTCGCGACGCTCGACCCGACGCTGCGCCGCATGCGGCTGCCGCACGGCCGGATGGTCATCCTGTCGGACACCGTCGGCTTTATATCCAACCTGCCGACCCATCTCGTCGCCGCTTTCCGCGCGACGCTGGAGGAGGTGCTCGAGGCCGACATGATCCTTCACGTGCGCGACATGTCCGACCCGGACAACGCCGCGCAGGCGGAGGACGTGAAGGCGATCCTCGCCGGCATGGGGCTCGGCTCGGTCGACGCCGAGCGGCGCATCGTCGAGATCTGGAACAAGATCGACCGCCTGCCCGACGACGTCTCGGACCGGCTGAAGACGAAGGCCGCCGCGAGCGAACGCACCGTCGCGGTTTCAGCCGTCACAGGCGAGGGGACCGACCGCCTGCTTGCCGTGATCGAGCACGTCCTGTCCGGCGACATGATCCGCCGCGAGATCGACCTTGCCGCAGACCAGATGTCCGTCCTGCCGTGGATCTACGATCACGCGACCGTCAGCGGACGCGAGGACCGCGACGACGGCAGCGTCCATCTCGACATGGCCATTACGCAATACGACGACGCCGAACTCGACCGTCGTCTCGCCGGACGCTCCGCCTAAAGCTTTTCCAGGAAAAGTGGGAACCGGGCCTCCGTTCGGAAACGCGAACAAGGGCATAGAACGGCTCGGCGATTCAGCGGAACATGGAGACGATTTACTAGGCTGAACGGCCGGCGCGACCGGCGGCATCCGTTCCGCCCGCCAGAGCGCCATCCTGTCGTTCGATCGCCTTCGCCTCCTGCCAGAGCGCTTCCATTCGCTCCAGATCGGCCTCGGCCGGCGACGCGCCCTCTCTCTCCAGCGACTGCTCGATATGGGCGAAGCGGCGGCGAAATTTCGCGTTGGTCGCCCGCAGCGCCATCTCCGGGTCGATCCGCCGGTGGCGGCCGAGGTTGACGAGAGCGAAGACCAGGTCTCCGAGTTCGTCTTCGACCGCCTCCGGGCGGCCGTCCGCCAGCGCCACGCGCAGTTCGCCGATTTCCTCCTCGATCTTGTCGAGGATGGGCGCCGCCTCGGACCAGTCGAAGCCGACGCGGGCGGCCTTTTCCTGGAGCTTGAGCGCTTCGGAGAGCGCCGGTTGTGCACGACTGATGCCGTCGAGCAAGCCGCTCGGTTCCGTCCCGGCGAGCCCGCGCGCGCTGCGGCGTGCGGCCCGTTCCGCCTTCTCCTCCGCCTTGATCTCCTCCCACCGCAGTTTCACGGCCTCCGCCGTATCCGCGTCGCCGCATGCGAAGACGTGCGGATGGCGCCGGATCATCTTTCGTGTGATCGCCGTGACGACGTCACCAAAATCGAACGCCTGCCGCTCCTCGGCGATCCGCGCATGAAAGACGACCTGGAGCAGGAGGTCGCCGAGTTCCTCGCAAAGGTCGTCGAGGTCGTTGCGCTCGATCGCGTCGGCGACCTCGTAGGCCTCCTCGATCGTATAGGGCTTGATCGTCTGGAAGGTCTGCTTGACGTCCCAGGGGCAGCCCGTTTCCGGCTGGCGGAGTGCCGCCATGATCTCGATCAGGCGCTGGATGTCGCGGGAGGGCTGCATGGCTTCACCTTGAGAAGAAGTTCCGGCCGGGAGCGCCCGCCTTGACGGGTGGTCGCAGCCGGTGTGCCTCAGTTGAGCGGAATGGAATTGTCGGCCTTGCCGGCCTGATAGCGTTCGGAGAGCCCGGCGTAGGTCGCACGCAGGCCGTCGACCTGCCGGTTCAATGGCGCCGCCTCCGGGCTCGGCAGTTTCGATATGAGGGCCGGGATCGACGCGGAGCGCCAGAAGACGTTCTCGCTGCGGTAGCCGCCGGCGTCGAGGCCGAAGACCTCCTTCAGGATCTTCAGGTCGTGGGGGATTTCGAAGCTGTCGCGCGAGTCGGAATGGCTGAAGAGATAGAAGAAGTTGTCGAAGCCGGTCCACGTGATGGCTGAAAGGCAGAGCGGGCAGGGCTCGTGCGTGGAGAGGAAGATCAGGTCCTTCGTGTCGGGCCGCACGGAGCGCTCGTAGAAGCGCTTGAGCGCATGCATCTCGCCGTGCCAGAGCGGGTTCTCGATCTCGTTGTTCGTCTCGGCGAGCACGACCGACAGGTCGCTCTTGGCGAGGAGGGCGGCGCCAAAGATCTTGTTGCCGCGGGAGACGCCGTCCCGCGTCAGCGGCACGATGTCCGTCTCGATCACGTCGAGGAGGCGCTTGAGGAACGGCGCGTCGGTTCTCTGCGGCATGAACTCTCCCGCTGGGCTGGACAAAGCCTGATGCGCTTTCCGTCGACGCGCCGTCAAGCCGGCGCGCCGGATACGGTCGTTCTTGCTCCGGCCACGAACCCGGGGAGCAAACGAAGTTCTGAAGATGCAGGCCGGCGCATTCCTGTTTCTTCTGTTTCCGACGCCGCCGGCCATTATGGCGTCCATGAAGGACAATGCACGATGACGCCGCACGCCGGCAAGCTTTCGACCTTTCCCGCCTTCGTTCGCGTCGGCGGGAAGAGGGTGGCCGTCTTCGGCGGTGGCGCCGAGGCGCTGGCGAAGACGCGGCTCGTCGCGCAGACAGCGGCAGGGGTCGTGCTTCATTCGGAGGAGCGGCCGAGCGCCGACCTGATCGCCTATGCCGCGGAACGCGGCATCTCGCATCTGATCGGGCCCTACCGCCCGGCGCAGATCGAGGGAGCGGCGCTGGTCTTCGCGGCGACCGGAGAGGCCGCGGCTGACCGCCGGATCGCCGAGGACTGCCGCAGCCGCGGCATTCTCGTGAACGCCGTCGACCAGCCGGACTTCTGCGACTTCTACACGCCGGCGCTCGTCAACCGCGCGCCGCTTGCGGTGGCGATCGGCACCGAAGGGGCAGGGCCGGTCCTCGCCCAGATGATCCGCGCGCGCATCGACCAGATGCTGCCGCCGTCGCTCGGCGACCTCGCGCGCCTTGCGCAGGAGCACCGGCACGCCGTCGAACGCCTGCTTCCGCGCGGCAGCGCGCGGCGCGGTTTCTGGCGCCGGTTCTTCAGCGGCGCTCCCGCGCAGGCGATTGAAGCGGGCGACGTGGCTCTCGCCCGTCGTCAGGCGACGGCGCTTCTGCAGGCGCCGCAAGACGCTGGAGGTCACGTGTGGCTTGTCGGCGCCGGGCCGGGCGCGCCGGACCTGCTGACGCTGCGCGCGCAGCGCGTCATGATGGAAGCCGACGCGATCGTTCACGACGCGCTCGTCCCGCAGGAACTCGTCGACATGGGCCGGCGCGACGCCGACCGCTATGCGATCGGCAAGCGCAAGGGTTGCCATTCCAAGTCGCAAAGCGACATCAACAGCTTGCTGATCAGTCTTGCAGCATCCGGCAAGCGCGTCGTGCGGCTGAAATCCGGCGACCCGCTCGTGTACGGCCGTGCGGCGGAAGAGATGGAGGCGTTGCGAAGCGCCGGGATCTCCTACGAGGTCGTTCCGGGCATCACCTCCGCCTTCGCAGCGGCGGCCGACTTCGAGCTGCCTCTGACGCTGCGCGGCGTCGCCTCGTCGCTGGTCTTCACGACCGGCCACGACTTCAAGGGCGAGGTGCTGCCCGACTGGGCGCGGCTGGCGCTTTCCGGTGCGACGATCGCCGTCTACATGGGCCGCACGGTCGCCGCGGACGTCGCGGGGCGCCTGATGCAGGCCGGCCTCCCGGCGGACACGACCGTTGCCGTCGTCGAGAATGCCAGCCGCCCAGGCCGCCGGCTGTTTCACGGCATCCTGAAGGAACTGCCGGCGCTCGAAGCGCGCCAGGACCTCTCGGGGCCGGTGATGGTGATCATCGGCGACGCCGTCGCCGGAGCGAATTTCGAGCGCTCGCTGCCGCTTGCGGCGGCAGAAGGAAAGCACGCGTCCCGTCCGACGCTGCAGGTTTCCGACGCCTGATCCGGCTCAGAACGGCAGCCCGACATAGTTCTCCGCCATCGCGGTCATGGCCGCCCGCGAGTGGAAGAGGTAGTCGAGCTCCGCCTCCTGGATGCGCTGGCCGAAGGTGCCGTTCTCCGGAAAGAGATGCAGCGTCGTCGTCATCCACCAGGAGAAGCGGACGGCCTTCCAGACGCGCGAGAGCGCCCGCTCCGAATATTGATCCAGCTCGCTTTCCGAGCCGCTTCGAAAGAAGGCTTCGAGCGCGCTGAAAAGATAGAAGACGTCGGAAATCGCCAGGTTCAGGCCCTTCGCGCCCGTCGGCGGCACGATATGGGCGGCGTCGCCGACGAGGAAGAGCCGGCCGAAGCGCAGCGGTTCCGCGACGAAGGACCGAAGCGGTGCGATCGACTTCTCGAAGGATGGCCCGATCACCACCCGTTCGGCCGTCTCCGCCGGCAGCCGTCGCCGCAGTTCATCCCAGAAGCGATCGTCGGGCCAGGCCCCGAGGCTATCGTCGATCGAGCACTGGACATAGTAGCGGCTGCGCGTCTGCGAACGCATGGAGCAGAGCGCAAAGCCGCGGACGTGGTTGACATAGACCAGTTCATGGCTGACCGGCGGCACATCCGCGAGGACGCCGAGCCAGCCGAAGGGATAGACCCGCTCGAACGTCCGGATTGCCATCGGCGGGACCGCCTGCCGGCTCGCGCCGTGGAAGCCATCGCAGCCGGCGATGACGTCGCAGACGATCCGATGCTCGATGCCGTCCTTGTCGAACGAGACGAATGGCCGCTCGGTCGAGAAATCCTGGGGCAGGGCGTTCGTCGCCTCATAGAAGGCCTTCGCATCCAGCGCCCGTCGTGCGTCCATCAGGTCGCGCGTCAACTCGGTCTGCCCGTAGACCATCACGTGCTTGCCGCCCGTCAGTTCCGTCAGGTCGAGGCGGTGACGGCGGCCGTCGAAGGCCAGATCAAGTCCCTGGTGCAGCAGGCCCTCGGCGCGCATCCGCCCGCCGGCCCCGGCACGCTCGAGCATCGCCATGGTGCCTTCCTCGAGCACGCCGGCGCGCACCCGCGAGAGGATGTGCTCCTCGCTCGCCCGGTCGATGATGATGTTGTCGATGCCTGCCCGGCTCAGCAGCTGCCCAAGCACCAGACCGGACGGCCCCGAGCCGATGATGGCAACCTGCGTGCGATGCGTGACCGCCATTTAGTCCTCCCCGGAACCCGTGAGCTTGCCGACGGCAGCGGGTTCAGGAAATGGACAGGTGGCGCAACGCATTGGACAAATCGCGCACCGCTTGCTTTCATCGCGTCATGACGATCCGCGTCCCGGAATACGAGCTTTACGGGGAGCAGCCGGCCCCGCTGCCCAGGGCCGACGGCTTCTGGATCCATTGCGAAGCGATCAGCGACCGCAGCCGGCTGCATGGCTGGGTGATCCGGCCGCATCGGCATCGCCGCTTCATCCAGATCTTGTACATTTGGAGCGGCGCCGGCGAGATCCTGCTGCCGGGCGGTGCGGAGGCCATCCGGGTGCCGGCGGTGGTCGAGGTGCCGCGTGATCGGCCGCATGGCTTCCGCTTCACGCACGACGTCCAGGGCTTCGTGCTGAGCGTCGTGCCGGAGCGGCTGCGGCTGGTGACAAGCGTCGACGCTGTGCGCCAGACGCCGCTGCCGCCGCACGATCGGGCGGCCGTCCGTCTCGATCGGATGCTCCGCGAGATCGAGATCGAGTACCGGATGCACGACCGCGGCGAGCCGACGGTTCTTGCGGCGATCGTGGACGCAAGCCGCGCGATGATCGAGCGGCTGCGGCGGCCGACATCGATGCCGGCTTGTGGCTCAGGCAGCGAGGAGCGCGACCGCCGACGCGTCGCGGCGCTCAAGATCCTGATCGCGACGCATTTCCGTGCTCATCCGCCGGTCGGCTTCTATGCAGCGGAGTTGCAGGTTTCTGCTTCGCAGCTCAATCGCATCTGCCGCCGGCAAGCAGGCCTGAACGTTCGGGAACTGATCGCCGCGCACGTCATCGAGGAAGCGTGCCGCAGTCTGGTCTTCACGATGCTGTCCGTGAAGCAGATCGGCTACAATCTCGGCTTCTCGGACCCGGCGTACTTCACGCGCTTCTTCCTCAGGCAAACCGGCTGCCGGCCGACGGATTATCGGCGGGAGAGGCCTGAGCGAATATTCGGCTATGAGGACGCAGCCGCGGCGAGGCCGGCCGGGACGTGATTGCCGAGCGCCTTCGGTGAAAACGAAAGTCGCATAAGATAGATTATGGAACTGAACCGCTATGGCGGAGGGCGCAGAACCGGTCGCTAATGCCCGTGATCGGCAACGAGCGCACACGACGAGCGGCCTTCCATTTCGAACTGGATCGTCGCGTGGTCGATGTCGAAACGGTGGTCGAGCTCATGGCGGACCGCCGCAAAGAACGCGTCGCCCGGATAGCCGCCGGGCATCACCAGATGGCACGTGAGCGCCGTCTCGGTCGTGCTGAGCGGCCAGACGTGAAGATCCCGGACATCCGTCACGCCGGCCAAGCTCTTCAGGTAACCCTCGGCCGCCGTCATATCGACCGCCGGCGGGACGCCGGCAAGCGACATGGACACGCTGTCGCGCAGCAGTCCCCAGGTCCCCCAGAAGATGACGACGGCGATGAGCAGGCTGACTGTCGGGTCGAGCCAGTGCCAACCGGTCGTGAGGATGACAAGCCCGGCAGCCACGACGCCGGCCGAGACCGCCGTGTCGGCCAACATGTGCATATAGGCGCCGCGGATGTTGAGGTCGTCCTTGCGGCCGCTGGCGAAGAGCCACGTCGTGACGCCGTTGACGATGATCCCGACGCCCGCGACGATCATGACCGTCGCTCCGGCCGTCGGTTCCGGTTCGATGAAGCGACGGATGGCCTCGACTGCGATGCCGCCGACTGCCACCAGCAGGATCAGCGCGTTGAAGAGCGCGGCGAGGATCGACGACTTCCGCAGCCCGTAGGTGAAATGCCGTGTCGGCGGCGTGCGCGCCAGCACCGCCGCGACCCATGCGATGACCAGCCCGAGGACGTCCGACAGGTTATGGCCCGCGTCCGCCAGCAGCGCCATCGAGTTCACGAGGAACCCGAAGATCGCCTCGAGGACGACGAAGCCGACATTCAGTGCGATGCCGATGGCGAAGGCCCGACCGTAGCTTGCCGGTGCATGGCTGTGACCATGGCCGTGATGATCGTGGTGTGCGTGCGTACGATCGTCAGCCGGTTCGCGCAAAGTCCGTCCGTCCTCGTGGTCTGCCGCACGACGTTTTCGCCGACCGCGGATGCGCGCCTTTTACAGGTCGCTGCGAGCCGCGGCAAACGGATTCATATGTAATGTCATATCGTTACATCTTCTCCTTCACGCCGCTTTTCACGAGCCACCAGTTGACGGGGTAGGAGGTCGCGAAGCCGCACCACATCGCGATCTGCATCATGAACCAGAACTCGACGCTGGCGGTGTCGAGCTTCGTGCCGAGGACGACCACGAAGATCCGGAAATGGGCAACGGCCATGAACCCGTACATGCCCACCTGCCACGCCGTCAGCGACAGCGCGTCGGCCTTGAGCGCCTGAAGGATCCCCTGCCCGACCGACAGCCCGCGCATCGGCTTGATGGTGAAGTACTGGAACGCAACGCCGATGATGAAGGCAAGGATGTAGTCGAACACCCAGACGGCGAACATCTTGTCCGGAAAGATGGTCTTCCAGCCGAGGGCGACGGCGATCGTCGGAAAGCCAAAAGCCAGCCATTCCGCGATGATATCGCCGATGGTGCAACCGCTGCCGCAATGCGTCGTACCCTTCGCGACCATCATCGGGAACGGCGTCAGTCTCTGGCTCGGCGGTGTCTCGCCCTTCTCCATCGCCAGCTTCATCCTGCGGTCCGTAGAGAGCTTGCCATAGGCGAAGTAGGCCCGGAGCGCGACGAGCGAGCCGAAGAGAGCGACGACGGGCCAGACGACGTTCATGATCCACATATGCTGCGGATCCCGGCTTTCGTCGGCGAGGATGGCGGCGCTGCAGGCGAAGCCGAGAACGAGCGAGACGATCGACAGGACATGCAACCAGGTCGGGACCAAAAGCAGCGTTCTCCTCGCTTCCTGGGATTGAGGCCTCTGCCGCTACACCGGCCGGTAATGAATCCGGTTTCCGTGCCGCAGCGAGCGCCTACAGGCGCAGTGTCCGCAGCCGAAGCGCGTTCGAGATCACCGAGACGGACGACAGGCTCATGGCCGCCGCCGCGATCATCGGCGACAGCAGCACGCCGAGGCCGGGATAGAGGACGCCGGCCGCGATCGGCACGCCGATGCCGTTGTAGATGAACGCGAAGAACAGGTTCTGCCGGATGTTGCGGATGGTGGCCTCAGCGAGCGTGTGGGCGCGGACGATGCCGCCGAGATCACCGCGGAGGAGCGTGATCCCGGCGCTTTCGACCGCGACGTCCGAGCCGCCGCCCATGGCGATGCCGACATCGGCGGCGGCAAGGGCCGGCGCGTCGTTGACGCCGTCGCCCGCCATCGCCACCCTGGCTTCCCCTTTGCGCAGGTCCTCGACCAGTGCCGCTTTCCCCTCAGGCAGGATAGCGGCGCGCACATCGTCGATGCCGAGCTGCATCGCGACGGCCCGTGCCGTCCGCTCGTTGTCGCCCGTCGCCATGATGATCCTGAGGCCGCGCCCATGCAGCGCCTTGATGGCGGGAGCGGTCGTGTCCCTGACGGGATCGGCGACGGCGACGATGCCGGCGAGCCGTCCGTCGAACGCGACGTAGATCGGCGTTCGGCCGTCCGCGGCGAGGTGATCCACATCACGGGCGCGATTGCCGAGGTCGATCCGGAGATCGCGCATCAACGCCTCATTGCCGAGCCCAGCCTTGCGGCCGTCGATGATCGCGGTCACGCCCTTGCCGGTCACTGCCATGAAGTCGGTCGCCCCTCGGACCTCGGCGCCCCGGTCGCTGGCGCCGGCGATGATCGCCTCAGCCAAAGGATGCTCCGAGCCGCGCTCGATCGCAGCGGCGATGGAAAGCAATTTGCGTTCATCGAAATCGCCCGTCGTGAGGACATCGGTCAACTTCGGCCGCCCCTCCGTCAGCGTTCCGGTCTTGTCGCCGATCAGCGTATCGACCGTCGCCAGGCGTTCCAGCGCCTCGGCGTCCTTGATCAGCACGCCCGCATGCGCGCCGCGGCCTGTCGCCGTCATGACCGACATCGGCGTTGCGAGACCGAGGGCGCACGGACAGGCGATGATCAGGACCGAGACGGCGGCGACGATCGCATAGGCAAGGCTCGGCGCCGGTCCGACGAACAGCCAGACAACGAAGGCGGCAACCGCCACGGCGACGACGACGGGAACGAAATACGAGGCGACCCGGTCCGCAAGTCCCTGGATCGGCGCGCGCGAGCGCTGCGCCGTCGCCACCATCGCGACGATCCTGGAAAGGACAGTCTCCGCCCCGACGTGCTCGGCGCGCATCACGAGCGAGCCGTTCTTGTTGATCGTGCCGCCGGTGAGCCGGTCGCCCGTCTCCTTTTCCACGGGCACGGGCTCGCCGGTGATCATCGACTCGTCGACCGAAGAGCGGCCCTCCTCCACAGTGCCATCGACCGGAATGCTTTCGCCGGGACGAATCCGCAGGCGGTCGCCGACGACGACCTCCGCCAGCGGCACTTCGGTTTCGCCGCCAGCGGTGCCGATCCGTCGCGCGGTCTTCGGCGCGAGGTCGAGCAGCGCGCGGATGGCGGAGCCGGTGCGCTCACGTGCCCGGAGCTCGAGGATCTGGCCAAGGAAGATCAGGGCGACGATGACTGCGGAGGCTTCGAAATAGACGGGCACGGCTCCGTGCATGCTCAAGCGCTCGGGGAAGATGCCGGGCAGGAGGGTCGCGACGACGCTGTAGAGATAGGCGGCGCCGACGCCGATGCCGATCAGCGTCCACATGTTCGGGCTCTTGTTCACGAGCGACTGCCAGGCGCGCTCGAAGAACGGGATCGCCGCCCAAAGGACGACCGGCGTTGCCAGCAGGAACTCGATCCACGTCGCCGCGCGCAGGCCGATCCAGTGATGCACGGGCAGCCCCACCATCGGTCCCATCGACACGACCAGGAGCGGGACCGCGCAGGCGATGGAGACCCGGAACCGACGCGTGAAATCGACAAGCTCCGAATTGGGCCCTTCGTCGCCACTCGGAATCCCCATCGGCTCGAGCGCCATGCCGCATTTCGGGCACGTGCCCGGCCCCTCCTGGACGATCTCCGGATGCATGGGGCACGTGTATTTCGTGCCTTGCGGCATCGGCGGTGGAGCGACGGACTCGTCAAGATAGCGGTTGGGGTCGTGTTCGAACTTATCGATGCAGCCGCTTGAGCAGAAATAATATTTTCCGCCTTCATGGACTTTGAAGAAGCGCGCCTCGGCGCGGTTCACGGACATTCCGCAGACCGGATCCTTGGCGATCAGGTAGGCTTCCGGATCCTTCAGGAACCGGTCACGGCATCCCTGCCCGCAGAAGTGATAGAGCGTCTCCTCGTGCGTCGCCGTCGGCTTGCCCTTAGACGGGTCGACGAGCATGCCGCAGACGGGGTCGCGGACAATCGTCCGCGGCGCTCCGTCAGCCATCTGAACTGCGTGCGAATGGGTGCAACCGTGCGAGTGGGTCATGGCCTGGCTCTCCTTGGCCCGGAGATAAGGCTTCCAGTCACTGGAAGGTCAAGAGGACGGTCCGTCTCCTCGCCTTCAGCGAATCCGCTCGGCGACCAGCCAGGTCAAAAGCGCCCAGATCGAACCCGCCGTCCACCCGGCAAGGACGTCCGTCGGCCAATGAACGCCGAGATAGACACGGCTGACACCGATGAGAACGGTCAGCAGGACGCCGACGCCGAGCACGAAGACGTGCATGCGCCGGTTCTTCTGCGCCTTGGCGAGCAGCGCGCCGATCGTCAGGTAGGTCATGGCCGAGAGCATCGCGTGGCCACTCGGGAAGCTCAGCGTATGGACGGCGACAAAGTGCGGCACGACCTCCGGCCGCGCCCTGTCGAAGCCGAGCTTCATGAGCTTCTCGACCGTCGCCCCGAGCGCGATCGAAAGGCCGACCAGCCCGCCCAGGCGATAGCGGCCGGCAACGAGCAGATAGGCGACCGCGACCACCGTGACGAGGGCGATGATCGTCGGGCTCCCGAGGCTGGTGATGTCGCCGACGGAGGACTTGAGCCAGCCGGGGCCGATCGGCGTCGACAGGTCACCGGGGACCCTGAGCGCAAGCAGGATCGCCCGATCGAACTTGCCGCTCTCCTTTTCGACCACGTCCTCGGTGAGCTTGATCAGGAAGAGGATCAGCGCCGCGAGACCGCCAAGCGCGATCAGGATTCGCGGCTCCGCCGGAACGAAGCGCCTCCAGTCCTTGAGCGGCAGGTGCATCGGGCTCCTCAGAGAATGCCGGTTCCGAACCTGTCGAGACGACTGCCTTCGCGAAAGGCGAGACGCACGATGACCGCCGCGACGATGCCCGTCGCCGCGCCGCCGATGACGTCGGTCGCGTAGTGGATGCCGACATAGACGCGTGACAGGCAGATCAGGACCGCGAGAACGAACAACGCCAACGTCCGCCGCGGTAGCCGCTGCAGCGCATAGGCGGCAACGACGGACATCGCGGCCGTCGCATGGTCGGACGGAAAGGACCAGTCGGTATTCGGCGCGACGATCAGGTGGGTGATGCCTGCGTCATAGGGCCGGATGCGGTGAACAAAAAGAATGATGAGCTGGTTGATAGCGAGGCCGAGCAGAAAGGACAGCCCGCTTGCCAGAGCCGCATGCCGGACATGCGGACGGTCCGCCCTCACCCACCATTGGACCGCCACGAGGAACACCATCAGGGGAACGCCGTAGTGTGTCAGGGCGATCATCAGCGCGTCGAGGAGCGGATGCGCACCCGCGGGCGAATTGATCCAGCGTGTGATGGCGACGTCCATTGCTTCAACTGTTCCTGGTGATTGAGGGATGGCCTTGGGACCCGTCGAACTCAACGAACGGCAAATCCGACGGATCTTCCGCGTCAGCGTGGTCCTGAAGGGCCTGCATGCCTTGCTCGAAGTGGGCGGTGGAATCCTGCTCTACGTCGTCAGCACGCAGACGATCGCGAGCTGGGTCGATTTCGTGACGCAGGACGAACTGGTGGAGGACCCGCATGACGTCCTGGCGCGGCACCTTGCTGAGGCCGCCCATCATCTCTCCGTCGGGACGCAATCCTTTTATGCCTTCTATCTGCTCAGCCACGGGCTCGTGAAGATCCCGCTGGTCATTGGCCTTTTGAAGGAGAAATTGTGGGCGTACCCGATCACGATCGTCGTCCTGTTCGGCTTCATCGGCTACCAGTTCTATCGCTACACCCTTACGCATTCGTTCGGCCTGATCGTGCTGACGATCTTCGACGCCTTCGTGCTCGTTCTGGTAATCCATGAATGGCGGGTGCTGAAGAGGCATTTCGCCGCGCGTCGCCGGCAGGCGATCGAGCGGCAATCTCAGGCCCGCCTCTGAAGCGCCGGCGTGTCTTCCTCGTCGGCCGGAGCGGGCACCGCTTCGGCCGAACGGTATTCCGGCGAGACGAGACCTGCGGAGATGATCATCTTCGCGGCATCCTCGACCGTCATGTCGAGCATGACGATCTCGCTCCGCCGCACGAACAGCAGAAAGCCGGAAGTGGGGTTCGGTGTCGTCGGCAGGAAGACGGAGACCGTGTCGTCGCCGCCGTCCTGAAGCCGGTGATTGACCTCGCCGCGCGTGTCCGTCGCGATGAAGACCAGCGACCACAGCCCCTTGCGCGGATATTCGATCAGCCCCGCGCGCTTGAAGGAATTCGACTGCTCGGCGAGCACCGTCTGGAAGATCTGCTTCAGGCCCTTGTAGATCACGCGGATGAACGGCATCCGGTCGAGGATCGATTCGCCGAAGCCGATGATCGTGCGGCCGATCAGATTGGCCGTCAGGAAGCCGACGAGCGTGATGACGACGAGCGCCACAACCAGCCCGAAGCCGGGAACGGGAAACGGCAGATAGCTGTCCGGGTTGTAGGCGCGCGGCAGATAGGGCTTCACCCAGCCGTCGACCCAGAGGATGAAGGACCAGGTCAGGTAGAGCGTGATCACGAGCGGCGCGCAGATGATCAGCCCCGTCAGGAAATAAGCCCTCAGTCGCCCCGACGCAGAACTGCGTTTGTGCTTCTCCGCCATATGCCATCGATCCCCATCGGGCGGCCGTCCAGCCTTCGCCAGGAGGCACTATAGATGCGGCCGTTCCCGGCCGACAAGCGCCGCCTATTCGACCGTGACCGACTTCGCGAGGTTGCGCGGCTGGTCGACGTCCGTGCCCATGAAGACCGCGGTGTGATAGGCAAGCAGCTGGATCGGCAGGGCGTAGAGCATGGGCGCCACGAGCTCGTCCATCGTCGGCAGGACGATCGTGCTCATCGTTTCGACAGAGGTGGCGAAGGCGCCCTTCTCGTCGGTGATGAGGATGATGCGGCCGCCGCGGGCGGCGACCTCCTGCATGTTCGACACGGTCTTCTCGAAGACGCTGTCGTAGGGCGCGATGACGATCACCGGCATCGACTCGTCGATGAGCGCGATCGGCCCGTGCTTCAGCTCACCCGCCGCATATCCTTCCGCATGGATGTAGGAGATTTCCTTGAGCTTGAGGGCGCCTTCGAGCGCCAGCGGATAGCTCGTACCGCGGCCGAGATAGAGCACGTGCTCGAAGCGCGCCAGCTCCCGCGACAGCGCCTCGATCTGCGGCTCGACCGCCTTCAGCACATCCGTCATCAGCCGCGGCACGCCGGCGAGCGCGGAGACCATCTCCGCCTCCTGTGCCGCATCGATCGCGCCGCGCCGGCGCGCGGCGACGACGGCAAGCGCGGCGAGCACGGAAAGCTGGCAGGTGAAGGCCTTGGTCGAGGCGACGCCGATTTCGGGCCCCGCGAGCGTCGGAAAGACGGAATCCGACTCGCGCGCCATCGTCGATTCGCGCACATTGACGAGCGACCCGATCTTCAGCCCGCCCTCGCGGCAGTAGCGCAGCGAGGCGAGCGTGTCCGCGGTCTCGCCGGACTGCGATACGAACAGGGCCGCCGAGTTCGGCGAGAGCGGCATCTCGCGGTAACGGAATTCCGAGGCGACGTCGACGTCGACCGGCAGCCGCGCATAGCGCTCGAAGAGATATTTGCCGACGAGGCCGGCGATGAAGGCCGTGCCGCAGGCCGAGACGACGAGCCGGTCGATCTCGCCGAAATCGAAGGCGGCTTCGAGCGGCCGGGCCGTGTTGCTCGTGAAATCGAGATAGTGGCTGAGCGTGTGGGCGATCACCTCCGGCTGTTCATGGATCTCCTTCTCCATGAAGTGCCGGCGGTTGCCCTTGTCGGCCATGAAGGCGGTGCCGGCCGATTTCTGCCGCGCCCGCTCGACCCGCTCGCCGGCCCTGTCGAAGATGACGGCGCCCTCGCGCGTCAGCACCGCCCAGTCGCCGTCTTCCAGGTAGGTGATGTCGTCGGTGAAAGGCGCCAGCGCGATCGCATCGGAGCCGAGGAACATCTCGCCCTTGCCATGGCCGACGGCAAGCGGCGGGCCGTTGCGCGCGCCGATCATCATGCCGTCGTGGTCCTTGAAGATCACCGCCAGCGCGTAGGCGCCGCGCAGGCGCGCCAGCGCCTTCTGCATCGCCGTTTCAGGCGGAAGCCCCTGCTCCATGAAGCCAGCGAGAAGGTGGGCGACGACTTCGGTATCCGTCTGGGTGGAGAAGGCCGCGCCCCCGGCGGAAAGCTCCGCCTTCAGCTCCGCGAAGTTCTCGATGATGCCGTTGTGGACGACGCCGACGCCCGCCGCGAAATGCGGATGGGCGTTGCCCTCCGTCGGCGCGCCGTGGGTCGCCCAGCGCGTATGGCCGATGCCGATCGTGCCGCCGAGCGGCTCGGCCTGGAGCCGCCTCTCGAGGTTGACGAGCTTGCCTTCGGCCCGCCGCCGGCCAAGGCGGCCCCCGTCGATCGTCGCCACGCCCGCCGAGTCGTAACCGCGGTATTCGAGGCGCTTCAGGGCGTCGACGAGCAAGGCGGCGACCGGCTCCTTGCCGACGATTCCGACGATTCCGCACATGATATTCCTCCTGCCGGTCCGACCCGGCGCCGTGTCGTCCGCGGGCGGCTCAGCCGTGCCCGCTCTTCTTCGCCGCCTTGAAGTCTTCGTTGCGGGCGCGCACCGCCTCGGCGCGTCCCTCCTTGTTGACCTGCCTGGCGCGGCCGAAGGCGAGCGCACCGTCGGGCACGGCCTCGGTGATGACGCTGCCGGAGGCGATATAGACGTTGTCGCCGATGCGCACCGGCGCCACCAGTGCGGAATTGGAGCCGATGAAGGTGTTGGCGCCGATCTCGGTCAGGTGCTTGTTCACGCCGTCATAGTTGCAGGTGATCGTTCCCGCCCCGAGATTGGCGCCGGCGCCGACGATGGCGTCGCCGACATAGGTCAGGTGGTTGATCTTGGCGCCCGCGCCGACCGTCGCCTTCTTCACCTCGCAGAAGTTGCCGACCTTCGCCTTCGACGCGAGTTCGGCGCCCGGCCGCAGCCGCGCGAAGGGCCCGACCTCCGCGCCGGGCCCGATCGATGCGCCCTCGATATGGCTGAAGGCATGAATCACGGCGCCCTCCTCCACCGTCACGCCCGGCCCGAAGAAGACGTTCGGCTCGATCGTGACGTCCGCCGCGATCTCGGTGTCGTGGGAGAGGAAAACGGTTTCCGGAGCGATCATCGTGACGCCGCCGAGCATCAGGCTTTGGCGCCGGCGCGCCTGCCAGACGGCCTCCACCTCGGCGAGTTCGGCGCGCGTATTGACGCCGACCAGATCCTCGGCCTCCGCTTCGATCGCGACGGCGTGGCGACCGCTGTTGCGGGCGATCTCGACAACGTCCGTCAGGTAGTACTCGCCCTTGGCGTTGGCGTTGCCGATGGAATCGAGCAGCGACAGCGCCTCGCGGCCGGCGATCGCCATCAGACCGCCGTTGCAGAAGGTGATCGCCCGCTCCGCGTCGCTCGCGTCCTTCTCTTCGCGGATCGCGGTGAGCTCGCCGCCTTCCTCGATCAGCCGCCCGTAGCCGAACGGGGCCGGCGTGCGGAAGCCGATGACCGCGACGTCCGCATCCTCCGCAAGCGCCGCACGGGCCGCCTTCAGCGTCTCGGGCCTCACGAGCGGCGTGTCGCCGAAGAGGACGAGCAGGTCGTCATAGCCGCGGGCGATCGCCTCGCGCGCCGCAAGCACGGCGTTGCCGGTGCCGAGCCGCTCGGCCTGCGTGAAGACTTCCACCGCCGCGCCGCATCCCTCGACGGCCTTGCCGACGGCCTCCGCGTCACGCCCGACGACGAGGGCCACCGCCTCGACGCCGGCCGCGCTCGTCGCCCGGGCCACGTGTGCGACGAGCGGAAGTCCCGCAAGCGGATGCAGGACCTTCGACTTCTTCGACTTCATCCGCGTGCCCTCTCCGGCCGCCAGGATGATCGCCAGACACTTCCGCTGCTGCATGCCCTCTCCTTCGGCCCCCTCTACCAGGCGTAGGGAGCCAGCCGACTTCAGCTTCCTTCTATCGCGGCCGAGTTTAGATTTTCCCTAAGTCCGCCGCGATCATCTTTTCGATGCCTTAGCCGATCCGGGATAGCGCCGGGAAGGTCTCCAGCAGCCAATAGGCGATGCTCGCCATACCGCCGGTGAGGAAAAGGATGCCGGTCAGGACGAGGAGCACCCCCATCACCTTCTCCACCGTGCCGAGATGCCTGCGAAAGCGCTGCAGGAACCGCATGAAACGGTCCGAGAAGAGCGCCGCGATCCAGAACGGCACGGCGAGCCCTAGAGAATAGGCCGCGAGCAGGAGCGCCCCGTCCCCGACCGTGTTCCGCGAGGCCGCGACTCCGAGGATAGCGCCCAGCACGGGACCGATGCAGGGCGTCCAGCCGAAGGCGAAGGCAAGGCCCATGATATAGGCGCCCGTCGCCGTCGCAGGCCTGCCGCCACTCGAGAACCGTGCCTCCCGGTTGAGCAGCGCCAGCCGGAACACGCCGAGGAAATGCAGCCCCATGACGATGATGACGACGCCGCCGATCTCGGCGAGCACATCGATATGACGCCGGAGAACCGCGCCGAGCGACGACGCCCCGGCGCCGAGCAGCACGAAGACCGTCGCAAAGCCGAGCGTGAAGAAGAGCGCCGCAAGGAGCACCGCCCGCCGGGCCTCCGTATCCCGCTCCACCGCCGTGCCGCGGAACTGCTCGACGCTGACACCTGCCATGTAGCAGAGATAAGGCGGCACCAGCGGCAGGACACAGGGCGAAAGGAAGGAGAGCGCGCCTGCGAGGACGGCGCTCAGCAGCGAGATATCGGCAATCGACAACGGGAACTCCAAGGAAATTCGCGGACAGCGTTCTTCTAAGGGCTCGGCGCTTCACGCAACAGTCACCTTTTGGCGCTCTGCGGCGAAATGCCGGAAACGCCGCGGGCGACGGGGAATTTCCTGTTGACCCCCTCCGACCGCCTGCCTATGGTCCGCGCGATTTCCGGGCGGCCTTCGCCCGCCGGGAGCCTGTAGCTCAGCCGGTAGAGCAACTGACTTTTAATCAGTAGGTCCAGGGTTCGAATCCCTGCGGGCTCACCAAAAGCAAACGGTCCGTTCCGGCCAGATGGCGACGGCGCCTCGGGTTGGCGGGCTCTACCCGGCGAGGTCGTCGAGGATCGGGCAATCGGGGCGGTCGTCGCCGTGGCAGTGCTCGGCGAGGTGCGAGAGCGTGGCTCTCAGGGTCTTCAATTCGCTGATCTTCGTGTCGACTTCGGCGATCTTGGCGGTGGCCATCGCCTTGACGTCGGCGCTGGCGCGGCCGGTGTCGGCATAGAGTGCCAGAAGCTGGCGGCATTCCTCGATCGTGAAGCCGAGGCTGCGGGCCCGATGGAGGAAACGGAGCTTGTGGATGTCGCTGGTGGCGTAGTCGCGATAGCCGTTCGAGCCGCGTGCCGGACGGACGAGGCCGATCTCCTCGTAATAGCGGATTGTCTTCGCCGGAAGTTCCGTCTTGTGGGCGGCCTGCCCGATGTTCATCGTCGTCTCCAGAAGTCATTCGCAGCGCGCCGACCGGTCACTGCCGCAGGCCGGCACTACGGAACCCGCCGGCCTGGCCGCGCATTCATAAGGTGATAACCATATTTTCAATGAAATTGAATATCATGAGCAGCATGGATCACGCATCAGCGTTGGCACTTTGATGCGAATGACGAACGGAACGGTCGGACGATGATGCTCAAACGCTCGCTCACTGCCCTAATCGTTGCAACGGTGGCCGCCGGCCTTGCGTCGGGCACCGCCAACGCCCAGCAGGTCGTCGGCTACGGGCCTCAGGGCCCGATCGTCCTCGTAACGCCGGACGGACGCATCCTCGATCGCCTGCCCGAATACGGCTCCGTCAGCGTCTACTACGATCGCCAAGGCCGTCGCGTGCTCGTCGACGACCGGGGCGATCTCGTCGCCACCGAGATGCCGTTGAACGTCGTCCGCCGCGAGGGACTTCCCGGCATCTCCGGATTCCCGGACCAGTTCCGCGGCGGCCCGGTGCAGCAATACGGCCTGCCGCCAGCCGACGACCGCAATCGGGCGTCGCTCGACAATCCCGACCTGGAAACCGGAACGATTCCCTCGCAGGGCGGCGGCACCGCCAATGATTCTCTGGGCGCCGCGCCGCTCCCCGATCCCGTCGGCGGCGGCGCACTTCTGCAGCAGATCCCGTCGGACATGTCGTCGAAGGCTCACAAGGCCGACATCGCGGCGGTCGAAGTCCTCCTCGACCGCGCCGGGATCTCCCCCGGCGTCATCGACGGGCGCATCGGCGGCAATGTCGAGAAGGCCCTCGCGACCTATCAGAGGCAGACGGGCAAGCGGCTCGATCCGAAGAACACGGCGGCCGTCCGCGCGCAGCTCCAGCAGACCGGCGGCCCCGCCTTCACGACCTACACGATCACGCCGGAGGACGCGGCCGGGCCCTATGTCGCCTCGATCCCGACGGATTATTCGAAGAAGGCCGAACTCGACCGCCTCGGCTACACCTCGACGGCAGAAATGCTCGCCGAGCGGTTCCACATGGACGAGGACTACCTGAAGGCGCTCAATCCGGGCGTCGATTTCTCGGTGCCGGGCTCCGAGATCAAGGTCGTCAATCCGGGGGCGAACGTCCAGGGCGCGGTCGCCTATATCATCGCCGACAAGGGCCACGCCCAGGTCCGCGGCTACGACGCCGATCATCGCCTGCTCGTCGCCTATCCCGCGACCATCGGTTCGACCGACACCCCCTCGCCCTCCGGGACCGTGACGGTCGAGCGGATCGCGAGGAACCCGGAATACACCTACAATCCGAAGATCAACTTCACGCAAGGGAACAACAAGAAGATCCTGCGCATCCCGCCGGGCCCGAACGGCCCCGTCGGCAACATGTGGATCGCCCTCTC
>JBQCEN010000106.1:0-7106 GCA_051960215.1 Pararhizobium sp.
ATCCCCTTCCCCATCTTGGCGGCCGGATTGATGTCCGTCTGGAAGACGGCCGACGAGCGGGCCTGCAGGTAGAGCGCGAAATCCTTGCGGCCGCGGCTCCACAGCCAGTGCGCCAGCCTGTGCGTCTGGATCGCGTGGAAGCCCTTGAAGAAGAGGACGGGCTCGATGAAGCGTTCGCAGGCGGGATCGCGGTCGTAGACGGCCTGGATGTCGACGCGCAGCACCGATCCCCATTCCGTCCAGTCGGCCGCCATCTCGGCGAAGGTCTGGCGCAGGAGGTTCGCCTGCAGGTCCGGATGGTCGAGCCGCTCGCAGACGCGATGGATGACGGCATCCTCCAGCGTCGGCTGGTTGAGGATGGTCGCATAGAGGAAGGCGGCGAGCAGCGGATCGTTGGCGGCGGCCACCTCCGCCTCCTTGCGCACGCTGGTCCAGATCGGGTCCATCACCTGCAGCGTGTCCCCGACCCGGGCTTCCTGATTGGCGGGCATCGAAGCCTCCTCACTCATCCGAATTGCGCCCTAACATAGGAGAGGTCGCGGCCAAGTTAAATGGCCGGCGGACCCGCCCTTCGTCCTGTCCGCCTCATGCGGTCTCGGCCGCCTTCAGAAAGTCGAGCACGGCGGCCTTGAACACCTTGTCGCCGACGGCAAGCATGTGATCCCGCTTCGGGATGTCGAGGGCGCGGGCGCGCGGCAAGAGCGCGGCAAGGGCTTCGGGCGAGCCGGCGATGTCGTCCTTCGTGCCGACGCCGATCAGCACCGGCACGTCGAAACGGGCGAGTTGCGCGGGCGTCACCTCCGTGCGCGAGGTGCGGATGCAGGCGGCGAGCGCGACCCGGTCGCTCTTCGTCTGGTCGGCGAAGACGCGGAACATGCGGCCGCGCGGATCGGTCACCGTCGCCGGATCCTCGGCAAGCAGCGCCTCGGCGATCGGGTCCCAGTCGCCGACGCCCTCGACCATGCCTATGCCGAGACCGCCGAAGACGGCCGAACGCACGCGATGAAGATCGGAGATCATCAGGAAGGCCGTGATCCGCGCGCCCATCGAATAGCCCATGACGTGCGCGCGCTCGATGCCGAGGTGGTCGAGCAGGCGCCGGGCGTCGCCGGCCATCAGCGGCGGCGTGTAGGCGGCGGGGTCATGCGGCTTGGCGCTCGCGCCGTGGCCGCGGTTGTCGAGCGCGACGACGCGGTATCCGGCGTCACCCAGCGTCTTCAGCCACCCGGGATAGACCCAGTTGACGTGCGCGGTCGAGGCAAAGCCGTGGATCAGTAGCACCGGCGGGCCGGCCGCATCGCCTTCGTCGAAATAGGCAAGGTCGAGGCCGTCGCTCGTAAAGGTCTTCATCGGAATGCTGTCGAAGTTCATGGGTCCGCCTGTTCGCTGTCGCGCGGGAAACTAGAGCGTTTCCAGGAGAAGTGGAAACCGGTTTTCCATCCGGAAACGCGAGGAAACGATCTGGGCGTGCAGCGGCAGGAAGGAAGGCACTGAGAGGGCGTGAAGCGGCGGGCGGACGCGGCCAAAAACATCTACACATTTCGCAGCCGCCTCTATATGGTCCGGCCGAAAACGACGCACCTTCGAAAAGGGAGCCTCCGACATGGCCGGCCACGCAATTCCCCATTTCCAGAACGATGCCGGACATGCGTCGATCGAGATCGGCGTGCGGGAATTCATGTGCGTCGGCGCGAACCCGCCCTTCGACCACCCGCACGAGTTCCTCGACATGGGCGACGACGACGAGCAGGTCTGCCCCTACTGCTCGACGCTCTACAAGTTCAATCCGGCGCTCCACGGCGAAGAGACGCGGCCGGAAGGCTGCGCCTATATCGACCAGGCGGCCTGACGCCGGGGACGCTCCACAGGGCATGGGCCGGCCGACCATCGCCGTCATCGGGGCTGGCATCGCAGGGTTGACGGCGGCCATCGCCTTCGCGCGGCACGACGCGGAGGTCGCGATCATCGAGCAGGCGGAGGTCCTGAGCGCCGTCGGCGCCGGCTTGCAGCTTTCCCCGAACGCGACGGCGCTGCTCGACCGTCTCGGCCTGCTCCAGGACATCGAACCGCACTGGCATGAGCCGGATACGATCCGGCTGACGTCGGGGACGACGCTGCGCCGTCTTGCCGAGGTTCCGGTGGGGCCGAACGCGCGGCGGCGCTGGGGCGCACCCTACGGCCTCCTCCATCGTGCGGCGCTGCAGACCGTGCTCCTCGCTCACGCCGTCGATGCAAGGGGTTGCCGGCTCCTTCTCGGGCGGCGGGCCAGTGCCACCAGTCCTGCCGCCTTGCGGGCGGAGATCGGCGAAATCATCGGCCGGTCGCCCGACCTGATCGTCGGGGCAGACGGGGTCCGCTCCGCCGTCCGGAGCGCGCTGCCGGGTGGCACGCATGCGCGTTTCTCCGGCGATGTCGCTTGGCGGATGCTGGCGGAGACGACGGGCGCCTCCGACCTCCTCGACACCCGAGGGACAACGGCCTTCCTCGGCCCAGCCTCGCATCTCGTGGCCTACCCGCTCGCCGGCGACGCGCGGCTGACGAACCTCGTGGCGGTCGCGCACGGCCTCGACAAAGCACCGACGCCGGATGGCGTGACGGAGGACGACGCCGCGCGACAGGGGCTTCTGACGGCCTTCCGGGCCTGGCATCCGCGCGTGCGCGGGCTGGTGGCGACGATGCGCGAGGCGACGCCGTGGCCGCTTTTCGAGGTTCCGGACGGGGCGTGGACGGCGGATGACGACATCGTGCTCATCGGCGACTCCGCCCATGCGATGATGCCGTTCGCGGCACAGGGCGCGGCCCAGGCGATCGAGGACGCCTACGAGCTCGCAGAAGCCTTCTGCCGCCGGCGCGGGTCCTGGGCGGATGCCCTCCCTGCCTATGTCGCCCGCCGCAAGGGCCGCGTCGCGGCCGTCCGGCGGCGCACCGCGTTCAACCGCTTCGCCTATCACGCCCGTGGCCCTGTCCGCCTCGCCCGCGACCTCCTGCTTGCCACCCGCCGCCCCGAAAGCCTCGCCGCCGATCTCGACTGGCTCTACGGCTATCGTCCGCCGGAATAGGAAGCGCGGCGCCTCCCGCCCCCCTCCGTCATTTCTGCGCTCCCCACAGAAATCCACTCCGTTCCGGTCTCTACGCGGGGAGACTCTCGTTGGCGCCCCGAGCCGGTCGCGAAACGGTGTGGACCCCCGTGACAAGCACAGGGGTGACGGAGCAAGGGGTGGCGCCTCGCGCTTCAGACGATGCCGGGGGTGGCGACGCGTCGGGCGGCCGCCGGACTCAGTGCAGGATCTGGCTGAGGAAGAGCTTGGTGCGCTCGTGCTGGGGGTTGTCGAAGAACTCCGTCGGCTCGTTCTGCTCGACGATCTGGCCCTGGTCCATGAAGATGACGCGGTTCGCGACCTGGCGGGCGAAGCCCATCTCGTGGGTGACGCAGATCATGGTCATGCCCTCCTCGGCCAAGCCGACCATGGTGTCGAGCACCTCCTTGATCATCTCGGGATCGAGCGCCGAAGTCGGCTCGTCGAAGAGCATGATGCGCGGGTTCATGCAGAGCGAACGGGCAATCGCCACGCGCTGCTGCTGGCCGCCCGAGAGCTGGCCGGGATACTTGTTTGCCTGCTCCGGGATCTTGACGCGCTCGAGGAAGTGCATCGCAACCTCCTCAGCCTTCTTCTTCGGCATCTTGCGCACCCAGATCGGCGCCAGCGTGCAGTTCTCGAGGATCGTCAGATGCGGAAACAGGTTGAAGTGCTGGAACACCATGCCGACCTCGCGGCGCACCTCGTCGATCCGCTTCAGGTCGTTCGTCAATTCGATTCCGTCGACGACGACGCGGCCCTTCTGGTGCTCCTCCAGCCGGTTGATGCAGCGGATCATCGTCGACTTGCCCGAGCCCGACGGCCCGGCGACGACGATCCGTTCGCCGCGCATCACCCGGAGATTGATGTCGCGGAGGACGTGGAAATCGCCGTACCACTTGTTCATGCCGATGATGTCGACGGCGACATCGGTTTCGGAGACCGTCATGTGCCTGCGATCGATCGCCTCTGCCGTGTTGTCGGACATGCGCATCTCCTTCCAATCACCGGTGCCCGGTATCGAGCCTTCGCTCCATGTAACGGGAATAGCGTCCCATCGAGAAGCAGAAAATGAAATAGACGACCGCGGCGAAGGTGTAGCCGGAGATCGCCTGAACGGGCGAGGCCCAGTAGGGATCCGAGAGGCTCGACTGAATCTGCCCCAGGAAGTCGAAGAGGCCGATGATGAGGACGAGCGTCGTGTCCTTGAAAAGGCCGATGAAGGTGTTGACGATGCCGGGGATGACGATCTTCAGCGCCTGCGGCAGGATGATCTTGACCATCATCTGCCAGTAGCTGAGACCAAGCGCCATCGCGCCCTCGTACTGGCCCTTCGGAATCGCCTGCAGGCCGCCGCGCACGACTTCGGCCATATAGGCCGCGGAGAACATCGCGACGCCGACGAGCGCCCGCAGCAGCTTGTCGAAATTGACCCCGTCGGGCAGGAAGAGCGGCAAGACGACCGAGGCCGTGAACAGCACCGTCACCAGCGGCACGCCGCGCCAGAACTCGATGAAGACAATCGAGAAGAGGCGGACCACGGGAAGCTGCGAGCGACGTCCGAGCGCAAGCAGGACGCCGATCGGCAGAGAGACGGCGATGCCCGTGACGGCGATGACCAGCGTGACGAGGAGCCCGCCCCAGCGCGAGGTCTCGACGTAGTGCAGGCCGAAATTGACGCCGGCGAAGAAGAGAACGATCGCCACGCCGACGAGGAGGCCGCCGATCGCCGTCATCGCCGGCCGCGGATCGCTGTCGGTGCCGCGCGCGAAGCCGTAGCCGATCGCGAGCAGGATCGCCGAGAGCACGACATAGTCGACGACGAACTTCAGCGGCGACGGCGCGATCAGCGAATTGGGCAGGAGGAAGCCGTCGTAATGCAGGTTGCCTCCCGTCAGCAGGATGAAGGAAGCGACCGGGAAGACCAGCAGCATGTAGACGATATTCGCGGTCTTGAACGGCGCCCGCGGCATCAGGAGCGGCACGAGGCCGACGAAGAACATGATGAAGGCGAGGTCCGGCCGCCACCGCATGTCGGGCGGGTAACGCCCGTAGATGAATTGCGGGAAATAGGCCCGGACGAAGGCCCAGCAGCCGCCGAACCATTCGTTCGGCTGGATGCCGCCCTGCGCGACCGTCGTGCAGACCTTGCGGCCGCCACCTTCCCAGACGCCATTGACGAAGATGAAGCTGACGAGCGGCGGGATCACCAGATAAAGGATGTAGAGCGCGAGGATCGTCGCCAGCGCATTGACCCAGCTCGACAGCAGGTTCTCGCGAAGCCAGCCGATCGCACCGCCGGTGCGGGACGGCGGCGGCAGACCCTCGAGCATCTCGTGGCGGACGAAGGTGAGGTCGGTCTGTTCCTGGATCGCGCTCATCGGCCTATCTCTCCACCAGCGCGACGCGGGCGTTGTACCAGTTCATGGCGCCGGACATGATGAGCGACAGGGCGAGATAGGTGAGCATCGTCATCAGCAGGATCTCGACCGCCTGCCCGGTCTGGTTCAGCGCCGTGCCGGCGAAGACCGAAACGAGGTCGGGATAGGCGATCGCGACGGCAAGCGACGAGTTCTTCGTCAGGTTCAGGTACTGGCTCGTCAGCGGCGGGATGATGACGCGAAGCGCCTGGGGGATGACGACGAGACGCAGCGCCGGGCGCGGCCTGAGGCCGAGCGCGTAGGAGGCCTCTGTCTGGCCCTTGTCGACGGCAAGGATGCCGGCGCGCACGATCTCGGCAATGAAGGCGCCGGTATAGCTCGAGAGCGCCAGAAGCAGCGCGATGAACTCCGGCAGGACCGTCATCCCGCCGGTCGGACGGAAGGTGCCGAGCTTCGGCATGTTGAAGCCGAGCGGCATGCCGGTGGCGAAGAAGACGATCAGCGGCAGCCCGATGATGAGCGCGAGACCCACCTTGACCGTCGGAAAGATGCGGCCGGTCGCCATCTGCCGGCGCCTCCCCCACTTCGAAAGGAGGATAGTGGCGACGACCCCGATCACGAAGACGGCGGCCGTCGCGCCGAACAGCGCCTCGGGGATCGGCCGCGGCACGAAGAAGCCGCGATTGTTGAGCAGCGCGAGCGAGCCGACCTTGAGGCTCTGGCGCGGAGCCGGCAGCAGCCGCAGCACGCCGAAATACCAGATGAAGAGGTGAAGGAGCAGCGGCACATTGCGGAAGGCTTCGACATAGATCGTGGCGACGCCGCGGACGACGAAGTTCTTCGAGAGACGCGCGACGCCCATGACGAAGCCGAGGATCGTGGCGAGCACGATGCCGATGACGGAAACGAGGATCGTGTTGAGCAGCCCGACCAGGTAGACCGCGCCATAGGAGGAGACGGACTGGTCGTAGTTGATGAGGGACTGGCTGATGCTGAAGCCGGCCTGTGCGGTCAGGAAGCCGAAGCCCGAGGCGATGTGATGCGCCCGCAGATTGTCGAACATGTTGGTGAGGCCGGCATAGACGAGGTAGATCACCACCGCCGCCAGGACCAGCTGGTAGAGCCAGCCCCTCACCTTCGGATCGTTGAAGAGCGCGATCTTCGCCGAATCCGAGGCCGATTGCTGCGAAACGTCCTGCAGCGCCATTCACCCTCTTTCTTCCGGAACGCAGGCGCAACGGTAAAGCAGCTTGCTGCCACCGCACACCTTCGCCCGGACTGTTCCCCTGTCCGTCTTCGTGACGGATCCTCTTGAAAATTCGAGGCTCCGGGCCGTCGGGCCCGGAGCGCTTCTCAGCCGTCCGTCTTCAGCGGATCGGCATGCCGTACTGGGCGCCGCCCTTCGACCAGAGCTGGTTGAGGCCGCGGTCGAGCTTCAGCGGCGTATCGGGGCCGACGTTGCGGGCGAAGACCTCGCCGTAGTTGCCGACCTTCTTGATGATGTTGTAGGCCCAGTCCTTGCCGAGGCCGATGCCCTTGCCGAAGTCGTCCTGGACGCCGAGGAGACGCTGGATCTCCGGGTTGTCGGACTTCTTCATGTCGTCGACGTTCTTCTGGGTGACGCCGTAGAGCTCGGCTTCAAGCATCG
>JBQCEN010000107.1:0-7066 GCA_051960215.1 Pararhizobium sp.
CATGATCGTCGTACCGTTCTTTTCCGCACCGATCGTGGACCGGACGGCGGATTTGTTTGTCAGGCTGGAAGCCGTCTTGCGCGGGCGCGCTGATGGATGCGCCAAGATGCAGTTTTGACGGGGTCGACGCAAGCCTACCGCCGGCAAGCGATCGGCCGGCTGCGGCCTTTTTCCAGAGAAAGCAGGCGGTGGCGGCGTCTTGCCCGCCTGTGCGAATCTCCTCCCGGACGTCCCTCGCACGGATGGGGCGATCGGGCAGCCAGGAAGAGCCCCCTCCTTCCCGGCTGCCCGCCCCCTCGCCCCCGCAGGTCCTATTCGTTGATCAGCCGCTTCAGAAGCTCGACCTCGTGGGAGAGCTTCGTGTCCTTCTCGATCAGGTCCTCGATCTTGCGCACGGCATGGAGAACCGTCGTGTGGTCGCGTCCGCCGAAGCGCCGGCCGATCTCCGGGAAGGAGCGCGGCGTCAGGGTCTTGGCGAGATACATCGCGATCTGGCGGGGCTTGACGATGACCCGCGTGCGCCGGTTCGACACCAGCTCCTGGCGCGAGACGTTGTAGTGCCGCGCCACGACGCGCTGGATGTCCTCGATGCGCACGCGTTTCGGCTCGCCCGCATTGACGAGGTGGCCGAGCAGCTCGTCGACCCGCTCGATCGACAGCGTTGGCTCGAAGCTGCGGCGGAAGAGGAGCTGGTTGAAGGCGCCCTCGAGTTCGCGGCCGCTCGACGTGACGTGACGGGCGACGTGGCTGAGGATGTCGCCCGGGATGTCGAGCGCCGGGTCGTCCTGGCGGGCGACCGCGAGGCGACGTTTGAGGATTTCGAGGCGAATCTCGTAGTCCGGCGCCTCCATCGCGATCGCCACGCCGCCCTGCAGGCGCGAACGCACCCTCGGATCGAGCGACTCCAGTTCCCATGGCGCCCGGTCGGCGGCGACGACCACCTGGCGGGCTGAATCGAGCAGCATGTTCAGGAGGTGGCAGAACTCGTGCTGGATCGACTTGCCCTGCAGGAACTGCATGTCGTCGATGATGAGGAGGTCGATGTTGCGCAGCGATTCCTTGAAGGACAGCGCGTCGTTGTCGCGGATCGCGGTGGCGAAGCGCCACATGAAGTATTCCGCCGTCAGGTAGACGACGCGCGGATTGCGCGGGCTCTCGATCGCCGCCGCGGCGATCGCCTGCAGGATGTGGGTCTTGCCGAGGCCCACGCGCGAATGGATGAAGAGCGGGTTGAACCGGACCGCGCCCGCGCCGGCTTCGGCGATGGTGCGGGCTGCGGCGAGGGCCACGCGGTTGGAGGAGCCTTCGACGAAGGTGTCGAAGGAATAGCGCTGGTCGAGCGGCGAGCCCATGACCGGGCTGCCGGCGGCGGCGAAGGCGTAAGGGGCGGCGGCTGCCGAAGGCGCCGAGGGAAGCGCGACCTTGCGCGCGGCCGGCGCCACGGTCTGGGCGGGAGCCGGCGCGGCATCGCCCGTCTCGGCCGCGGCCATGGTGCGGTGGCCGCGGGTGGCGCTCCTCACCAGGATCTCGACGCGCAGGATGTTGGCGTCTTCGTCCTGGAAGAGCTTGGTGATGATGTCGAGATAGCGGTTGTTGATCCAGGACTTCAGGAAGGTGGTCGGAACCGAGAGGCGCACCACGCTCTTGGAGAGCGAATGCAGCTTCAGGCGGCCGAACCAGCTTGCGAAGATTTCAGGACCGACCTGCGCCTTGAGCCGAGCCCGCACCCGCTCGAAGAGTGCGTCGTGCTTCATGTCGACATGTCCCCTCGTCGCCTTAGAAGCATCCTCTGTCCGGGAGGTGATCTCCCCGGAGAAGGAACCCGCGCCCTCCGCTTTGCCGCCCCACCTTGCCGACTCGTCCGCCGCCGTCGCCGTCGTCATTTGCATGTTCGCCGCTTCCCATTCTGTTTTCTTCGTTGGACGCTCTCCTCGTTGAACGTCCGGACGGTCAAAAATCACGGGTTCGCCGGCCGCGCGCGCGCCGGCACGAATGCTCCTCTTGTTCAAGTCACGCCCCCGCAGCGTGCCGGTCATTGACCGGTCACCTCAGAATGCTTCTCCCGAAGAAGAAGCATGACCAAGACTGGTCGTCCCCATTTCCCCTCGCCGGACACCCGGCGCAAAAAGTCCTGCCGCCGCAAATGCGTCATCTGCGGCCAAAACCGGAAGTTGTACCACTGATATGGGCCGCGAACATGCGGCACCGAGGCAACAACGGCAAACCGACGGCCCGGCTCGCGTCGGAGCCGCGGTCGAAGAGCATTCCTTTGGAGGTGTCTCCCCGTCCTTTGTTGACGGCATTAAGGCAGGGCGACGGGGCGAGATCAAGCGCCAAATTAATGAATCTTTAAGAGCGGAGACGGCCCCGCGAGCGCCGGCCGGGAGACCGTCACACGTGCGTTTTGCTAAAGCGCTCTGGCGACAATGATTTTCCACCAGACCCTGTCGGGCGGGCAGGGAAGACACACGGATTTAAAAAAATCGCTTGACTCATTATACCGGTCGGCGGAGCGCGGCCGGCCATAACGCCTTTCGCATATGCTCTCGCAACCTCTTGAAATTACGACTTATTCCATGTCACCGGAATGACATCCGGTTGCGCTGGCGAAAGGTCGGGCGCCGGCTGCGGCGTCCGAATCGGAAAGGCCCGGCGCACGCACCAGGCCTTAAGACGATCGACCGCGATGGAGAATTTAGGCTTCGAGAGCCTTCACGCGGCGCGCCAGGCGCGACACCTTCCGCGAGGCGGTGTTGGCGTGAAGGACGCCCTTCGAGGCGGCCCGCATCAGCTCCGGCTGGGCGACGCGGAAGGCGGCCTCGGCGCTGGCGCGATCCCCGCTGGCGATCGCCTCTTCCACCTTGCGGCTGAAGGTCCGCATGCGCGAGCGGCGGGACTTGTTGACAGCGGTGCGGCGAGCGATCTTGCGGGTCGCCTTTTTCGCCGAGGTTGTATTGGCCATTCGATTGCCTTCCTTCGAACTCGTCGGGAACCCACGACCGGCAGCCGGCCGCAATGGCCATCGAGCGTCACGTGATCGGGGCGAAATCCAGATGGCGGCGTTTTAAGCCGCCGAAACCGTCGCGGCCTATACAAAAAAAGATGCGGCCCGTCAACGCGCGTCGGGACGCGGCTAGCGGTTCCGGAAGGCGGGCTTCCGCTTCGCCGTGAAGGCGGCCATGCCTTCCTTCTGGTCCTCCGTCGCAAAGAGCGAATGGAAGATGCGCCGCTCGAAGCGCAATCCCTCAGAAAGGGTCGTCTCGAAAGCGCGGTTGACCGCCTCCTTCGCCATCATGACGGACGGCCGCGAGAAGCCGGCGATCTTCGCCGCCGCCGAGAGCGCCTCGTCGAGCAGCGCTTCGCCCGGCACGACACGCGCCACGAGACCCGCACGCTCGGCCTCGGCCGCATCCATCAGGCGGCCGGTGAGGCAGAGGTCCATCGCCTTCGCCTTGCCGACGGCACGCGTCAGGCGCTGCGTCCCGCCCATGCCCGGAAGCACGCCGAGCGTGATCTCCGGCTGGCCGAACTTCGCCGTCTCCGAGGCGATGATGAAGTCGCACATCATGGCGAGTTCGCAGCCGCCGCCGAGCGCATAGCCGCTGACGGCGGCGATCATCGGCTTGCGCGTCGCCGCCACGTGGTCCCAGCCGCCGATATAGTCGCCGAGATACATGTCGACGAAATCGAGGTTCTGCATCTCCTTGATGTCGGCGCCCGCGGCGAAGGCCTTCTCGGAGCCGGTGATGACGATCGCGCCGATCGCGGCGTCGCGGTCGAAGGTCGCAAGCGCCGTCCTGAGCTCGCCGAGGAGCGTCGCGTTCAGGGCGTTGAGGGCCTCGGGCCGGTTCAGCGTGATCAGGCCAACGGCGTCGCGCGTCTCGACCTTCAGCGTCTCGAATGTCATGTCCGTCCTCCCTTGCGCCGCGCCGATTGGGGATCCGTCAGCGCTGGCAGACGGGGCAGAAGAAGGTCGAGCGGCCGCTTTGCACGATGCGGCGGACCGTACCCTCGCAACCGTCCCTCGGGCAAGCCTCGCCCTCGCGGTCGTAGACGGAGAAGGAATGCTGGAAATAGCCGAGGGAGCCGTCGGTGCGGATGTGGTCGCGCAGCGACGATCCGCCGGCCTCGATCGCCGCGGCGATCACCGCATGGATGGCGTCCGTCAGCGCGGCGAGGCGCGGGGTGGGGCGGCCGCCGCGCGCGACGATGCTCGAGGCGGATCGCCGCGGCGAAAGCCGCGCCCGCCAGAGCGCCTCGCAGACATAGATGTTGCCGAGGCCGGCGACGATGCGCTGGTCGAGGAGGGCCGCCTTCAGCGGCGCCGATTTTCCGTCGAAGCGGCGCGCGAGATAGTCGGCGCCCAGCGCGTTGCCGGTCGGTTCGACGCCGAGGGCGGCGAAGAACGGATGGTCGGGCAGGTCCTCGCGCCGGGCGATCTCCATGAAGCCGAAGCGGCGCGGATCGTTGTAGATCACGCGGGCCCGGTCGCGGCCCTCGAGATGGAAGACGACGTGGTCGTGCCGGCTGTCCTTGGAGCGGGCGTGGTGAAAGACACCCGGCGCGCCGCTCTCCGTCTCGTTCTCGATGCGGAAGGAACCGGACATGCCGAGATGGCAGATCAGCACCGCGCCGTCGTCGAGGTCGGCGGTGAGGTACTTCGCCCGGCGCCCGAGCGCGACGACGCGCCGGCCTTCGAGCCTAGCGGCGAAGTCGGCCGGGAAGGGGAAGCGCAGGTCGCCACGCCGTTGCTCGACGCGGGCGATGACGGCGCCCTCCATGACGGGCGCAAGGCCGCGCCTGACGATTTCGACTTCGGGAAGCTCGGGCATGCGCGCGGTTGAGTCCTGTTGCTTCGAGCGCCTGATCTTGATGGCCGGCGCTTTGCATTTGGCCTGTCACTGCTCTAAATGGCGCTTCGGAGAGCGGCTTTCGGGCCGGCTCTAGATAACCTGCGATCGGCCGTTCCGCCATGGCGGCCGGCATCCGTTCCGCGAGCGAAGAGAGGGCCTCATGTCCAGATCCCGAACCTCCTCCGACGGCGGCATGGAAAGCTCCTACGGGTTCCAGACGGTCCGGCCGGACGAGAAGCAGGAGCGGGTGAACTCCGTCTTCCACCGCGTCGCGCGGCGCTATGACGCGATGAACGACATCATGTCGGGCGGCATGCACAGGATCTGGAAGGACGCGATGGTGTCGGCGCTGAACCCGCCGCGCCGGGAGGGCTATCGCACGCTCGATGTCGCCGGCGGCACGGGCGACGTCGCCCTGCGCATCGTCGCCGCCTCCGATCGCCGCGCCCATGTGAGCGTGCTCGACATCAACGGCTCGATGCTTGCCGTCGGCGCCGAGCGCGCGGCGAAGAAAGGGCTTTCGGAAAACGTCGAGTTCGTCGAGGCGAACGCCGAGGACCTGCCCTTTCCCGACAAGAGCTTCGACGCGTACACGATCGCCTTCGGCATCCGCAACGTGCCGCACATCGACAAGGCGCTGTCGGAAGCCTTCCGTGTGCTGAAGCGCGGCGGCCGCTTCCTTTGCCTGGAGTTCTCGGAAGTGGAGACGCCGCTTCTCGAAAAGGCCTACGAGTTCTGGTCCTTCCAGGCCATCCCGCGCTTTGGCCGCCTCGTGACCGGCGACGCCGAGCCCTACCAGTACCTGGTCGAATCCATCCGCCGCTTTCCCCGCCAGCGCGACTTCGCGGCGATGATCGAGAAGGCCGGCTTCTCGCGCGTCACCTGGACAAATTATTCCGGCGGCATCGCGGCGCTCCATTCCGGCTGGAAGCTCTGACGGGCGATGACCGGTCCCGCCGCATATTTTCGCGTCGTGCGCGTGGGCTGGGTCTTCCTTCGCGAGGGGGTCATCGCGGCGCTGCCGGCCGAAGGCCTGCGCGGTTCGGCCCGCACCGCCCACCGGCTTGCCGTGCTGATGGCCCGCCCGAAGGCGCGGCGCAGCCACCGCCGCGACCGCCTGGCGCGCGCCGTCGGCAAGCTCGGGCCCTCCTACGTCAAGCTCGGCCAGTTCCTCGCGACCCGGCCCGATGTCGTCGGCAACGACATGGCGCTCGACCTCGCCATGCTGCAGGACAAGATGAACACTTTCCCGGTGGAGATCGCCAAGGCGCGCATCGAGGCGTCGATCGGCCGGCCCATCGAGGATCTCTTCCTCCGCTTCGAGCCGGCCATCGCCGCCGCCTCGATCGCGCAGGTCCATCCCGCCGAGGTGCTTCGCCCGGACGGCCGGCGCAAGGTGGCGGTCAAGGTCATCCGGCCGGGCGTGCGCAAGCAGTTCTACAAGGACCTCGAGACCTTCTACCTGATCTCACACCTCCAGGAGCGGTTCGTCCGCTCCGCGCGCCGGCTGCGGCCGACGGAGATCACCCGCACGCTCGAGCAGACGACGAAGATCGAGATGGACCTGCGCCTCGAGGCGGCGGCCCTCTCCGAGCTCGCGCAGAACACCGCCCAGGACCCCGGTTTCCGCGTGCCCGAGGTCGATTGGGAGCGGACCGGCCGCGACGTCGTCACCATGGAGTGGATCGACGGCATCAAGATGTCCGACGTCGAGGCGCTGCGGGCGGCCGGCTTCGACCTCGACGCGCTCGCCGACACGCTGATCCAGTCCTTCCTGCGCCACACGCTGCGCGACGGCTTCTTCCACGCCGACATGCACCAGGGGAACCTCTTCGTCGACCCGCAGGGCACGATCGTCGCCGTCGACATGGGCATTGTCGGGCGGCTCGGCAAGCGCGAGCGGCGCTACCTCGCGGAGATCCTCTACGGCTTCATCACCCGCAACTATGCGCGCGTCGCCGAGGTGCATTTCGAAGCCGGCTACGTACCCCACCACCACGACGCGGCGAGTTTCGCCCAGGCGATCCGCGCGATCGGCGAGCCGATCCACGGCCAGCCCGCCGAGACGATCTCCATGGCGAGGCTTCTGACGCTGCTCTTCGAGGTGACGGAGCTCTTCGACATGCAGACCCGGCCGGAGCTCATCCTGTTGCAGAAGACGATGGTGGTCGTCGAGGGCGTCGCCCGCACGCTCAACCCGCGCTTCAACATGT
>JBQCEN010000108.1:0-16602 GCA_051960215.1 Pararhizobium sp.
GATGCATTAGTGCTTTAAACGCCTCAGCCGCTTGCTGCCAAGGCGGCCATGCGAGGCCTTATTGGCCCGGCATTCCAAATTCGGGAGGACATTCATGCGATCACTCGTCAGCGGCATCACCGCCCTCGGTCTCGTCTTCGGCCTCGGCGCCGTCGCGCATGCGCAGGAGAAGACCGAGATCTCGATCACCCGCCAGCCGGGCATCATCTACCTCGCGAGCCACGTGATGGAGACGCAGAAGCTGATCGCCAAGCATGCTGCGGAGGACGGGCTGAAAGGCGTCAAGGTGGACTGGCGCATGTTCAGCGGCGGCGGCGCCCAGACCGACGCGCTCCTCTCCGGCAATGTCGATATCGTCAACACCGGCACCGGCAATCTGCTTCTGCTGTGGGACCGGACGAAGGGCCGGGTGAAGGCCATCTGCACCAATTCGGCGCAGCCGGTCATCATGGTCTCGCGCGACCCGCACATCAAATCGCTGAAGGACATCAAGCCGGGCGACAAGATCGCGGTTCCGACGGTCGGCGTCTCGACGCAGGCGATCCTGCTGCAGATGGCGGCGGCGAAGATGTACGGCGACGACCAGGTCCACAAGTTCGACGCCAATACGGTCCAGCTCGGTCATCCGGACGCGATGGCGGCACTTGCCAACAAGACGCACGAGGTGAAGAGCCACTTCTCGGCACCACCCTACCAGTATCTCGAGCTGAAGATGCCGGGCGTGCACGAGGTCGTGAGCTCGCGCGACATCATCGGCGGCGACCTCAGCCAGGGCACCTTCTTCACGACCACGGCCTTCGCCAAGGCGAATCCGACGATCATCAAGGCGGTCCGCGAGGCGACCGCCGAGGCGATCGACTACATCAAGAAGAATCCGAAGGGTGCGCTGGAGGACTACAAGAAGATCTCCGGCGACAAGACCAGCATCGACGAACTGATGGACATCCTGAAGCAGCCGCACATGATGGAATACAGGATGGACCCGCAGGGCACGATGAAGTTCGCCACGCACCTCTACAAGATCGGCACGCTGAAGACGATGCCGAAGGCCTGGACCGACTATTACCTGCCGGAAGCGGCCGACCTCAACGGCAACTGATGCCACGATCGGGGCGGCCGCAGGACCACGCGACCGCCCCCCGCCAGCAGGAAAGGCAGTGGCCATGCTTCAGACGACGCAACCGCGCGGCGGGACCGCGGCCGCGGGTCCCCGACCTACCGAAACGCTTCTGACGGTCGACAAGGTGACGCTCCGCTACAAGACGCCGAACCTCCTGATCACCGCCACCGAGGACGTCAGCTTCTCCGTCGACCGGTCCGACCGCTTCGTCCTCCTCGGCCCCTCGGGCTGCGGGAAATCGACGCTGCTCAAGGCGATCGGCGGCTACATGACCCCCGTCGGCGGGACGATCGCGATCAAGGGCCGGCCGGTCCGCAAGCCGGGCGCGGACCGCATGATGGTGTTCCAGGAATTCGACCAGCTCCTGCCCTGGAAGACGGTGCTGGAGAACGTCATGTTCCCGCTCCTCGTCGCCCGCAAGCTGCCGCGGGCGGAAGCCGAAGCGATCGCCCGCGAATATATCGACAAGGTCAAGCTGACGCGGGCCGTCGACACCTATCCGCACATGCTTTCGGGCGGCATGAAGCAGCGCGTGGCGATCGCCCGCGGCATGGCGATGCAGCCGGACATCCTGCTCATGGACGAGCCCTTCGCCGCCCTCGACGCGCTGACGCGCCGGCAGATGCAGGACGAACTTCTGCAACTGTGGGAAGAGACGCGCTTCACCGTCATCTTCGTCACCCATTCGATCGCCGAGGCGATCAAGATCTCGAACCGCATCCTCCTGCTCTCGCCGCATCCCGGCCGCGTCAAGGCGGAGGTCCGCGACGTGGAGAGCGTGCGCGACGATCCCGTCGCGGCCGCCGAACTCGAAAGCAAGATCCACAGCATGCTCTTCTCCGAACGCGGGCACCGGGAGTAGCTCCATGGCCGAACCTCAGTTCATCCTTGCGTCCGATCTCGCCCCCCGCAGCGGCAACCTCGACGCGGTCGAGCAGAAGCTCGGTGTCTTCGAACTCGCCTGGCAGTCAGGTGCGTTCCGCAAGACGCTCCTCATCATCGTGCTTGCGATCGTCTGGGAGCTCTACGCCCGGCACCTCGACAACCCGCTGCTCTTCCCGACGCTGACCGACACGTTCAAGGCGCTCTACGACAACTTCGCCGACGGCGTCCTGCCGGCGCGGATCTGGACGACGCTGAAGATCCTGATCATGGGCTACGCCATCGGCACGACGCTTGCCGGCCTGCTCACCATCCTTGCGATCAACACGCGCATCGGCACCGATTTCCTCGAGACGATGACGGCGATGTTCAATCCGTTGCCGGCAATCTCGCTCCTGCCCCTGGCGCTGATCTGGTTCGGCCTCGGCCCGTCGAGCCTCGTCTTCGTGCTCCTGCACTCCGTTCTCTGGGCCGTCGCGCTCAACACGCATTCCGGCTTCCTCGGCGTCTCGCGGACGCTCCGCATGGTCGGAGCGAATTACGGCCTGACCGGTCTGTCTTACGTCATCCGCATCCTGATCCCCGCCGCCTTCCCCTCCATCCTGACGGGCCTCAAGATCGGCTGGGCCTTCGCCTGGCGCACGCTGATCGCCGCCGAACTGGTCTTCGGCGTCTCCTCCGGCCAGGGCGGCCTCGGCTGGTTCATCTTCGAGAACCGCAACCTCCTCGACATCCCCTCCGTCTTCGCCGGCCTGCTGACCGTCATCATCATCGGCCTCATCGTCGAGAATCTGGTCTTCCAGACGATCGAGCGGCGGACGCTGCTGAAATGGGGCATGAAGGAGTAGGCTGCCGAAGCCACCTCTCGTTCCAATCCCATAAAGTTCATCGAGTTCAGACCATGACGAAGACGAAGACGCCGGCGAGCCTCAGAAGCGCGCGCTGGTTCGCGCCCGACGACCTCAGGAGCTCCGGCCACCGCTCGCGCACCATGCAGATGGGCTATGCGCCGGAGGAGTGGTCCGGCAAGCCGGTGATCGCGATCCTCAACACCTGGTCGGACGCACAGCCCTGCCACGCGCACTTCAAGCAGCGCGTCGAGGACGTGAAGCGCGGCATCCTCCAGGCCGGCGGCTTTCCGCTCGAACTGCCGGCGCTGTCGCTCTCGGAGAGCTACGTCAAGCCGACGACCATGCTCTACCGCAACATGCTGGCGATGGAGGCGGAGGAGCTGCTGCGTTCCCATCCGGTCGACGGCGCGGTGCTGATGGGCGGCTGCGACAAGACAACGCCGGGCCTGATCATGGGCGCCCTGTCGATGGGCCTGCCGATGATCTACCTGCCGGCCGGGCCGATGCTGCGCGGCAACTATCGCGGCGAGTATCTCGGCTCCGGCTCCGACGCCTGGAAGTTCTGGGACGAGCGCCGGGCCGGCAACCTGACGGCGCAGGAATGGGTCGAGGTGGAGGCGGGCATCGCCCGCTCCTACGGCCACTGCATGACCATGGGCACGGCGAGCACCATGACGGCGATCGCCGAGGCGCTCGGCCTGACGCTGCCGGGCGCAAGCTCCATCCCCGCGGCCGATTCCAACCATATCCGCATGTCTTCGGCCGTCGGCCGGCGCATCGTCGAGATGGTCCGGGAGGACCTTGTGCCGAGCCGCATCGTCACGGAGTCCGCCGTCCAAAACGCGGTCGCCGTCGCCATGGCGACCGGCTGCTCGACGAACGCCGTCATCCACCTGATCGCCATGGCGCGGCGCGCCGGCATCGCCTTGAGCCTCGACGATCTCGACCGGGCGAGCCGGACGACCCCTGTGCTCGCGAACATCCGCCCGACCGGCAAGGCCTACCTGATGGAGGACTTCTACTACGCCGGCGGCCTGAGGGCTCTGATGGCGAAGCTTGCCTCCAAGCTCGACCTTTCGGCGCTGACCGTGTCCGGCCGTACACTCGGCGAGACGCTCGAGGGCGCCCGATGCTACAACGACGACGTCATCCGCTCCCTCGACAATCCCGTCTATCACGAGGGCTCGCTCGCGGTGCTGAAGGGCAACCTCGCTCCGACGGGGGCCGTCATCAAGCCCGCCGCCTGCGATCCCCGCTTCCACCGGCACGAGGGGCCGGCGATCGTCTTCGACAGCTATCCGGAGATGAAGGCTGCGGTCGACGACGAGAACCTCGCCGTGACGCCCGACCACGTGATGGTGCTGCGCGGCGCCGGCCCCCAAGGCGGCCCGGGCATGCCGGAATGGGGCATGCTGCCGATGCCGAAGGCGCTTCTGAAGCAGGGTCACCGCGACATGCTGCGCCTTTCGGACGCGCGCATGAGCGGCACGAGCTACGGCGCCTGCGTGCTCCACGTCTCGCCGGAATCCCATGTCGGCGGTCCACTCGCGCTCCTCAGGAACGGTGACATCGTCCGCCTAGACCTCGAGGCACGGCGCATCGACATGCTCGTCGACGACGAGGAACTAACCCGCCGGCGCGCCGCATGGACGAAGCCGGAGGAGAAGTTCGGCCGCGGCTATGGCTGGATGTTCGCCCGGCACGTGGCGCAGGCCGATACAGGCTGCGACTTCGACTACCTGCGCACGGATTTCGGGCCGACGCCCGGCGAGCCCGACATCTTCTGACCTTCCGAGGAGCCGAAATGACCGACTACATCCTGAGCAGCGGGACCCGCGACAAGCTGATGGGCGTCGCCACGCCGACGATCGCGACCGCCCTCTTCAAGCGTGGCCTGCGCAACCAGTTCATCCAGGACGTCCGCCCGCTCGCGCCGAAGGGCCGGAACATGGTCGGACAGGCCTTCACCCTGCGCTACATACCAGCGCGCGAGGACCTGAACGGCATCGAGGTCTTCAGGAACCCGGAACACCCGCAGCGTGCGGCGGTCGAGCAGTGCCCGCCGGGCTGCGTCATGGTCATGGACAGCCGCAAGGATGCCCGCGCCGCCTCGGCCGGCTCTATCCTGATCTCCCGCCTGCAGGCGCGCGGCGTCGCCGGCGTCGTCACCGACGGCGGCTTCCGCGACAGCCCGGAGATCGCCCGCCTCGACATCCCGGCCTATCACCATCGGCCGTCTGCGCCGACGAACCTGACGCTGCACCAGGCGCTCGACATCAACGTGCCGATCGGCTGCGGCGACGTCGCCGTGTTCCCGGGAGACGTGATCGTCGGCGACGACGAGGGCGTGATCGTGATCCCGGCGCATCTCGCCGACGAGATCGCGGACGAGACGGTCGAGATGACGGCCTACGAGGACTTCGTGACGGAGAAGGTCCTGGCCGGCGCGACGATCATCGGCCTCTATCCGGCGACGAGCGACGCGCCGCGGGCCGAATTTACCGAGTGGCGCAAGAAGAACGGCCGATGACAAAGGGACGGACGGCCTGACGCCCCGCGCCGGGGCTGGCCCGACCCGGAACGAACAGGCTGCCCCGGATCGACCAACGGCTGCACGAACGGCTTAATTCGGATACAGGCGGCTCTCGCCGTGGCCGCCGCGGTGATCGCCTCCGGCCGCTCCGCCCGGGAAATGAGCGCCCCGGGCCCCGCCACGGTTCACACCGACGTAGTTGCCGCCGAAATGGCCACCGGCCCGCGCAGCGCCGCGGTTCCACGCGTGGTGCTCCGACCTGTTCCAGTCATGGTGCGAGCCATGCCGGTCTTCGTGCGATCGGCGCCATTCACGGTGGGAATCGTGCCGGTCGTGGTTATGCCAATGGCGGCGTCCGTCATACCGGTCATGGACATAGACGTCTTGATAGACGAACGGGCCGCCTTAGCCGTAGGACGGATAGGCATCGTAACTGTCATAATAGTATCCGCCCTCCACACAGCCTGAAAGCAGCAATCCGGCGGCTCCGGCCAGAAGGGCGATGAAGAGGGGTCTGCGCGACATGGTCCGTCTCCTCAAAAACTCAGATATGGAGCCCCTTCGGACTTCGGCAAGCGTTCCCGCCGCCTTACGCAATCATGTCCGCAAGAATGATCAGGACGCGCGCCCGCCGAGGATGAACCGTTCGACAGCGAGCGCGAAGCCATCCTCCCGGTTCGACGCGGTCTGGTGCATCGCCTTCGCCTTCACCGCATCGGAGGCATTGCCCATGGCGATGCTGAGGCCGGAGCGCTCGAACATCTTGACGTCGTTGGTATGGTCGCCGATCGTCGCGATCCGCGTCCGCGGGATGTCGAGCGTCCGTGACAGGTAGTCGACGACAGCGCCCTTGTTGGCCTCGAGCGCGGTGATATCGAGATAGTAGGATTGCGAACGCGCCACCGTCGCGGCCTTGCCGATCGCCCCTTGCGCGGCGGTTTCCGCCTCCTCCACCCTGGCGAAGTCGGCGCCGACTCCGACCATCTTGGCGATGCCGTCGAGCCGAGCGGTGACGTCCGCGACGACGGTCGGGCGGAACTGGACCGTGCGCATCTCGTGCTCGACATAGGCGCCATCCGGATCGTCGACGAACCACTCCTGGCCGCGGAAGACCCAGACGTCGAGACCATGGCTGCGGATCAGCTCCGCCGCCTCGCCCGCCACGTCGGCCGGCAGCGTCCGGCTCGCAAGCTCGTTGAAGTCACGGTCGACATAGAGGCCGCCGTTGAAGCCGGCGATCGGCGTGTCGAGTGCCAGCTGCTCGATCAGCGAGGCGACACCGCGCGGCGGACGCGAGCTGGCGATGGCGAAGCGGACGCCTTTCTCCCGCAGCTCGTGCACCGCAGCGAGCGCGCGCGGCGTCAGTTGCTTGTCCGGATCGACGAGCGTGCCATCGACGTCGGAAAGGAGGAGGTCGATGTTGCGGCCGTCGGTCATCGCGCAATCCTTCGGGTTCGGGAGACTGCGCCGGGAGGCGCCACAGATGCCGGATGAAGGACGGGAGCGGCGCTCTTGTCAATGCGGCCGAGGATTCGCTCAGCGCCGCGGCCCGCATGGCGGCGCTCCGACGCCATAGGGCCGCTCGCCGCGGCGGCAGAGATAGACCTCCCGCTCCGGCTGCGCCTCGATCGTGAAGCCGGCGCTGCGCAGCATCGCCTCCATCGCCGAGCGGTTCGGGAAGAACCAGTTCGTCGGGTCGCCGGCATAGCGCTGCTCGATGAAGTAGAGCTTGGGGAAGTCGTGCAGGTTGAAAACCTCCCACTCGGCGAAGGAATAGTCCTCCGCCAGATCCGGGATCGTCTCGGAGCCACGCTGCAGGCACTGGAAGAGCAGCATGTCGTCGGCGACGTGCTCGTAGATCAGGTCGAGCGCCAGAAGCGGATGGCGCAGGTGGTAGAGCACGCCCGAGAAGAGCACGAGGTCGAACCGCTCGCCGAGCTCGCCCACCTCATAGACCGACATCTGGCGGAGCTGGATGTCGATTCCCTCGCATTCGGCCATCAGTGCCGCCTGTTTCAGGTAGCGCGGATCGGTGTCGACGCCGACGACGCGCCCGGCCCCGCGGCGCTTCATCTCGCGCGAGAAGAAGCCCGCATTGCAGCCGATGTCGAGGACGGAGCGGCCCTCGAGATCGGCCGGAAGGACATCGCAGAAGCCTTCCCACTTGAAAGCGGGGTAGTCGCCGAGGAAATGGTCGGGCGCCGTCTCGACGCCGGCGATCTCCATGTTATGGAACCAGGGTCCGAGCTCCTCGATGCGCCTGCGGATATCGGCGCCGGAGCGTGGTGGTCGTGGTAAGGTCATTCGATCCGGGCACTCCTCTTCCAGTTCGTGTTCTCGTTCAGGATGCTTCGAGTTCCCGCGGCGCCCCGCTCACCATGGTGGAGCGGAACCAGGCGACGGTCGGCACCAGCCCTTCGTCGAGGGGCACGTGCGGCTCCCAGCCGAGGAGCTGGTTCGCCCGCTCGATGTCCGGGCAGCGCTGGCGCGGATCGTCCTCCGGCAGCGGCCGGTGGACGATCTTGGAGCGCGTCGCGACCAGGCGGCTGACGATACCGGCCAGCGCATTGATCGTGAACTCGCCGGGATTGCCGAGGTTGACCGGAGAGCCGGGATTGGCCTCGACGCGCATCAAGGCGATCAGCCCGTCGATCAGGTCGGAGACGTAGCAGAAGGAACGCGTCTGCTCGCCCGAGCCGTAGATGGTCATCGGAACGCTGGAAAGCGCCTGGCAGATCAGGTTCGAGATGATGCGGCCGTCGTCCGGCCGCATCCGCGGCCCATAGGTGTTGAAGATCCGCGAGACGCGCACGTCGACCCGGCCGAGCCTCAGGAAATCGAAGCAGAGCGCCTCGGCCGCACGCTTGCCTTCGTCGTAGCAGGCGCGCGGGCCCGTGCAGTTGACGCTGCCGCGATAGTCCTCGCGCTGCGGATGCTGGTCGGGATCACCGTAGACCTCGCTGGTCGACGCCTGCAGCAGCCGGGCACCGGACCGCTCGGCAAGTTCGAGGAGGTTCAACGTGCCGACGACGCTCGTCGTCATCGTATGGATGGGATCGGCCTGATAGCGTGGCGGCGAGGCGGCGCAGGCGAGGTTGTAGACCTCGTCGAGCTCTCCCAGATCGCGGTCGAGGGGCTTGCAGACGTCGTGCTCGATCAGCCGGAAGCGCGGATGGCTGCGGATCGTGTCGAGGTTTTCCCGCGCGCCGCTGACGAAATTGTCGATGCAGATGACGCGATGGCCTTCCTCCAAAAGTGTTTGGCACAGATGCGAGCCGAGAAAGCCTCCTCCGCCGGCAACGACGATGGTCCTCAAAGGTATACGAGCAATACGTCCGGTCATTCCGGCCTCCTGCAAGGTTTCCTAGACTGCAATGCGTGCCGCGCCGTCGGCCGGCGCGATGGCGGTGAGCGCCGCAACCAGTTCCTTGGCGCGGGCTTGCCCCGTATGGCGTTCGAGGACGATGCGCCGCGCCGCCTCGCCGATCGCCCGGCCGAGTTCGGCCGGCATGCCGGAGAGGATGTCGACGACATCGTCCGTTCCGTCGCAGATGAGTACCGCCTCCCCGTCGGGAAACAGCGCGTCGAGACCGTCCCAGCGGTCGCTGATCACCGGCGTCGCGCAGGCGCCGGCCTCGAAGAGGCGTACGCTCGGCGCCCAGCCGGAGGCGACCATGTCGGAGCGCGTGACGTTGAGGGTGAAGCGCTGGCTGGAATAGAAGGCGGCGTGATCGGCCGGCGCCAGATGTTCGATCCGCTCGACGTTCGCCGGCCAGTCGATCGTCGCCGGGTATTGCGGCCCCGCGACGACGAACCGCATCTGCGGCAGCGCCCGCGCGGGGCTAATCAGGAGCCTCTCCAGTACCGGCTGGCGGTCGTCGCTATAGGTACCGAGATAGCCGAGGTCCCAGCGCGGGGTCGCGCTCGTCGGCAGGTGCTCGGCCGCATCGACGGAGCAGAAGAGCGGCCGGGCCAGCCGCGCGCCGAAGGCCGCTTCCAGCCATTCGAGCGCCCGGCCGCCGGCAAAGGAGAAATAGACGTCGAAGAGTGGGACCTGCCGGCGCGCGATGAACTCCTCGTCGCCGCGCCTCAACCGGGCGAGCGTCACGGGCGTATCGATGTCGTAGAAGCAGAAGCGGCTCGGCTCGATGCCGGCGACAAGGTCGATGACGGCCGGCCCCTCGGGCACATAGGAGCCGATTATCACCGCATCCGCCCGCTCGATCCGCCGCCGATGGCCGGCAAGCTCGCCGATGCTCCGGTAATAGACGAGATCGCAGAAGTCGGGCTCCGGCAGGTCGCGGTTCTCCGCATACCAGGGAACGTCCCGCTCGAGGAAGTTGACGCGATGGCCTTCCGCCGCAAGCCCGCGGATGAGCGAACGGTAGGTGGTGGCGTGGCCGTTCCCCCAGGAGGAGGAAATCGTCAGGCCGATGAAGACGATGTCGAGGCTCTTTGTCATTCGGCGGCGTCCCTTGCCCGTGCGTCGAAGAAGGCGTTGAAGAGCGCGTCCACCTCCTTCGCGCGCCGCTCGTAGGTGTGGTCGCGAAGGACGCGCTCCCGTGCGCGGCGGCCGATCGATGCCGCCCGTTCCGGCGTCAGGCGGCTGACGATCTCCGCCACGTCGGCGCCGTCGCGCGCGACCAGGACCTCCTCGCCTTCCGCCAGGAAGAGGTCGATACCTTCCCACGCATCGGTGATCAGGCAGGCTCCCGCGCCCGCTGCCTCGAAGACCCGCGTCGCCGGCGAGAAGCCGTTTGCAGCCATGCTCTCGCGGCTGATGTTGAGGACGGCCGTCGGCGTCACGTTGAAGGCGTTGTGAAGCGCCGTGCCGACATGGCCGATCGCCCGCACATTCGCCGTCATCGGCTTGTCCGCCCACCCCGACCCGCCGAGCAGGAACGTCTTCTCCGGCGCCCGCGCCGCCGCATCGAAGAAGAAGCGATCGACGCGCGCCTCGCGGTCCGGCAGCCGGTTGCCGAGGAAGGCGAGGTCGCAGGCAAAGCGGGGATCGGGCGCCACCGGATGATGCGTCGCCGGATCGAGCGCGTTGTAGATCGGAACACAAGCGGCGACGCCGAGCGCCGCGTAGCCGGCGACGACGGGTTCGCCGCCGCCATAGGTCAGCACGACGCCGACGCGCTCCAGCTCCCGGTGCATCGGGTGGTCCGGCTGCGCCCGGAGCTCGGCGAGCGTCGCCGGCGCGTCGACGTCCCAGAATATGCGGAGCGCGTCCGGCCGGCTCGCGTCGAAGACCGCCTTCATCAGCGCGTCGTCCTCGAAGCCGACGCCGCTCGCCTTGACCACGACGTCCGCCTCCGCCGCCCGCGCCGCCACATCGCGCAGCGCATCGATCGTGCCGTCGTAGACGACGACGCGGCACCACTCCGGTGGCGGGATATCGGCGTTCTTCTGGCGGTCGTAGACATCCGGCTCGTAGAAGGTGATCTCGTGGCCGAGGCGCGCCAGCGCATGGAGCAGGCCGCGATAATAGGTCGCCGCGCCGTTCCAGTAGGACGAGACGAGGCTCGAGCCGTAGAACGCGACCTTCATTGCGCAGCCTCCACGAACGCCGGGTGCGGCGGCGCGGCCGCTGCTTCCGGCACGCCGAGGATGCCGAGCAGCTCTTCGACACGGTGCCGGCAGGTGTGACGCGCGCGGATCGTCTCGAGGCCGTTGCGGGCAAGCTCGGCCGCCATCTGGCGGTCGCCGAGCACGTCGCGCATCAGGGCCTTCATCTCGCGGCCGTTGCGCGCGTAGAGGAAGTCGCGCCCGGGCCGGAACAGGCCTTCCGCATCGTCCCAGGGCGCCGAGATCAGCGGGATGCCGCAGGCGAGCGCCTCGAACACGCGGATCGTCGGGATGCCCGGCAGGGCCGTCACATAAGGGCGGCGCGGCACGTGCACCGTCAGCCGGTGCGCCGCGAAGGCACGCGGCACTTCGGAATTGGCGATCCAGCCGCCGTAGCGCAGGCCGGACCTCGCGATCGCCGCCAAGCCCTCGGCCGGGTAGCGCACGCCGCGGACGGATCCGGTGAGACCGAGACGGCGCACCGGCTCGAACAGGAACGACGAAAGCTCGGCCGTGCGCTCGCCGTCGCCCCAGTTGCCGATCCAGATCAGGTCGCGCGTCTTCGGCTCGTAGGGCATCGGCCGGAAGAGACGCGTGTCGGCCGCCTCGTGCCAGGTGTGCACCTGACGCCCCCAGCCGGCGGCGAGATAGCGCTGCCGGAGCGTCTCGCCGAAGGCGAGCACGAGATCGTAGCCGTCGAGGTCGAGGCCGCCGATCTCCGCGGTGCTGGAGACGGCGCGATGGTGCGTGTCGTGGAAGATCAGCGTGAAGCGGCCGCCGTTGCGCCGCGCCCGGCCGATGCGGGCGACGAGCGCCGGATCGGTCCATTCATGGACGAGCACGACGTCCGCCTCACCGAGCCGCTCCTCATGGTCGAAGCCGTCGCCGTAGCTGATCGACGTGAGATCGGGAAAGGCGCTGCGGAAGGCCTTGACCGCGCCCGGCCCCTGGTCGGCGACAAGGTTGCTGCGGCTCCAGCCACCGCAGGGCTCCAGCGCCACGGCCTCATGACCGAGATGGATAAGCTCGCGCATGACGCCGCGCAGGAAGTGGGCGTTGCCATGGTTCCAGTCGGAGACGAGCGAGTGGGTATAGAAGAGGAATCTCATGACGGCCGGTGCTCCCTTCTCGTTGATCGTGAATGCACAAGGTCGCCGTAGAGCGCACACATCCGCGTTGCCTGCGCCGCCGGCGCATAGGCCCGCGAGCGCTGATGCGCCTTGTCGCCGAGGCCGAACCGAAGCTTCGGGTCGACGATCAGCGCGTTGACCGCCCGCGCCAGGGCGCGAGGGTCGCGCGGCTCGAAAAACACGGCAGCTCCCTCCCACAGCTCGCGATAGGTCGGAATGTCGGAAAGGACGAGTGCCGCACCGGCGCTGGCACCCTCGAGGACCGCGAGACCGAAGGGCTCGTAGAGCGAGGGCGAGACCACGATGCCGGCCTTCTGCACGAGGCCCATCGTCGCGCTGTGGGCGAGTTCACCCTCGAACGTGACATGCCGCATCGTGACCGACTGGCCGTTCGGGCCTGTCGCCGCACCCGCCGTCACGACGGGCCAGCGGATGAAGCGTGCGGCCGCGTCGAGCGTCGCGCCGTTCTTGCCCTCGTCCCACCAACGCGCCGCAGCGAAGACGTAGTCGGCCTTGATGTCCGTCTTGCGCGGCCCACTGGCGGCGTTATGGACGACGGTGACGTCGGAGAGCCCCTCGTAGACGGAAGCGATCGCCCGCGCGTGGCTGCGGCTCGGCGCGACGATCCGGTCGGCGGCGGCAAAGCCCGCCTGCGTGCAGGCCCGCTGCCATTGCCATCCCTCCGGAAGCGGCGTTGCCTTGACCGCCTCCCACCACGTCGCAATGCACGAGTGCGAGACGACGAGCGTCGGCAGCGCGCAGTCGAGACCGGCGGCCTGCGAGGGCAGGTTGAGATGCAGGAGATCGGCGCCGATGTTGACCGCCAGCTCCGAGAGGGCCTGCGGCACGCCGGCGAGCGCCTCCCGATCCTCCACCATCCAGTCAAGCGGCTGGTCGAGCCAGACGAAGCCGCCGATCTCCTGCGCCTCGACCGCCTGCCGGACGGTGGGGCGCGGCCCGAGGCCGACGAAGGTCGTACGGATGCCGCGGCTCGAGAGGGACCGGGCAAGGTCCATCGCGTACCGCCAGACCCCGCCGACGGCGTCGACCGTCATCAGCACCTTGAGATCAGCTCTTCCCTGCTCCGACAGGTATCGGCGGCGCTCGTTGCGGTCCGCCGCTGCCGCCGCCGCACTCATGCGGTCAGCCTCCGCGCCGGAATGCTGCCGCGGCCACTTTCGGCGACCAGCCAGTCCGCGAGCCGTCGCAGCCCGTCGCGCCAGCCGACCGTCGCGCGCCAGCCAAGGGAAGTCTCGAGCTTTCGCGTATCAGCCACGAAGAAGAGCTGGTCTCCCGCCCGCCAGTCGCCATGTTCGAGGGCGACGTCGCCGCGGATCAGATGGCGGATCTCCTGGAGGACGAGCGACAGGCTGACCGCGTTCTGCGGCCCTCCTCCGAGGTTGAAGGCCTCGCCGCTGACGCGGTCGATGGAACGCCAGACGGCCTTGTAGGCAGCGACCGCATCGGCGACGAAGAGCACGTCGCGGACCTGCTTGCCGTCGCCGTAGACGGTGATCGGCGCGCCGTCGAGCGCCTTGATCAGGAAATGCGCCACCCACCCCTGGTCCTCGGTGCCGAACTGGCGCGGCCCGTAGATGCAGCTCATGCGCAGCACCGCCGAGGGCAGGCCGTAGGAGGCCGCGTAGTCCAGCACATACTGGTCGGCGACACCCTTCGAGCAGCCATAGGGCGTGCAGAAGTCGAGAGGCCGGTCCTCGCCGATGCCGTATTGCCGGATCTTGCGGTCCGCCGGCACATAGCGCTCGTCGAGCGCCATGGTCTTCAGGTCCTCGAGCCCGCCATAGACCTTGTTCGTGCTGGAGAAGATGATCGGCGTCCTGCGGCCGGAACGGCGGATCGCCTCCAGGATGTTGAGCGTGCCCCGGGCATTCGTCTCGAAATCCTGCGTTGGGTTGTCGAGGCTGGTCGTCACTGCCGTCTGCGCCGCAAAGTGGAACACCGCCTTGACGTCGCCGACGACCGCGTCGGCACAAGCCGCATCGCGCACGTCGGTGACGAGTGGGTGCACGCGCTCGCCATGCTTCTCCTTCAGCCAGGCGAGGTTCCGCTCGACGCCCGGACGACTCATGTTGTCGAGGACGACGACTTCCTCGCCGTCTTCGAGCAGGCTGTCGGCGAGGTTGCAGCCGATGAAGCCGCTGCCGCCGGTGACGAGCACCGGCGCCGCACGTCCGGCGAGCGCCGGAGCCGAGAGCGAGGTAATCTCGCGCGTCTTTGCGATGCCGCCTTCGCGCAGGAGCCGTGCGAGCAGCTTCGGCCGGCCTTCCGCATCGCAGGCACCGAAATGGTAGTGGCGGATGTCGAAGAGATGGCCTTCCTGCACCGCGACGTCGCGCGGGATGTCCTGCCAGCCAGACCAGTAGACGCGGTCGGCCGGCACCTGCATCGCATCGACGAAACGCCGGACCTGCTCGGCCTCGTCGTTGCGCCACGTGGCGTAGCCCGTCTCTGTGATCCAGATCTCGGCGTCGCGGTTGTAGCGGTCGAGGATCGTGCGCATCTCGCCGAGATGCAGGTCCCAGCCACCCCAGCTTCCGCGCTCGCTGTCCCAGGTCCCCGGGAAGCCGTGGAAGCCGACGGCCGAGACGACGCCGAGCACGCCGCGCTCGCCCATCAGGTCGAGCCAGAGCGGATCGAAGGGGGCGGGGCCGCCGAGGACGGCGCGCCAGCCGCGCGCCTGCGCCCAGTGCGCGGCCGCGCCGACCATCTCGCAGAACAGCGAGAAGTCGCCGTCCTCGCGCCAGTCCCAATCGAGCAGGTTGTTCGGCTCGTTCCAGAGCTCGATGCTCGGGAAATGCCGGCCGTATTGCGTCAGCACGTGGTCGACGAAGTCGGCGTAGTCGCGCAGCCGCTTCGGCGCGCCCGACGTCTTGCCGGTGCGCGACATCGACGGCGGCGTATAGTGGATGCAGGGCAGGACCTCGAAGCGCTCGGCGAGCTTCGGGAAGAGCCAGCCGAACCATTCCGGCCCGCCGGGGGCGAGGTATTCCGCCCAGGAGAGATGCGAGCGCAGATAGGTCGCGCCGGTGCCCGCCATGTCGTCGAGTTCCGCCTCGACACGCTCGTATTCCCCGGGCCTGAACCATTCGACGAAGCCGAAGTCGCTCCGGCCGCCCTTGCCGCTGTGCCGCGCTTTCGTCATGCCACGAGCCCCCGCTGTTCGAGATGGCGCCGCATCTCCTCGCCGCGATCAACCGCCGCCGATCCGGCGACCCACTCGGCGAATTCCGCCAGCGAGGTCTCCAGGCGATGCTGCGGCTCGAAGCCGAGGAGATCGCGCGCCTTGGCGATGTCGGCGAAGCAGTTGCGGATGTCGCCGGCGCGCGCCTTCTGAAGGATATCCGGCTGCAGCTCCGGTACGCCGAGCGCCTCGGCGACGAGCCGGGCGACGTCGGCGATGGTGTAAGCCTCGCCGCTGCCGACGTTGATGACGTGGCCGGCCGCCCGCGGCTGCTCCATGGCGAGGCGGAAGGCGCGCGCCACGTCGCGGACGTGCACGAAATCGCGACGCTGCTCCCCGTCCTCGAAGATCATCGGGCGCTGGCCGTTCGCGAGCCGCGAGGCGAAGTTGGCGAGCACGCCGGTATAGGGATTTGAAAGCGCCTGTCCGGCGCCGAAGACGTTGAAGAGCCTGAGTGCGGTGGCGCGCATGCCGTAGGCCTCGCCGATGAGGAGGACGGCGCGCTCCTGCGCGTATTTCGTCAGGGCGTAGATCGACGCCAGATCGACCGGCTTCTCCTCGTCGGTCGGAACGGGCTTCAGCACCCGCCCCTTCCCGTCCTTCGGCTGCCAGCGGCCGGCCTGCACGTCTTCCTTCCGCCGGCGGACGTGGTCGACGGGCTCGCCGTCGGCGTTCTCGTAGCGGCCCTCGCCATAGACGCTCATCGACGAGGCGACGACGAGGCTCTCGACCGGCCGGTCGATCAGCGCTTCGAGGAGCACGGCCGTCCCGAGGTCGTTGGCACCGACATAGCGGGCGATCTCGTACATCGACTGCCCGACGCCGACTTCGGCGGCGAGGTGGATGACGTGGTCGACACCGTCGACGGCCTTCTTCACCATCTCCGGGTCGCGCATGTCACCGACGAGGCATTCGACGTCTTCCGCAATCGACGACGCGGTCCCGCCGTGGACCTGCTCCACCAGGCTGTCGAGGACACGAACGCGATGACCTTTTGCCAGCATCTCCTCGGCGACATATCGGCCAATGAAACCGCAACCGCCGGTGATAAGGACCTTTTTGCTCACGGAAGCTCCTCTTTAATCCTTGATGCCAAACGCCATTCGGGACCACCAAACCGACGGCGCCGGCGATTGTTCCCGTTGTCATTGAAGTCATTGCTGAAGAAGAAGATGCTGCAGCGCGCTCAGCGGTTGTAGCGACCCTGATCCGGCAGGCGCACACCGTGCGGCGGCTGGGTTCTCTTCCAGGTGCGCTGGGTGCGCTTCCCGCTCATGGGATGCCGAACGATGCGGCGATGAAGATGTTCCACC
>JBQCEN010000109.1:0-5467 GCA_051960215.1 Pararhizobium sp.
GAGACCGTCTACGAGCTCGGGGGTGCCGTCCCGACGATGCGCTCGAAGTTGGTGCCGGTCGTCGCGCCCGACGGCGCGATCGACATCGTCGGCACCGGTGGCGACGCTTCGGGCTCCTCCAACGTCTCGACGGCGGCCGCCTTCATCGTCGCCGGCGCCGGCGTGCCGGTCGCCAAGCACGGCAACCGTGCCCTCTCGTCGAAATCGGGGACGGCCGACGCCCTTTCCGCCCTCGGCGTCAATCTCGAGCTCTCGCCGGAGGGCATCGCCGCCTGCATCGCGAAGGCGGGGGTCGGCTTCATGTTCGCGCCGGCGCATCATTCGGCCATGCGGCATGTCGGGCCGTCGCGGGTCGAACTCGGCACGCGAACGATCTTCAACCTCCTCGGGCCGCTCGCAAACCCGGCGGGCGTCCGGCACCAGCTGCTTGGCGTGTTCGCGCCGCAATGGGTCGTGCCGCTTGCCGAGGTGCTGCGCGATCTCGGCTCGAAGAGCGTCTGGGTCGTCCACGGCGCCGGTCTCGACGAAATGACGACGACCGGCATCACAAACGTCGCGATCCTTGAGGACGGGATCATCCGGACCGTCGAGATCGACGCCTGCGACCTCGGTTTTGACCGCGTGCCGCTCGATGCACTACGCGGCGGCGACGGCCACCATAATGCGGCGGCGTTGCGGGCGGTGCTGACGGGCGTCAGGAACCCCTATCGCGATATCGCGCTGCTTAATGCCGGCGCGGCGCTGGTCGTCGCCGGCAAGGCCGAGTCGCTGCGGGAGGGTGTGGACATGGCGGCTGCGGCCGTCGACAATGGCGCGGCGCTCGCGGCGCTCGAGAAGCTCGTCGCCGTCTAGAACGCCCATGCCCTGCCCGCCTGATCCGGAGACCCGCGTCTTGGCCGATATCCTGAGCAAGATCGAACGCTACAAGCGCGAGGAGATTGCGGCCGCCAAGGCGGCGCGGCCGCTGGCCGAGCTTAAGCGGGCGGCCTGCGACGTCTCGGCCCCGCGCGGCTTTTACCGGGCGTTGACCGCCCGGCAGCAGGCGGGCGAATTCGGGCTCATCGCGGAGATCAAGAAGGCGAGCCCGTCAAAGGGTCTGATCCGGGCGGATTTCGACCCGCCGGCGCTCGCCCGCGCCTACGAGGCCGGCGGCGCGGCCTGCCTGTCGGTGCTAACGGACGCACCCTCCTTCCAGGGCGCGCCGGCCTTCCTCATGGCCGCACGCGAGGCGGTATCCCTGCCGGCCCTGCGCAAGGACTTCCTCTTCGACACCTATCAGGTCCACGAGGCCCGCAGCTTCGGCGCGGATGCGATCCTCGTCATCATGGCGGCGGTCGACGACGCCACGGCGCGCGCGCTGGAGGAGACGGCGCACGAGCTCGGAATGGACGTGCTCGTGGAGGTGCATGACGCTGCGGAGATGGAGCGTGCGCTTGCCCTCTCCTCGCCGCTGATCGGCGTCAACAACCGGAACCTGCGCACCTTCGAGGTCGACCTCGCGACGTCGGAGCGGCTGGCAGCGATGGTTCCCGAAGGCCGGCTCCTCGTCGGCGAAAGCGGCATCTTCACGCACGCGGACTGCCAACGGCTCGCGAAGAGCGGCATTTCCTCGTTCCTCGTCGGCGAAAGCCTCATGCGGCAGGCCGACGTCGAGGCGGCGACGCGGGCGCTTCTGACCGGCGCAGCAACCCGCGTCGCCGCGGAATGAGCGGAATGCCGGAGACGCGCCTCACCCATCTCGGCCAGTCCGGCGAGGCCAACATGGTCGACGTCGGAGAAAAGGCGGAAACGAGCCGCACGGCCATCGCCGAGGGTCGCGTCCTGATGGCCGTGGAGACGCTCAAGCTCATCCGCGAAGGCAACGCGAAGAAGGGCGACGTCATCGGCACGGCCCGGCTCGCCGGCATCATGGCGGCCAAGCAGACGGCCAACCTCATCCCGCTCTGCCATCCGCTGATGCTGACGAAGGTCGCCGTCGAGATCGCCGAATGCGAGGACGGAACGGGCCTGCGCGTCGAGGCGACGGCCCGGCTGACGGGGAAGACCGGCGTCGAGATGGAGGCGCTGACGGCCGTCAGCGTCGCCTGCCTGACGATCTACGACATGGCGAAGGCCGTCGACAAAGGCATGGAGATCACGGGCATCCGGCTCGTCTCCAAGACCGGCGGCAAATCCGGCGACTGGAGCCGCTGATGGCGCTCCTGCCCGTCGAGGAGGCCCTGGCGCGCCTGCTTTCCGATGCAGCCCCGCTCGACGCGGCGGAGCGCGTTCCGCTGCACGAGGCCGGCGGGCGCGTTCTTGCGCAGGACCTCGTCGCGCTCAGGACGCAGCCGCCGTTCTCGGCCTCCGCCATGGACGGCTACGCGGTGCGGGCTGCCGACATCGCCGCGGTGCCGACGGAACTCTCCGTCATCGGGAACTCTGCGGCCGGCCATGCCTTCTCCGGTCACGTCGGTGCGGGCCAGACGGTGCGGATCTTCACGGGCGCGCCGCTGCCTGCGGGCGCAGACACCGTCCTCATCCAGGAGAATACGGAGCCTGCCGGCGAAGGCCGCATCCGCGCACTCGACGCGACGGCGAAGGGCCGGCATATCCGGCCGCTCGGCCTCGACTTCCACGAAGGCGAGACGCTCATTGCGGCAGGTGCACAGATGGACGCCGGGCGGCTGACGCTGGCGGCGGCCATGAACCATCCGATGTTGCCGGTGCGCCGCAAGCCGCGTATTGCCGTGCTCGCGACCGGCGACGAACTGGTCGCCCCCGGCGGCCTGCTCGGACGGGCGCAGATCATCGCCTCCAACAGCTACGGCGTCGCCGCCCTCGTGCGCGAAGCCGGCGGCGCGGTCATGGACCTGGGGATCGCCGGCGACAGCGATGCGGCCCTCGGCGCGGCGGTCAGTCGAGCCGAGGAGGAAAATGCCGACATCCTCGTGACGCTCGGAGGGGCCTCCGTCGGCGAGCACGATCTCGTGCGGCAGGCGCTGACGGCGCGCGGCATGGCGCTCGATTTCTGGAAGATCGCGATGCGGCCGGGCAAGCCGCTGATGTTCGGCCGGCTCGATGGGCGCCGCGTTCTCGGGCTTCCCGGCAACCCGGTCTCCAGCATGGTTTGTGCCGAGCTCTTCCTCAGGCCGCTCGTCCGCCGCCTCGCCGGGCTGCCGGACGACGACAGGCAGCGCCCGGCCCTGCTCGGCTGCGCAATGCCGGAGAACGACGAACGTCAGGACTATGTCCGTGCCCGCCTCGCCGTCCGCAGCGACGGCGCTTGGATCGCAACGCCGTTCAGCCGGCAGGATTCGTCGATGATGAAGGTCTTCGCGGAGGCGGGCGCCTTGATCGTCCGTCCACCGCGCGCGCCGGCCGCGGAAGCCGGTGAGCCCTGCCGCATCCATCTCCTCCGCGAGCCCGAACGAGGCTGAAGGACTTTGGAGCCCGGCGGAGCCGTCGGGTCGCGTGCATCGTCGAGGAGGCTGCGAAGCTCGGGCCACGGTCGCCGCCGCGCTGACCTTGTCCGTCCTCGCATTCTGTGCTCAGTCTTCGCCGGATCGTAAGCGGAAGGAGAGATGTCATGCTCGCGAACCTCTCCACCGACGATCTGAAGGCCCTCGATCATCGCCACCACCTCCATCCCTTCACGGACCACGGCTCCATGACCGTCGGCGAAAGGCGCGTCATCACGCGCGCCGACGGAGTCTGGCTCTGGGACAGCGACGGCAATCGCATCCTCGACGGCATGGCCGGCCTCTGGTGCGTCAACGTCGGCCATGGCCGCCCGGAGATCGTCGAGGCGGTGCGCGCCCAGATGAGCGAGCTCTCGTACTACAACACCTTCTTCAAGACGACGCATCCGAAGGTCATCGAGCTCTCGCAAACGCTTGCCGAGATCACGCCGGATCATATGCACATGGTCTTTTACGGCACGGGCGGATCTGATGCGAACGACACCATCGTGCGCATGGTGCGGACCTATTGGTCGCTCGTCGGCAAGCCCGAAAAGACGATCATCATCGGTCGCAAGAACGCCTACCACGGCTCGACGGTCGCCGGCGCCTCCCTCGGCGGCATGGCGGCCATGCACGCCCAGGGCGGAGCCTTGCCGGACGTTCACCACATCGACCAGCCTTACTGGTTCGGCGAAGGCATGGCGAAGGGCATGGGTCCCGGGGCGTTCGGGATATGGGCCGCACGCGAGCTCGGCCGCGCCATCGATGCGCTCGGCAATGACAAGGTCGCCGCCTTCATCGCCGAGCCGATCCAGGGAGCGGGCGGCGTCATCATTCCTCCGGATACCTATTGGCCGGAGGTGAAGCGCATCCTCGACGAGCGCGACATCCTCTTCGTCTCCGACGAGGTGATCTGCGGCTTCGGGCGCACCGGGGAATGGTTCGGCTGCGAATTCTACGGCACGAAGCCGGACCTGATGTCGATCGCCAAAGGGCTCTCCTCCGGCTACCTCCCGATTGGCGGGGTCGTCGTCTCCGATCGGCTTGCCGAGGCCTTCCATGCCGGCGGCGAGTTCTCCCATGGCTATACCTATTCCGGCCATCCCGCCTGCTGCGCGGCGGCGCTCGCAAATCTCGAGATCATGCGCCGCGAGAAGCTCGTCGAGCGCGTCGCCAACGACATCGGCCCCTATCTCCAGAGCCGCTGGCAGTCACTGGCCGATCATCCGCTCGTCGGCGAGGCGCGGATGACGGGACTTCTGGGAGCGATCGAGCTCGTTCCGGACAAGAAGGACCTCGTGCGGCGCTTTGAAAAGCCCGGTGCCGTCGGCACGCTGGCTCGCGAGCACGCCTTCCAGAACGGCCTCGTCATGCGGCACGTGCGTGACAGCATGATCATCTCGCCGCCGCTCGTGCTCAGCCATGAGGAGGCAGACGAGCTCGTCCGTCTCGCCGCGAAGACGCTCGACGACACCTATTCCGACCTCAGGAAGGATGGCCGCGTCCGCGCCTGATCAGGAGTGGTCGTTGACGCCGGAACGGTCGCCTCTCACCGCCGTCATCCTCGAGCTTGTCTCGAGGATCCGCATACGCCTCCCAGCAGGCCCCGTACGTCATGGTCGGTACAAGACCGACCATGACGTACGGGGTGGTGCCAAACGCGAAAAAGGGCGCCGGTCTCGTTGCCCGGCGCCCTTTTACGTTTCCGATCGAAGCAACCGTTACTGCGGCAGCTTGTCGTCGATGCCCTTCACGTAGAAGTTCATGCCGAGCAGCACCTTGTCTTCGGCGACCTCGCCCTTCTTCAGCCAGAGAGAGCCGTCCTGCTTGTAGACCGGGCCGGTGAACGGGTTGAAGCCGCCCTCGATCTTCTTCTGGGTTTCCTCGGCCAACTTCTTCACGTCGTCCGGCATGTTCGTGTAGGGAGCCATGATCAGGATGTTCTGCTTCAGGCCGTCCCAGATCGACTGCGACTTCCAGGTGCCGTCCATCACCGCCTTGACCCGCCTGACGTAATACGGGCC
>JBQCEN010000110.1:0-3689 GCA_051960215.1 Pararhizobium sp.
AGAAGCGCTTCGGCCGCTGCAGCGCATTGGCGTCGACGCCGCCGGTCAGCACCTTGCCGGAAGACGGCACCACGGTGTTGTAGGCGCGTCCGAGACGCGTGATCGAATCCAGCAATATGACCACGTCGCGGCCGTGCTCGACGAGGCGCTTCGCCTTCTCGATCACCATTTCGGCGACCGCGACGTGGCGCGAGGCGGGCTCATCGAAGGTCGAGGAGACGACCTCGCCCTTCACCGAGCGCTGCATGTCGGTCACTTCCTCCGGCCGCTCGTCGATCAGCAGGACGATCAGGTAGCATTCGGGGTGGTTGGCGGTGATCGAATGGGCGATGTTCTGGAGCAGCACCGTCTTGCCGGTGCGCGGCGGCGCGACGATCAGGCCACGCTGGCCCTTGCCGAGCGGCGCCACGAGATCGATGACGCGCGGCGACAGGTCCTTCGACGTAGGGACTTCGAGCTCCATCTTGAAGCGCTCGTCGGGGTAGAGCGGCGTCAGGTTGTCGAAGTGGACCTTGTGGCGGATCTTTTCCGGATCCTCGAAATTGATCGTGTTGACCTTGAGGAGAGCGAAGTAGCGCTCGCATTCCTTGGGCCCGCGGATCGGACCTTCGACGGTATCGCCCGTCTTCAGCGAGAAGCGCCGGATCTGCGAGGGGGAGATGTAGATGTCGTCCGGTCCCGGCAGGTAGTTCGCATTCGCCGAGCGCAGGAAGCCGAAGCCGTCCTGCAGCACCTCGACCACCCCTTCGCCGATGATCTCCACATCTTGGAGGGCAAGCCGCTTCAGGATCGCGAACATCAGCTCCTGCTTGCGCATGACACTGGCGTTCTCGACCTCGACCGATTCGGCGAACGCGAGCAGGTCGGTCGGCGTCTTGTTCTTGAGCTCTTGTAGCTTCATTTCCTGCATGAAGAGGACCAGTCTTTATGTTGCGATGCGAGGGGAGAGGCGAGCGCGTTCGGGAGAATATGCCTGCTTGGCGGTGCCGCAGGCCGTCAGTCCACTCGACGCTTGCACTGAAAGGAAGTTCCAGAAAAATAGCGAGTCGCGCGAAACCCTGCAAGGGGCGCCTCGGCGAAATCGCCTCGCCTGCGACGATCCTTCCCGCTCCGGCGCCTCGCCATCGCGTTTCCGACGAAAGCGACGTTTCCTGCAACCGGCTCAGAACGGCTGCACGATCACCATGATGACGATGATGATCATCAGCACCGTCGGGACCTCGTTCATGAGCCGCCAGTAGCGCGGCGACTTGTCGTTGCGATCCTCGGCGAAGAGCCGCACGCCCTTCGCGAATGTGCCGTGCACGGCGCTGAGCCCGACGACGGCGGCGAGCTTCACCCAGAGCCATCCGCCGAAGGGATAGATCTGGTAGGCCATCCAGAGGCCGAGCACCCAGCTCAGGATCATCGCAGGGTTGATGATCAGCCGCAGGAGCCGCCGCTCCATGACCTTGAACGTCTCCGACTGGACCGACCCCTTCTCGGCGTCGCAATGGTAGACGAAGAGCCGCGGCAGATAGAGCATGCCCGCCATCCAGGAGATCACCGCGATCACGTGGATCGCCTTCACCCAGACGAAGAGCCGCGCCGGATTGACGGTGAAGAGGGCGACGAGCAGGAGGACGAGCGCAAGGATCGCGAAGCCGGCCCGCAGTGCGGCCTTGCGGCCCGAGGCGGCGCCGGCCTGGCGCGGATCGGCCGTCGCGTTCATGCCCCGCGCACCCGGGCGACGAGCCGCGCCACATTCCCAGGATCGGCATCGGGCGTGATCCCGTGGCCGAGATTGAAGATCAGCGGCCCGTTGCCGAGCGCCTCGAGGATGGCGTCGATCCCGGCGTCAAGCGCCCGGCCGCCGGCGACGAGGCGTGTCGGGTCGAGGTTTCCCTGCACCGCTCCTTCCGCCTGCAGCGTCCGCGCGAAGTCGAGCGGCACCATCCAGTCGAGTCCGACCGCATCCGCGCCGGTCTTCGCCCGATACCCGGCGAGACGAACACCGGCGCCCTTGGCGAAGGCGATAATCTTCGCCTGCGGCTTCGACCGGCGCACCCGTTCGACCATCCGACGCACCGGCTTCACGGCGAAGGCCTCGAAACCCTCCTCGTCGAGGACGCCCGCCCAGGAATCGAAGATCTGCACGGCGTCCGCACCTGCCTCCAGCTGCGCGACGAGATAGTCCGCCGAGACGTCGGCAAGCAGCGCGAGCAATGCCTCGAAGGCCGGCCGGTCGCGATGGGCAAAGAGCCGCGCCGGCGCCTGGTCCGGCGTGCCCCGCCCGGCGATCATATAGGTTGCGACGGTCCAGGGCGCGCCGCAGAAGCCGAGAAGCGCCGTCTCGTCCGGCAATTCCCCGCGCACCCGCCGAACCGTCTCCATCACCGGCGCAAGATGGTCGAGGACGCCTTCCGGACGAAGCGCGCCGATCTGTTGCGCGTCGATCGGCTCCATGGCCGGACCTTCGCCCTCGATGAAGCGGACGCCGCGCTTCAGCGCGTCGGGGATCACGAGGATGTCGGAGAACAGGATCGCGGCGTCGAAGCTGAAGCGCCGGATCGGCTGCAGCGTCACTTCGCTCGCAAGCTCCGGGCTATAGCAGAGGTCGAGGAAACTTTCGGCCTTCCGCCGCGTTTCCCGGTATTCGGGGAGATACCGCCCCGCTTGCCGCATGATCCAGACAGGAGGAGGAAAGACCGTCTCGCCATCGAGCACTCTCATGAGCTTGCGGCCTGTCCCCACGCGTCGTCCCTACCGTCTTCCATAAAAGAAACGAGATCTGAAAAGGTTTCTATTTCTAAGAGTCGGTGGGATTCAAGGATTAACAGCGAGCCCGTCTTCGTCCACGACCGCGGAAATGAGCAGAGCTGTCGGGACGCCGATCAGTCATCACCTCCCCAAATCGGGCATAACGGCAAAAATCCTTTCCGCCTTAGTAGCTTGAAGCGAGGCACGAGGCGGCCTTTCCTGTGGACGAACAGTGGCTTTCCGGGAGGAACATCGGTTTCTCCACGATTTCGACTCCGCCGCCCCAAGGCTTTTCGCGCCATGGCGGGATGTGGAAAACGGCGGCCCGTTTCCCTTGCCAAGCGACCGCCTCGCTCGCTACGCCTGTCCCGTCCATGGTTTTCAACAGGGCGTGGTGAATCGTGTGGAGCAGCCGAAAAACTACTTCCACCTGCACCTGATCTCCGACTCCACCGGCGAGACGCTGATGGCCGCAGGGCGGGCGGCGGCGGCGCAGTTCCAGCATTCGCAGGCGCTGGAGCACGTCTACCCGCTGATCCGTACGAAGAAGCAGCTGTCGGCGGTCCTCGACGCGATCGATGGTGCCCCCGGCATCGTGCTTTACACGATCGTCGACCGGGAGCTGGCGACGACGGTCGACCGCGCATGCCAGGACATGGGCCTGCCCTGCGTCTCGGTCCTCGAGCCGGTGATCAACGTCTTCCAGTCCTATCTCGGCATCCAGTCGAAGGGCCGTGTCGGCGCCCAGCACGTGATGAACGCGGAATATTTCCGGCGTATCGAGGCGCTGAACTTCACGATGGACCATGACGACGGTCAGTTCCCCGACGACTTCGACGACGCCGAGATCGTCCTCGTCGGCATCTCGCGCACGTCGAAGACGCCGACGAGCATCTACCTCGCCAATCGCGGCATCAAGACCGCGAACCTGCCGATCGTCCAGGACGTGC
>JBQCEN010000111.1:0-7282 GCA_051960215.1 Pararhizobium sp.
CCGTCAGTGCTCCGGCCGACCGTGAGCCGCAGGCGCGCCGCCATCCCATCCCCCGGCTCAAGCAGCCTGAGGCCGCCGAGGTCGGGCAGGTGATGGCCGTTCGCCGCGTGGGTCATCGGCTCGAAGCAGAAATAGTCGCCGGCGTCGCCATAGGCGCCGTTCGGCAGGAACAGGAAATAGCGGTCGAACGGCGCGTCGGCCTCGATCTCGAGCGACAGGTCGGTTTCCGGCCAGACGACGCGGGCCTGGCCGGTCCAGCCGTCGAAGCCGTTGTTGACCCAGCGACCGGGAAGCCCGCGCGGCGCGTCGAAATCGAGTTCCACCGGGCGCCGCTCCCTGCGGTCCGGCAGGTGGCAGCTTCGTTCGCTCCAGAAAGCATCCGCCGGCGCCGCGAGCGTGGTGCGCGGCGTCAGCGGCAGGAAGAGGTGGTGACCGAGGCCGAAGGGCAAGGCGACAGTCGCCCCGTTCTCGACGTGGAGGTCGATCGTCAGGCCGCCGGGGTCGACGGCGATCGTCTGCCGGGCGCGATAGACATAGGGCGAGCCGGCGGACGCGAAATCGAGGCCGAGCAGGACCTTCTCCTCGCTCTGGGCAAGCACCTGCCAATCCGCAAGCCAGCCGTCGCCATGGAGATAGAGCGGATCGTCCGGCGTGTTCGGTTCCAGCCGATAGGAGAGGCCATTCAGGGAAAAGCCGTTGCGCTCGAGGCGATTACCGAAGGGAACGAGCGGAAAGGAAGCCGCGTTGCGGGCGTCGAAGGCTGCGCCGGCTGGTCCCGCATAAGAACGCAGAAACGGAACGCCGGCCCGTTCAGCTGAGAGGATCGCACCGCCGGCTGCGCTGACGCGGACGTCGATGGCCGACGCATGGAGAGTGAGGCCAGCGGGGCCGGCGCGCACAGCGGCCGCGCGTGCATCGCGTGACGCCGGCTGCGCATTCTCCGCCATGTCCCTGCCTCCTCCGGCTCGCGCTTCGGCGGACAATAGGCGGCGCGTTTGCCCTGTCAATAAATATGATCTTTGATGTTCCACATCGGACTTTTGCGGCAACTCGTCCGGCGACCTCTTGCGCAAATCCTCCACGCCACTCACTTTGAGCGGACTTGAAGATCCGACGCCGGAGAGCCGATGCCGACCGATCATGCCGCAGAAATCCTCCTCGAGACGAGACCGGCGGAGGCCAAGGGCATCCACCAGAGCGTGGTCGACACGATCGTGCGGCGCATCCTCACGAATGAATACCCGCAGGGCGAGATCATCCCCGGGCTGGAGACCCTGGCCGAGGAACTCGGCACCAGCCGCACGACGGTGCGGGAGGCGATGCGGGTGCTTTCCGCCAAGGGTTTCGTCGACTCGCGCCGGCGCGCCGGCACGCGCGTGAATCGGCGCTCGGAATGGAACCTGCTCGACCGTGACGTGCTCGGCTGGCTGCTCGACGGCACGATCGCGCGCGACATCGGCGAGAGCCTCCTCGTGCTCCGCCGGATCATCGAGCCGGAAGCCGCGGCACTGGCCGCGAAAGCCGCATCGGCGCGCCAGCTCGCGGCAATCGAGGACGCCTATCACCGCATGCGCGACAACCTGCCCGACGACATCGACGCCTGCTGCAGCGCCGATGTCGACTTCCACACGGCGCTGCTCGGCGCCAGCGGCAACATCTTCCTCGAGCAACTGGCGCACACGATCCGCACCGCGCTCCTCGTCACATTCGAGCGGTCGACGCGGCTTGCGGAATCGCATGTCGAGGCGCTGTCGCTGCACGAGGCGATCGTCGAGCATGTCCGACGTCGCGACGCCGCGGCGGCGCGGCAGACGATGACCGAACTGCTCCACAAGACCGAGAAGGACCTGCAGATCGGCTCCAGCGGCTGAGGCCCGGCTCTCGCGCCCGAGCGGCGGTTGCACGGCATGCATGGGAGCTATCGCCAAAGAGGCGATTGTGCAGCGCAGCACGATCCATATCTTTCTCCGCGAGAGCAAAGGAGAAAGTCATGAACAAGTTCGTCAAACGCGTCCGCAGCCTTCTCGACTACGATCCGGTGCGCGCGCAGGAAGAGGCCCATCTCAACGAGGCCACTTCGGCGATCGACCTCGAATACCGGCACCGCCAGATCGACCGCGGCCTGTTCCGCAACAAGAACCGCTGGGGCATGTAGCGCCACCGATCCACCTGAGCGATGCCCGGTCAGTCCTTGCGGCCGTAGCCTTCCATCTTCGCCAAGACCCGCTCGATTTCGTCATCCGGGAGCACGGGCGGCTCGCCGATCTGCAGGCAGCCGTGATACTGGCGCGCGAGCGCCTCCACTTCGACGGCAAGCCACATCGCCTTCGCGAGGCTCCGGCCGGCGGCGATCATGCCGTGGTGGGCGAGCAGGCAGGCCTTGCGGCCTTCGAGTGCGGCGACGGCGTGGCGCGAGAGTTCTTCGGTGCCGAAGGTCGCATAGGGGGCGCAGCGGATCGTCGCCCCGCCGGCAGCAGCGACCATGTAGTGGATCGCGGGGATGTCGCGCTCCATGATGGCGATCGTCGTCGCATAGGGCGGATGCGCATGGACGATGGCGCCGACATCCGGCCGCGTCATCATGATGTCGCGGTGGAAGCGCCACTCGCTCGAGGGCGCCTGCCGGCCCTCGGTGCTGCCGTCGAGCCCGAGCCGCACGATGTCGTCGACCTGCATCTCCTCGTAGGGAATGGCGGTCGGCGTGATCAGCAACCCGTCGCCGTGACGGAGGCTGATGTTGCCCGACGTGCCCTGGTTGATGCCGAGCGCGTTCATCTGCAGGCATGCGGCGATGATCTGTCGCCGCAGCGCCTCTTCCGGAACCGTTCCGCCTTCCATCGACCCTCCCCCGTCGCTCCTTGCCTCGGCGCGTCAGCGCACCGACGTCGGCAGATAAAGAGCGATCTCGGGGAAAATGATGACGAGCGCAAGCCCGATCAGGCCCATCATCGCATAAGGAAGCGAGCCCATCAGCACTTCGCGGATCGTATAGTCGTCCCTCAGCGACTGGACGACGAAGAGGTTCATGCCGACCGGCGGCGTCACCGCGCCGATCTCCATGTTGATGACCAGGATGACGCCGAACCAGATCAGGTCGATGTTGAGCGCCTGGAGCGCCGGAAGCAGGATCGGCACCGTCACGAGGATCGCCGCCGAGGCATCCATGAACATCCCGAGGATGAGGTAGAGGATGTTGACGGCGATCAGGAACTGCCAGGAAACGAGGTTCAGGCTGTCGAGCCAGTTGGCGAGGTCCTGCGGCACGCGCATCAGCGACAGTGTGTTGGCGAAGAAGCCGGCGCCGACGACGAGCATCAGGATCATGGCGCTGGTCACGACGCTGTCGCGCGCCGCCTGCCAGAAGAGCGAGAGCGACAGCGTGCGGGTGATGAAGGCCGTGAAGATCAGCGCATAGGCGACGCCGACGGCGGCCGCCTCGGTCGGCGTGAAGAAGCCGAGATAGATGCCGCCGAGCACAATCAGGATCATGCCGATGCTGCCGAGCGTCCGCCACCGGAAGGAGCCGCCCCCGCCGGCGCCCGCCGCTTCGGCCGGGCGTTTGCGGCCCTCGCGCAGACTGGCGAAGACCGTATAGGCGGCAAAAAGGATCGCCAGCATGATGCCGGGCAGCACGCCGGCGATGAAGAGCTTGCCTACCGACGCGTTGGTGACCAGCGAATAGAGGATGAAGGAGATGCTCGGCGGGATGAGGATGCCGAGGCTGCCGGCGACGGCGACGGAGCCGGCGGTCATCCTGCGGCTGTAGCCGCGCTCGAGCATTTCCGGAATGCTGATCGAACCGATGGTGGCGACGGTCGCCGTCGAGGAGCCGGAGATCGCCGCGAAGATCGCGCAGGCGAAGATCGCCGCCACGCCGAGGCCGCCCGGCAGGCGCCCGACGATCTTCTGGGCGAAATCGAAGAGATCACGGCCGGAGCCGCCCTTCAGCATCAGCTGGCCCATGAAGATGTAGAGCGGGATGGCGCTGATGACGAAGGAGTTGATGTCGCCGTTGGCGACCTGCGCCATCGCCGTCAGGCCCGGCACGAAACCGATCGTCAGCATGTAGCCGATCAGGCCGCTGATCATCAGCGTGATGGCGATCGGAACGCCGAGCGCCATGAACACGAAAAGCGCGACGATCGTCGTCAGGAAAATCACGGGACACACCCTCCGGGCCGCGCGCGGCCGTCAAAACCCTCTTCGATCGCGACAACGCTCGTCGACCATCACGATCTGCTCTTTTGCCGGAGCATGATCTCGCCGAAGGCGGCTATGCGTCTCCGGAACCATGTCCAGGGTCATTCCGGCACCTCGCTGAAGCACCGGCATGACCCGTCCCCTCGTTCCGCCGCGTCTCGACGGAACCCGGCCGTCTCGTCAGAAGACGCCTAGTCGCCGAAGCTCTCGTCGTGACCGCTGCCGGCTCGTCCGAGAATCGCCTTCGAAAGTTCCGCAAGCGCCCAGAAGGCCGCGCCGAAGGGCAAGGCCGCCTTGGCGATCCACACCGGCCATTGCACGATGTCGATCGTCGTTTCATGGGTCTGGAAGCTCGAGACGGCGTCCCACCAGCCGGAGATCGCGAGCAGCACGAGGAAGCCGACGACGATGACGACCCTGCACCGGCGCAGGATGCGGTTCGGCATGCCGGTGAACATCCGCTCCAGCGCAATGCCGGCCGTCACGTGGCGGTCGCGCCGCGCCGTCAGGACGGCGCCGGAGAAAGCCACCCAGGCCAGGCTGTAGAGATCGAAGTCGTAGGTCCAGGAATTGTCGATCCCGACCCATCGAAGCACGATGCCGAGGACGATGCCCGTCGTCAGGCAAAGCAGGGCCAGCGTCGCAAGATGCCCCACGAAATCGGCGAAGGCGTCGCCGATGCCGGCGGCGCGGTAAAGGGGGCCGGCCCTGGAGGGCCGGCTTTGCAGGTTGGTCGGCACTACTGGTTGGCCTCGCCGGAATCCGACCCGCCGAGCGCCTGCTGGACGTCGTCGATGAAGGTCTTGCCGGTATCACCGGCCTGCGAGAGGTAGGTCTTCACGGCCGCCTCGTAGGTCGCCGCCTTCCACTTGGCGAGGTCGTCCTTCGTCGGCGTGTAGATCTCGTCACCCTGCTTCTTGGCGATCGCGATGTCGTTCTTGAAGTCGTCCTCGATCGCCTGGACGTTCGTCTGCTCGGTCTCGGCGATCGCCTTGCTGATCGTATTGCGCTGCTCGTCCGTCAGGCCCTTCCACCAGTCGAGGTTGACCTGGACGGGGTAGACGAGCGGGACGTAGTGGATCGGCGTGATGTACTTGCCGACCTCGTACCACTTGCGCGAGACGATCGAGGCCATGCCGGAGGCCGCGCCGTCGAGCGTGCCGCGCTGAAGGGCGGTATAGACTTCGCTCGAGTCCACGGCGACGGGGATCGCTCCTTGCGCCTTCAGGAACTGGCCGTTGAGCGTGCCCTCGGAGCGCATCTTCAGGCCCTTGAGGTCGTCCGGCACCTTGATCGTGTGCTTGGTGTTCACATAGCTCTCGGCGTAGCCGTAAAAGCCCCAGCCGATGATCTGGACGCCGTGCTTGTTGAGGATCTTGTTGATGTCCTCGCCGAGCTTGCCGTGGACCGCCTTGAGCAGGTCGCTCGCGTCATTGACGAGGAAGGGGATCGTGTCCCATTCGAGCGCCGGCTCCTGGCTCGACCACCAGTGCATCGCCATGATGCCCATGTTCGCCGTGTTGTTGGCGAGCGCCTGGGCCATCGTCGATTCCTTGGCGAGGGAGCCGGACGGATAGGTCTCGACGGCGATCTTGCCGTTGCTGTCCTTCTCGATGTTCTTGGCGATCGCCGCGCCCTGATCGGCGGTTGGCGTGTTCGGCGGCATGTACCAGGCGAAGCGGATGGTGAGGTCGGCCGCCTGCGCGGGCGCGACGAAGGCAGCGCTTGCAAGAAGAGCTGCGCCGGCCATTCCGGCGATCGTGGCTTTGAGACGTGCTGACATGGGTATCCTCCCTGATGGATCGATTGCGGCCGGCGGCCGAGAGTGCAGCGTCGGTTCGTGTATACAAAAGTATCCATGGCAAGTAAACCGCCCGCGTCGAGATGCCATCTCGACGCACGCGATGATGGAAACACGCTTACGCGACCGTCTCAGCCACGGTCGAAGAGCAGCGCCAGCCGGGCGTCCCGCGCCGCGTTGATGTGGGCGCGGGCGGCGGCTTCGGCGGCATCGGGGTCGCGCGCCCGGATCGCCTGCAGCACCGCCAGGTGCTCGGCCTTCGCCGCTTGCGGCCGGCCGTGGAAGGCGAAGGTCGTGTCGGGCAGCAGCGCGAGCGAATCGTGCAGGTCCTCCAGCATGCGGAGCAGGTAGCGGTTGTGCGCCGCCTCGTAGATCGCGTCGTGGAACTGCCGGTTGAGCCGCGCGAACTCGCCAGGCGTTCCATCGAGCGCGACGAAGCGGTCGCAGGTATGGCCCATATGAGCGAGGTCGCCGGGCGAGGCGTTCTCCGCCGCGAAGCGCGCCGCGGCCCCTTCGAGCACGGCCCGAAGCGCGTAGAGCTCCATCGTCTGCGCCCGGCCCAGTTCTGCGATCGCCAGGCCGCCGGAGGTGTTCTCGACGAGGCCGCGGGCCTGGAGGCGCGTCAGCGCCTCGCGCACAGGCGTCCGGCTGACGCCGAGGGCGGCGGCGACATCTTCCTCGCGGATGCGCGTGCCGGGCTTGAGCTCGCCCTTCCGGATCTGCTCGAGCATTGCCGTGAAGGCCTTGCTTCCGCGTGAGCCGGAGCCGCGCCCGCGTCCCGAGTCAGCTCTTTCGACCACAGCCATCCTCCGTCCCTCGCCTCGTCTTCCGCCCGAGCCGTACCGCGCAACGCGCTCTACCACGGAAATCGGGACTATGCTGTTGTATACAACAGTGTGCAATAGTATGGATGCCACCAAATCGCGGTCGGGCAAACGCCGGCGGCGTCGGACGGGACCTTGAGATGGCAACGGATCGCCTTCGCGCGGATGTCTTGGTGGTGGGCGGCGGCAACGCGGCGCTGTGCGCGGCGATCGCGGCGCGGCGGAAGGGGGCCGACGTTCTCGTGGTCGAGGCGGCGCCGCGGGTCTTCCCCCGCGGAAACACCCCCCACACCCCCCACATACCCAGCGCCCACGAAGCGGCGACCGCGCCCGACGCGCCGGCCGGCGGCTGCGAGGCGACCATCGCATGGCTGCAGCAGGGCTGGGGCCCGCCGGCCCAGACCTTCCTCCTCCCCGGTCCGCCCAATAACCGCCGCGCCGTGCTCAAGCTTCTGCC
>JBQCEN010000112.1:0-33207 GCA_051960215.1 Pararhizobium sp.
GCACAAGAAGGTCGTCGCGCTGCTTTTCGTCGAGATCGCTCATGTCGCCGTCCACGCAGGGCCCGCCGCCGGGCGCCGGATGCTTCACCGGCCGCGAGCCTAGCGGCCAAGCCCCGTCCCTACAAAGATTTTCCCGCCGCCGCCATAGCCGCTGCGGCAGGCATGACGGCATTTCCGGAGCGGGAGAAAGCAGTTCGGGGAAATGTGCCGAAGAAATTGACCGGTTTCTTCTCGCCGCTCCGATAAAAGGGGCGTATAGTCCTTTGTGGCGTCGGCATCCTGATGCCGGCACGACAGATGGACGGGCGGGCGATCGCTCACCCGGCCGCAGGCGGTCGGTCCGCCGCTGTCACCCACGCGCGAGTCTACAAGTCCTGGATGAGCTGAAGACAAGGTATTCGCTGCGTGAAAGCCAAACGTCGGGCCGACCGCGTCGTGCAAGCCTGATCGGAGCGATGTAGGCCGATCGAACAGCGGTGTGCAGGTCGCACCTGCCCCTCTCCGAAAGGAGTAGGTGCCCGCCCCAGATCGGCCAAAATCCCACCGCATCGAGCCTGTACTTCCACTTCCGATGCAAAGCCGAGTACCACAGCCGTATGTCCGAAGGATTTTCCTCTTTCGGGCGCGAATAGGTTGTAATTCTCGCACAATTGGCGATAATTGTTTCGATCGTTAGGGTTCGATTGATTGCAAGACCTTTTCTGCTTGAAGGGATAGGGCAGGAGCGGTCGAGCGTTTACATGCCGGCGCGCAAAGCGCTGCAGTAGCGTGGGGGCAAGACTCGATGGCCAGCGGGGACTTCTTGTTTTTTCCGAACGTTTCAGAACGCGGCGGCTCCGACCGCATGCGGCTCGGGGTGCCGTCATGATGCATCAGCAGAAGCTCGCGCCCGAGCTGCAGCAGCTGCTGTGCGTCGAGAGGGACAGCGACAGCCATCGCGTCTTCGCCGACGAGGCGGCACAACTCCTGAGCGTGCGCCAAAGGGTCTATGCCCCGGACAGCACGATCGTCCATCAGGGCGATGCGTCGGGAACGGTGCGCGTCGTGCGGTCCGGCTGGGTCATTTCGGCGATGGAGCTCGAGAACGGCACCCGCCAGATCATCGACATCTTCCTCAAGGGCGACATCATCGAGCCGATGACGATCGACCGCCTGAGCCACGTCTCGCTGCATGCGGTCGACTACGCCACCCTCCTCGAGTTCCCCAACGAGGGGATCGGGCTCCTGCTGTCGCGCTGGCCGGACCGGGCGCAGTATCTGGCGGCCGCCGCGGCGCGCCTGCGCGCGATCCGCATGGAACGCATCGTCAGCCTCGGCCGCCGCGACGCGACGAAGCGCACGGCCCATCTCTTCCTGGAACTCGCCGAGCGCAGCACGCCTGCGACGGCGGGGCCGACCCTCGAGTATGAATGCCCGCTGACGCAGGCGGACGTCGCCGACGCCCTCGGCATGACGGCCATCCACATCAACCGTACGCTGCGGGAACTGCGTGAGCTTCAGTACGTCACCTTCCGGAATGGCAGCGTCGTCATCCACGACAAACGGCGCCTGAGCGAGTTCGCCGGGTTCAACGGCGGCTACCTCAAGAAGCACGGTTCGGATCAGCTTCTCTAAAGCGAAGGACGGATCGGGCGCGCGGCGGATCGTCCGCCGACAGGCGCACGAATTGCGTCCCGTCGGCCGCAAGCCGCCCCTTTCGAGGGAGGGGCCATACACCTTCGCACAAACGAATATGAATTTTCCCTTAACAAATGTTAGTGAAAAGCGATTAGCGAGGTTGTTATCCTTTCATCGTAGCCAACATACAAATGCCATCCATAAGAAACGGCCTTCGGTTCACGTATTGATCAACCGGGGTAGGAGGAAATAGTTTCATAATTATAGAGGGGAACTAGTACCTTCCGACACATGGCGACAGTCGTCGAGATGATGGGTGGCTCAAAAAACGACTTGGGGCTTGTCACGCTGGGAGTACATGCGAATGCTCACAATCTCGTCCATGAATCAGGCAGCACGGCCCGCCGGTGCACTTCAGGGTGCGGCCAACAAGCTGCCGAACGGTCTCGAAGACACCGTCGACGACGACGTTGTCGAAACCACGGTCATCATCATCGACAGCCGGCAACTGGCGCGCGAATGCTTCGAAAGAAGCCTGGTCGCCCACAATCCCGACTTCAAGACCGTGCCGTTCAACTCCGTCGACGAATGGCGGCGGTCGAACGCCCGCAGTGAACAGAGGGCAGTGATCCTGCTCAACATCGGGACACGGCGCATCACCGAGCTCGGAATCGCCGGAGACATCTCGCGTATCGTCAGCGAGGCGCATCCGGTCCCGGTCGTGGTGATCGCAGACACCGACGAGCTTCCGCAGATCGTCAAGGCGCTGGAATGCGGGGCGAAGGGCTTCATCCCGACGACCGTCAGCATCAGCGTCGCTGCAGAAGCCATCGAGCTCGCCCTCGCCGGCGGCATCTTCGTGCCGGCGAGCAGCATCATGGCGATGCGTTCGGTCATCAATTCGAACGCATCGAGCGACCGGCCGCTGTCCGGCCTCTTCACGGCGCGCCAGATGGCTGTCGTCGAGGCGCTGCGCCGCGGCAAGGCCAACAAGATCATCGCCTATGAACTCAATCTGCGCGAAAGCACGGTGAAGGTTCACATCCGCAACATCATGAAGAAGCTGAAGGCTACGAACCGCACCGAAGTGGCCTTCAAGATCCGCGACATGTTTCCGGACCATGCGGGACCGGATATCTGATCACTTCAAGCTGAGTTTCACGTGGTTGTTCCGATCGGCATGACACTGCCGATCCCGATCTGGAGGCCGCGCCGCGCATGTCGCCGGCGCGGCCTTGTCCTTTTGGGACGGATCCTAGAGAGCGGCGCAACCTTCGTGAAAGGCGGCGGCGCTATCCTCTTGCGGAACGATGTCCGGGGGCCGCCGCTTGAGCAGAGCTGAAGATCCATGCGCTCCATCCGATTGATCCGCATTGGCCTCGGCGCGGCCCTCGCCGCGGCGGCAGGGCCGCTGTCGTCGGCGTCCGCGTCGGAGGTGTGCGACGCCCTTCGCAATGCGCTCGCCGACCCCGCCCCGCATGAGCCTGCCGGATCGCAAGCGTTCGTCGATCCGTCCCGCGAGCCGCTTCTCGGCGAGCTTCGCGACCTCGAAGGGCGCGCCGAGGCGCTCGGCTGCTCGCGGGGGAGCATCATCATGGTGGACGGCCCGAACAGCGCCGCCTGCAGCCGCGTGACCTCGCTGATCCTCGACGTGCGATCGCGCCTCGACGAGGCAGACCAGGACGCCACGGTGGCCAACCCTGCGGCGTCGGCCCGCGCGCGCGCCGATATCGCGCGGCAGATGCGGATCGAAGGCTGCGCCGATGCGCCGCCCCCGATCCTCGGCGTGAGCCAATTTTCCGATCCCGGTTCCGCCGGGATATCGAGCCTGTCGCCGATGGACAGGTCTCCGCTCATGGTGCGGCCGCCCTCGCCTGGCAAGGAACCGCTGTTCGAGCAGCCGGCGCCAGATGCCACCCCTTCCATCATGCAGGTGCCCGAGCCGCCGAAGGGCCGCATCCCGGATCTTTCCGAGGCGCTCTCGAATGCGGAACCCGGGATCGATCGCCTGCCGCCGGCGCTGCACAGCAAGGCACGGCCGATGACGGAGCGCGAGCGCAACGTGCGCCATGTCGGCCCGCGCTTCTTTCCCGACCCGGACGATGGACTGAGGCTCGGTTCCAAGGACAAATGATGCCTGACGCTTCGGCGTCAAACGGCCCGACGGCTGCGGTCTGAGCGTCCGGGCCGCAGCATGCGGATGAGGACGGCGTCCCTGAAGCGAAAGTGATGGCGCAGCGCCGCCAGGATGTGGACGGCGGCGATGAAGGCGCTCGAATAGGCGAGGAAGGCGTGGATGCTGGACCACAGCGCTTCCCGCGCATCGGAGACGGTAATCGGCAGGTCCGGGATGACGACCGCGTTGAAGGCATAGGTCGGGATTCGGAGCGGGGAGCTCGAGACGACCGCCCAGCCGGCGAGCGGCACGAAGACGGTCAGCGCATAGAGGACGATGTGGGCTGCACGGGCGGCCGCGCGTTCGGAGGCGGTCAGGCCCTCCGGCTCGACCGGCCGCGGATTGACGAGCGCCCAGACGAGGCGCGGGACAGCCAGCGCGAGAATGAGGAGACCCAGGGACTTGTGCCACTGGTAGAGATCGAACTGCAGGACCGGGCGGTTCTGCGTCGCCTGGGTCAGGTAGCCGAGCGGCAACTGGACGAGGAAGAGGATGGCGATCGCCCAATGGAAAAGGACGGTCACCAGGCCGTAGGACCGCGTGTCGTTGCGCCAGCGCATTTTCGTTCTTCCCTCCGCGTCAGCATAGCACCGGGTCGATCGGCGCGCTGCTGACAATCGCGTCATCTCACTCGCGATCGCGGAAGCGGTTGGTGATGGGGTAGCGCCGGTCGCGGCCGAAATTCTTCCGCGTGATCTTCACGCCCGGCGCCGACTGGCGGCGCTTGTATTCGGCAAGGTAGAGCAGATGCTCGATGCGGTGGACGACGGCCGCCTGATGGCCGCGCGCGATGATCTCATCGGCTCCCATCTCGCGCTCGACGAGGCATTCGAGGATGTCGTCCAGCTCCGGATAGGGCGGCAGCGAATCCTGGTCCTTCTGGTCCGGCCTGAGTTCCGCAGAGGGCGCCTTGTCGATGATCGAGTGCGGGATCACCTCGCCGCAGGGGCCGAGCGCGCCGGCCGGCCGCGTCTGGTTGCGCCAGCGGGCGAGCGCGTAGACCTGCATCTTGTAGAGGTCCTTGATCGGATTGAAGCCGCCGTTCATGTCGCCGTAGAGCGTCGCGTAGCCGACCGACATTTCCGACTTGTTGCCCGTCGTCACGACCATGGCGCCGAACTTGTTCGAGACGGCCATCAGGATGGTGCCGCGCGTGCGGCTCTGGAGGTTCTCCTCGGTGATCCCCTCCTCCGTGCCCTCGAAAAGTTCGGAAAGCGCCGTCGTGAAGCCCTTCACGGGCTCCTCGATCGGCACGACGTCATAGCGGCAGCCGAGCGCCTTGGCGCAGTCCGCGGCGTCGGAAAGCGAGGTCTCGGCCGTGTAGCGGTAGGGCAGCATGATCGTGCGGACGCGCTCCGCACCGAGCGCATCGACCGCAAGGGCGGCACAGACGGCGGAATCGATACCACCCGAAAGGCCGAGTACGACGGACTTGAAGCCGTTCTTGTTGACGTAGTCGCGCAGGCCCAGCATGCAGGCCCGGTAATCCGCCTCCTCCGCCTCCGGGATCGCCTCCATCGGACCGGAGACACAAGCCCAGCCGTCGGCGGTTCGCGCCCATTCTGTCAGACCGAGCGTCTCGTCGAACTCGCCCATCTGGAAGGCCAGCGACTTGTCGGCATTGATCGCGAAGCTGGCGCCGTCGAAGACGAGCTCGTCCTGACCACCGGCGAGGTTGGCGTAGAGGATCGGCAGGCCGCTCTCGATCACCTGGCGGATCACGACCTGGTGGCGCACATCGAGCTTTCCGCGATAATAGGGCGAGCCGTTGGGCACGAGGAGGAGCTCCGCGCCACTCTCGGCCAGCGTCTCGCAGACGCCGAAGTCGCCCCAGATGTCCTCGCAGACGGGAATGCCGATACGCACGCCGCGGAAGTTGATCGGGCCCGGCATCTCGCCGGCGGCGAAGACGCGCTTCTCGTCGAACTCGCCATAGTTCGGCAGGTCGACCTTGTCGCGCGTGGCGATGACCTTGCCGCCGTCGAGGACGGCGACCGAATTGTAGCGCCCCTGCCCGTCGCTGCGCGGAAAGCCGATGACGACGCCGGGGCCGCCGTCGCCCGTATCGGCGGCGAAGGCTTCGACCGCCTTGCGGCAGGCGCGAAGGAAGGCCGGCTTCAGCACCAGGTCTTCCGGCGGATAGCCGCAGAGGAAGAGCTCCGGGAAAAAGACCAGGTCGGCGCCTTCGGCCGCCGCATCCGCGCGGGCCGCACGGGCCTTGGCGAGGTTACGGGAGACGTCGCCGACGGTGGGGTTGAGCTGGGCAACCGCGATGCGGAGCCGGTCTGTCGCAGGGGCTGTGGTCATGCCGTTTGATCTATCGCGACGCCTCACCGGCTGCAATGCAGCGGATCGAATTGCGGCGGCCTCAGCCGAAGATCACGGTCTTCAGGGCGCCGATCCAGACGGCGCCGGCGAGGATGGTCGCAAACAGGACGGCGGCGGAGCCGCAGTCCTTGGCGACCTTGATCTCCTCCATGTAGCTGCGGCTCAGGCCGTTGCAGACCTGCTCGATGCCCGTGTTCAGCATCTCGACCATCATGATGACGAGAATCGAGCCGACGAGCCAGATGAAGGCGGAAAGGGTGTCGGCCAGGGTCCAGGCAACGGGGACCGAGATCACCAGCAGGACGGCTTCCGTGCGGAAGGCCGCCTCATGCCGGGCGAGATAGGTAATCCCCGCCCACGAGTTGCGGAACGCATTGATCAAGCGCAGCATCTGATCTCCCGGAATCGCATCGCGTCGCGGATCATAAGGAAAAGACCACTGCGTGACATCCGGCCGCAGCGGCGTCAATGGAAGGCGTAGGCCTCCATCGCGAGAACGCCGAACTCGTGGCTGCTGTGGATCTTGTCCGCGCGCCAGCCTTCGCCCGCCGCGCCGATGGCGACGTGGAGCGGCATCAGGTGCTCTTCGGTCGGGTGGTTTTCGCGTGCGTAGGGGGCGCGGCTGCGATAGCCGGCGAGGCTCGCCTCGTCCCCTGCGGCGATGCGGTCATCCATCCAGGCGATGAAGCCGGAGACCCAGTCGGGCATCGTCGCCGTACGCTCGCCGGAGCGCAGCGCGACGAAGGCTTCGCGGAGATTGTGCGTGAAGGAGCCGGAGCCGATCACCAGGATATCCTCATCCCTCAGAGCCGCGAGCGCGCGGCCGAGCGCGAGATGATGGTCCGCACCCTTCGCGGGATCGACAGAGACCTGCACCACCGGGATGTCCGCCTCCGGATAGAGCAGGATCAGCGGAACCCACGTGCCGTGATCGAAGCCGCGCCCGTCGACCGCTTCGGCGACGAAGCCCTTCTTCCGAAGTCCCGCCGCGATCTCGTCGGCGAGGGCGGGATCACCCGGCGCATCGTAATGCATGTCGTAAAGTTCCCGGGCGAAGCCTCCGAAGTCATGGATGGTTTCGGGTTTCGCGTCGCGACTGACGGCGACCCCGTCCTCGACCTCGAAATGCGCACTTGCAACGACGATCGCGCGGGGGCGTGGCAATGACTGGGCGTAACGCTTCAGGAAGGCAGCGGCGGCCGTGTTGGCGACGGCCGTGTCGGGCGAGCCGTGGGAAATGAAGAGCGTCGGGAAGCGGGGCATGGCGTGTCTCCGGTTTGGCCGAAGATAGGCCCGCGGCCTCGTTCACGGTAGGCGCAGATAGCGCCACACATCGTTCATTCTTCCAGAACGCGCAGACGCGGATCGTTGCGCTCGAGCTGCGGCAAGCCGTCGTCAATCGTGTAGTAGTCGCCCTTCTCGGCGCAGAAGATGTGCTTCGTCAGCCTCAGGCCGGTTGGCTTGTCGAAAGCCCCGGCCATGATGGAGGTGCGGTCCTCCCCCTCGTGCTTCCAGAAGAGGATCGAGCCGCAGGTCCCGCAAAAGCCGCGTTTCGCGCCGGGCGATGCCTTGAACCAGGTAACGGCCTCTCCCCCTTCGACGCTCAGGCCGTCGTCGGCGACGCTCGTCGCGGCGAAGAAGTGACCGCTCTGCCGACGGCATTCCGTGCAGTGACAGGCGACAACCTCCCTGAGCGGCTTCGTCGCGACGAAGCGGACAGCGCCGCAGAGGCAGCGGCCGCAATGCTTCTCGTCCTTCACGTTCGACCTCCCCATGAAAAATCCGGGCGGAGCCTAAGGCTTCGCCCGGATTCGGCAAATTCATTCCGTTGAACGTCCGATCAACGGGAGCGGACGACAGGCCGCGCTCAGCCGTTGACGGCGCGGGCGCGCTCCTCGCGGCCGCCCTTCATGCGTTCGGCGATGAGGAAGGCCATCTCGAGCGCCTGATCCGCATTGAGACGCGGATCGCAATGGGTGTGGTAGCGGTCCGACAGGTCCTCCGCCGACACGGCCCGCGCGCCGCCGGTGCATTCGGTCACGTCCTTGCCGGTCATCTCGATGTGGATGCCGCCCGGATGCGTCCCTTCGGAGCGGTGGATCTGGAAGAAGCTGTCGACTTCCGAAAGCACCCTCTCGAAGGGCCGGGTCTTGTAGTTGTTGAGCGTGATGGTGTTGCCGTGCATCGGGTCGCAGGACCACACGACCTTCCTGCCCTCGCGCTCGACCGCGCGGATCATTGCCGGCAAGTGGTCGGCGACCTTGTCGTGGCCGAAGCGGCAGATCAGCGTCAGCCGGCCTGGCTCGTTGGCCGGATTCAGGATGTCGATCAGGCGAACCAGGTCGTCGGCCTTCAGCGATGGGCCGCACTTCAGGCCGAGCGGGTTCTTGATGCCGCGGGCATATTCGATATGCGCGTGGTCGGCCTGGCGCGTGCGGTCGCCGATCCAGATCATGTGGCCGGAGGTCGCGTACCAGTCGCCGGAGGTCGAATCGACGCGCGTGAGTGCCTGCTCGTAGCCAAGCAGCAGCGCCTCGTGGCTCGTGAAGAAATCGGTCTCGCGCAGCGCCGGATGGTTCTCCGCGGTGATGCCGACGGCCTTCATGAAGTCCATCGTCTCGGAGATCCGGTCGGCGAGCTTGCGGTAGCGCTCGGCCTGCGGGGAATCCTTCACGAAGCCGAGCATCCACTTGTGGACGTTCTCGAGGTTGGCGTAGCCGCCCTGCGCGAAGGCGCGGAGCAGGTTCAGCGTCGCCGCCGACTGCCGGTAGGCCTCGATCTGGCGTTCCGGGTTCGGGATGCGTGCCTCGGGCGTGAACTCGATCCCGTTGATGATGTCGCCGCGGTAGCTCGGCAGTTCGACGTCGTCCGGCCGCGCGACATTGGCGGAGCGCGGCTTGGCGAACTGGCCGGCGATCCGGCCGACCTTCACGACCGGCTGCTGCGCACCGAAGGTCAGCACCACGGCCATCTGCAGGAAGGCGCGGAAGAAATCGCGGATGTTGTCGGCGCCGTGCTCGGCGAAGCTTTCGGCGCAGTCGCCGCCCTGCAGCAGGAAGCCGTTGCCTTCCGCGACCTTGGCAAGGGCGCCCTTCAAGCGCCGCGCCTCGCCGGCGAAGACGAGCGGCGGAAAGGTGGCGAGACGGTCCTCGACGACGGAGAGCGCGGCCTGATTCGGATAATCCGGCACCTGCATGATCGGCTTCTTCCGCCAGCTTTCCGGTGTCCAGTTCTGTGCCATCGTCGTTCTACCCGGTTTGCGAGCGACAAAGGCGGCCGGAAGGCGCACCTGTCGCAATGGCCGGCTTATAGCGCCAAGCCACCGGCTTGCAAACCGTTAAAGACCGGGCGCCAGGCGGCATGCAAGGGCAGGTGCAAGAGACGCTAGGGCTCTATCCGCTTGCCGTCGCGCACGACGTAGCTCGGCTTGTACATCGTCACCAGCTCCTCGCCGGCCGTCGGATGGACGGCCATCGTGCGGTCGAAATCGTCCTTCGTCGCACCGGCCTTGAGAGCGATGCCGAGAAGTTGCGCCATCTCGCCGGCCTCAGGCCCGAAGACGTGGGCGCCGAGCACCCGCCGGTCGGCGCCGTCGACGACGAGCTTCATGACGCTCCGGCCCTCGCGACCGCTGAGCGTGTGCTTCATCGGGCGGAAATCCGCCTTGTAGACCTCCACATGGACGCAGGTCTTCACCGCCTCGTCCTCGCTGAGGCCGACCGTGCCGATCTCGGGTTGCGAGAAGACGGCGGTCGTGATCAGCTCATGGTCGGGCGCCGTCGGGTTGCCCTTGAAGACGGTCTCGACGAAGCACATCGCCTCGTGGATGGCGACCGGCGTCAGCGGCACGCGATCGGTGACGTCGCCGACGGCATAGATATTGTCGACGGTGGTGCGGGAATATTTATCGACGACGATCGCCTTCTTGTGGTCGACCTCGACGCCCGCCGCCTCGAGCCCGAGGCTCTCCGTATTCGGCATCCGGCCGAGCGCCAGCATGACCTGGTCGACCTCGAGCGTCTTGCCGCAGGCGGTGTCGCCGCGCAGGCGGCCGTCCTTCATGCGCTCGACGTTCTCGAAGACGTCGTGACAGAGGATCCGGATGCCCTTCTTCTCCATCGCGGCGTGCAGCGCGCGGCGCATGTCCATGTCGAAGCGCGAGAGGATTTCCGCGCCGCGGTAGATCAGCGTCGTCTCGACGCCGAGGCCGTGGAAGATGTTGGCGAACTCGACGGCGATGTAGCCGCCGCCGGCGATCGCGATCGAGCGCGGCAGCGTCTCGAGATGGAAGGCCTCGTTGGAGGATATGCAGAGCTCGTGTCCGGGGAGCGAGGCGTGCGGGTTCGGCCGCCCGCCGACCGCGATCAGGATCGTCTCGGCCGTCACCGTCCGGTCATTGGCGAGGATGCGGATGGTATGGCGGTCGACGAGCTCGGCGCGGCTGTCGAGGATCTCCGCGCCAGCGTTGTCGAGGCCCTTACGATAGAGACCTTCGAGGCGGGTGATCTCGCGGTCCTTGTTGGTGATCAGCGTCGGCCAGTCGAAGCGCGTCTCGCCGACGGACCAGCCGTAGCCCGCCGCGTCCTCGAAGTCCTCGGAAAATTCGGAGGCATAGACGAAGAGCTTCTTCGGCACGCAGCCGCGGATGACGCAGGTTCCGCCGTAGCGATATTCCTCGGCGATCGCCACGCGCTTGCCGAGGCTTGCCGCGACGCGCGCCGCCCGGACGCCGCCCGAGCCACCGCCGATGACGAAGAGATCATAGTCGTAGCCCGCCATTGTCCTGCCCCTTCTTCGGACCCTCCGCGACGGGAGGGGCGGCTCCACCGAGCCGCATTCTTCAAGCCCGACGCCGCAGACGGAAAGGCCCGGCTGAAACCGGGCCTGGCGCTCGTGCTGGCGATCAGTTGCGGCTTGCCGGCCGCTTCGTCAAGAGCAGCCCTTATTGCGGCGTCGGCAGCTTCAGCGGCGCGAGCGGCTTGCCGGGCGCCGGCGTCCCGTTTCCACTTGCCGCCGCCGGAGCGTCGGTCGCCGGGGCATTCGCCGTCGGCGCTGCGGCGCTGCCGAGCTTTGCCTTCAGCGCCTTGTTCGTCGCGTCCGCGAGGTCGCGGGCGATGCCGTTCGACCAGATGCGCGCCGCCTTCAGCGTATCGCGGGTGACCGCGGGACCGTTCTGGATCACCTTCTTGCCGGCTGCGGAATTGTAGAAGTCGGCAATTGCCTTGAGTTCGTCGGTCGTGAAGGTCTTGGCGTAGATCGAGGCGATCTCCTTCTCGAGATCGCCGCGGCGGGCCGCCATCTTCAGTGCCTGCTCGTCCACCGTCGCCGTGATCTGCTGCTGGAGGTTCGGGTCCGCCTGGATCAGCGACGCCTTCAGCGCTTCCGCCGCATTCGGCAGGATCGCATCGAACTCGTCGGTGGCATGCAGGGCCTCGACGGCCGCGCGCGCCGCATCGAGTTGGGCGGGGCTCGGATCCTGGGCATGGGCCGCGGACGAAAGGCCGAGGCCGACGGCAACGGCCAGTGCGAGCGCGACGCGTCCGGCGCCGATGGACTTGATCATGATGGTCAGTGCTCCTGTTCCCTGTCTCGAGCTTCAAGAATGCGCACGCCGGAGGGCCCGGCGATGATGGCGGCAGACGTCATGGAGAGGAAAAGGCCGTGCTCGACGACGCCCGGAATGGCATGCAGTGCGCTCGACAGCGCTTCTGCATCGGGACTACGGCCGAAAGATGCATCGAGGATGAAGTGACCGCCGTCGGTCGAATAAGGACCATGATCGCCCGGCCGAAGCAGGATATCCCCTGCAAGCCCGAGCCGAGCGGCGGCCCGCTCCACGGCGATGCGGGTGGCGGCAAGGCCGAAGGGATTGACCTCGATCGGCAGCGGGAAGCGGCCGAGCGTTTCGACCAGCTTGCTCTCGTCGGCGATGATGATCAGCCGGGCGGATGTGGACGCGACGATCTTCTCGCGCAGCAGCGCACCGCCGCCGCCCTTGATCAGTCGCAGCGAATGGTCGACCTCGTCGGCGCCGTCGACCGTCAGGTCCAGTTCGGGCATCTCGTCGAGCGCGTTCAGCGGCACGCCCAGCTCGACGCAGAGCCGCGCCGTGCGCTCCGAGGTGGGTACGCTGCGGATCGAAAGGCCCTGCGACACGCGCTCGGCGAGGAGACGGACGAATTCCTCCGCGGTCGAGCCGGTGCCGATGCCGAGACGCATTCCGTCCTCGACGAAGGCGAGCGCCGTCTCGGCGGCCCTGATCTTCAACTCGCGTGCGTCCATCCGGCCCTTCCCCGCCCACGCTCTTTCGTGGCCGCTGTTAACATGGCCGCCTGCAAGAGCAAAGGCGCTAATTGAAGCGCGCCAGGCCGGCCGAGCGCCGGCGCAGCCTGTTGCCTTCGCGGCGCGATTGCCTTAGCCCGAAGGCGACCTTTGCGCATGATCAGAGAGACCGTTCCCCTTCCATGACCCGACCCGAAGACGCCGGCGAAGCTCTCGTCATCTTCGACCTCGACGGCACGTTGATCGACACCGCCGTCGATCTCGTCGAAAGCCTCAACCACGCCATCGGCACGATCGGACTGAAACCGTTCGGCGCCGCCGAGGTCGGCCATCTCGTCGGCCAAGGGGCGCGCGTCATGATCGACCGCGCTCTCGTCTTCCATGGCCATCCGGGGGGCGTCGAGACGATCGACAGGCTGCTGCCGATCTTTCTCGAACACTATGCCGCGTCGATCCCCGGCATGTCGAAGCCCTACCCCGAGCTTGTCGAGGCGCTCGACGGGCTGGCTTCCGCCGGCATGCGGCTTGCGGTCTGCACGAACAAGCAGGAGGCCTTCGCCCGAACCTTGATCGACAGGCTGTCGCTCAGCGATCGCTTCGTCGCGATCACCGGCGGCGACACCTTTCCGGTGCGCAAGCCCGATGCCGGCCACATCCTGGGAACGCTGACCGCGGCCGGCGGCGATCTCGCCAATGCCGTCATGGTCGGCGACAGCATCAACGACATCGCCGCGGCCCGGAACGCCGGCATCCCGTCGGTCGCGGTCTCCTTCGGCTACTCCGACGCGCCGGTCGACACGCTCGGAGCGACCGTCGTCATCGACCGCTATGCGGACCTGACGCCGGCGCTCATCCGTTCGCTGGTCGACGAGGCCGCGCATGCGGCGAAAGTGGCGACGCGCTGACCACGGGATTTCCGGATGCCGGAGCTTGACGCCGAAAGCGTCCGCATCCTATATCGCCGCCACCCGGACGGCCTCGGCGAGGCCTCGAGCGGGCGCGTAGCTCAGCGGGAGAGCACTCCCTTCACACGGGAGGGGTCACAGGTTCAATCCCTGTCGCGCCCACCATCTGCTTCAAGAGAGACGATCCACCGGTAGCGCCGGCAGCAGCCGCGCGGTTTGAACGAAGCCGTTTCGCTTCGATCGGCGCGGCACCTCCTCCTTTCGGATCACATTTGACGTTCGTTCTTCATCCCTTTTGATGATGATCTACCGCCATCGCGCCGCATCTGTCGACATCGGCCGCAGCAGATGCCGGAAATGCCGCATTTGTGCCGCAGGGCCTAACCGGCGCTTAAGGTCGGCGGCGGCATCTGCCCGATTGCTGCCCAATAACGGCCACCTCCCGATGTCACTGAACGCGCGGAGGTTCGGGATGACATCATTCACTCGCGTAATCGTCGGCCTCGGCTATGCGCTGCTCGCGGTCATCGCGCTTGCGTATTGCCTGGGCGTGACCTCGGCGGTGGGACTGACGGGACCGACACCGTTCTAACGAGCGGTTCCGGCCATCGGGGCCGGGCCAAACAAGCGGCGTCGCCCTCACGGGACGATCGTGCGGGATCGCAGAAAGCGATCGGGGACGTCAGAAAAGAGGTTCATTGCACCCGCGGCGGGATACGTCTCGCCGGGGATGGAGGGAGTTTGCCCGCATGACGACGCTCAGGCGCAATCCGGCCATACATCACGCCACACACCGCTCCACACGTTCTCCGACAGGCCGGCCGCGCCGGCCGCGCGCGACGACTCCGGTCAGGGGCGCCTTCATCCTCTGCGGCGTCTTCCTGCCGGTTCTCGGCGGCTGCACGACCGACGCGATGACGACGGGCTCGATCTCGCCGGCGGCGGCCTCCGTCTCACATGTGGACGGCCGGCAACGCCAGTGCCTGATCCGAGCCATGTATTTCGAGTCCAACCGGTCGAGCGAGGACGGGATGCTGGCCGTCGGCTCGGTCGTCATGAACCGTGTGGCCTCGGCGAAATATCCGGACACGATCTGCGGCGTCGTCGGGCAGTCCCACCAGTTCGCCTCCGGCGTGATGACGCGCCGCATCTCCGGCCCGGGGCTGGCGAGAGCCGAGAAGGTGGCGGACGAAATCCTCCAGGGAAAACGCCACCGGAAGGTCGGCCACGCCATGTATTTCCACACCGCCGGCCTCAAGTTCCACTACGGCAACATGCATTACGTGGCAGTCGCCGGCGGCAACGCCTTCTACGAGAAGACGAGCCGCCATCCGCACGCCGGCACCGCGGTCGCCGATGCAGCGCCCAAGGCGACGCCACCGGCGTCGTCGACCCTCCCCGGCGTCCGCACCGCCGACGCCACGACCGCCTACACGACCGCCTACGTCGGCAAGAGCAGCCGAGAGACGCCGGGCGAGCAGGCTATCGCAGCAGCGACGAACTAACCGCATCGGCGTCCGCAGGCGTCTCGCTTTCATTCATCGGCCGCAGCCGGAACGACCGGCTACGGCCGATGTTTTTGGTGTCCGCTTGCCCTGTTGACGCATCTTAGGCGCCGCGCTATCGGTGTTATGTTATTACATAAAACATCGACGGATTCCCCATGCGCCTTTCGCTTCCTGTGCTGTCGCTTGTCGCGGCGGCTGGCCTTGCCGTTCCGACGCCGGCCGCGGCGGGGCCGGCGGTCACGATCGTTGCGGCGGAGAACTTCTACGGCGAGGTGGCGCGGGAGATTTCCGGGCCGCAGGCGGACGTGATCTCGATCCTGTCGCGGCCCGACGAGGATCCGCATCTCTTCGAGGTGACGCCCTCGGTTGCGCGGACGCTCGCCGGCGCCGACATCGTCATCTACAACGGCGCCGGCTACGATCCATGGATGGACAAGCTCCTGCAGGTCGCCGGCAAGCGGGATCGTGCGACGATCGAGGCCGCCGTGCTCGTCGGCGCGAAGGCCGGCGCCAACCCGCATCTCTGGTACGAGCCGAAGACCTTTCCGGCCGTCGCCGCGGCGCTGGAGGCGGAACTTGCGCGTCGCGACCCATCCCATGCGGCGGCCTACGAGGCCAATCTCGCCGCCTTCGACAAAGAGATGCGGGGTGTCGCCGACCGTATCGCCGCAATCCGCAGGCGCCATGCCGGAACGGCGGTGACGGCAACCGAGCCCGTCTTCGGCGACATGGCGGCCGCCCTTGGCTTTACGATCGAGAATACCGGCTTCCAGACCGCGATGATGAATGACACCGAGCCGACCGCGCAGCAGGTCGCGGCTTTCGAGGAGAGCCTTCGCAACCACCAGGTCCGCATCCTCTTTTACAACAGCCAGGTTTCGGACCAGGCGAGCGCGCGGCTTCTCACGATCGGGAAGGAGGCCCGCGTCCCGGTGGTCGGCGTCAGCGAGACCATGCCGGCGGGGAAGACCATCGCGACCTGGCTTTCCGACCAGCTTGCTGCCGTCGAGGCCGCGCTGGAGAAGACGCAGTGAGCGCGCTCACGCTCGATTCCGTGACCCTCGTCCAAGGGCAGCGCACCGTCCTCGACGACGTCTCGCTGGCGATTCCGGATACCGGCTTCATCGGCGTCCTCGGCCCGAACGGCGCTGGCAAGACGACGCTGATGCGTGCGGCCCTCGGCCTTCTCGCGCCGGCGGCGGGGCGCCTGTCGGTTCTCGGCGAACCGCCGGGGCGGGGCAACCCGGCCGTCGGCTACATGCCGCAGAGCCGCTCCGTCCCCCGCCATATGCGCCTCAGCGGCCGCGAGTTCCTCCTCAGCGCGCTCGGTGGCGGGCACTGGGGTCGCCCCTTCGCCACACGGAGCGATCGCCGCATCGTCGACGAGGCACTCGAACAGGTGGAAGGCGGCGCGCTCGCCGACCGGCCGATCGCGGAGCTTTCGGGCGGCGAGCGGCAGCGCCTTTTCATCGCGGAGGCGCTGATGGGCCGTCCGCGCCTGCTGATGCTGGACGAGCCGCTGTCCAGCCTCGACCCCGGCCATCAGCGGGCGATCGTCAGCCTCGTCGCGCGCATCGCCGCGGAGCGGAAGATCGCAGTCCTTTTCTCCGCGCACGAGGTCAACCCGGTGCTCCCCGTAGCCGATCTGATCCTCTATCTCGGCAACGGCAAGGCGGCGCTCGGCAGCGTCGATTCCGTCGTCAACGCGCCGGTCCTCTCGAAGCTCTACAACGCGCCTGTCCATGTCAGCCGGATCGGCGGGCGGATCTTATTGATGGCCGAGGACTGCGAGCTCGAGCAACACCCGCACGACCACGACCACCATCACGCGCGTCACGAGGCGGCGCCGATGCGGTCCGGGGGCCGCCCGTGAGCTCCCTCTTTGCGTTCGAGTTCATGCGCAACGCCTACATGGCGTCGACGATCGTCGCGCTCGTCTGTGGCGTCATCGGCTATTTCCTCGTGATGCGCGGCGAGATCTTTGCCGGCCATGCGCTCGCCCATGTCGCCTTTCCGGGCGCGACGGGTGCTGCACTCATCGGCGTCTCGCCGCTGGCCGGCGCCCTCGTCTTCACGATCGCTGCCGGCCTTTCGATCAGCGCGCTCGGCGAACGGGCGCATCGCGACATCGCCATCGGCCTCGTGCTGACGCTCTCGCTCGGCCTCGGGATCCTCTTCCTGCATCTCTATACGGCCTATGCGGGAATGGCGACGGCGCTCCTCTTCGGCAACGTGCTCGCCGTCAGCCTGTCGACCGTGTGGGTCCTGGCGTTCCTCGCGGCGATCTGCCTCGGCGTCCTCGCGATCATCGCGCGACCCCTCGCCTTCTCGAGCCTTCAACCCGAACTGGCGGAGGCGAAGGGCGTCCCGACAGGGCTTCTCTCCGGCCTCTTCATGGCCGTGACGGCGCTCGCCATCACCCAGGCGATCCAGATCGTCGGCATCCTGCTCGTCTTCGCGCTGCTCGTCGCGCCCGCGGCGACGGCGATGCGCCTGACGCAGACGATCCGGAGCGGCGTCCTCGCCTCCTGCGGCCTTGGGCTCGTCACCGTCTGGGGCGGCCTTGCGCTCGCCTTCTACACGGATGCGCCGACCAGCTTCTGGATCACGGCGCTGGGGACCGGCTTCTACCTTGCCAGCGTTGCCCTTCCGCGTCCCGGACAGGCCCCGGCGCCCGTCGTCCAAGGCGGAGACACGACGGCATGAAAAAAGGCGGCACCGTTCGATGCCGCCTTTCATGTCTTCGTGTGGGCCGGATGCCTCAGCGCTGCGCCGTCACCTGGCCTTCCGGGTGGCGCTCGGCCTCCGTCGCCTTGATCGCGCGCTGGAGGTACATGTCGCGGTCATAGACGTCGTTATAGTAGTGGACGGTTCCCGTCGCGTCCGGCCATGCGGTGAAATAGGCGACGAAGACCGGGATCTTCTTCGGCACCGGCACACCCTGGTTCTGACCCGACGCGATGTAGTCGTCGACCTTGTCGCGCGTGATGCCGAGCACTTCGGCGGCCATGCCGCGCGGATCCTGCAGACGCACGCAGCCGTGGCTGAAATCACGCACCTGCTTCTTGAAGAGGCTCTTTGCCGGCGTGTCGTGCATGTAGATCGCATGCTTGTTCGGGAAGAGGATCTTCAACTGCCCGAGCGCGTTGTCGTCGCCCGGCGGCTGGCGCACCGAGAACGCCTTCGTCGAGCTGATGGTGTTCCAGTTGAACTGCGAGGAGGAGACGTCCTTGCCCTTGTACTGGAGCTGGTAGCCCAGCCGGTCGAGATAGCTCGGGTCGCGGCGCAGCTTCGGCAGCATCTCGCGGATGATGATCGACTGCGGCACGCCCCAGTAGGGGTTGAACTCGACGGTCTCGATCTCGTCGCTGAAGAAGTTCGTCTGGTGGTCCGTCTGGCCGACGATCGCCTTGCTCACGAGCTTCGGCTCGTTGTCCTCGAAATAGGTCGCCTCGAAGGCCGCCTCATTGATGAAGACACGCTGCGCCGGAAGCATTCCCGGCAGCCATCGGGCCTGCTCCATGGCATCGACCACGCGCGCGATCTTGTCCGCGTTCGTGAGCGAGCTCAGCGCCGAGACCGTGCCGCTGCCGATGATGCCGTCCGGCGAAAGCCCCTTCTCCTTCTGGAAGGCGCGGACCAGCTTCACGAGGTCAGGCGTATAGACGTCCGACTGGTCGTAGGTCGCGAAGGTGTCGGCGAACTCCGTCTTCAGGCCGTCGGACGCCTTCGCCTGGATCGCCTTGACGACGTTCGGGATTTCCGGGTTCGTGTCGCCGGGCCGCACGAAAGTGCCGTCGGCCACCGTCACCTGCGGCGTCGCATCGGCGGCACGCAGGCGGGCGAGCTCCGCCTTCAGGTCCTGGAACTGCTTGCCCTGGGGGTTCTGGCTTGCGAGCCACGCGCCGGCGTCGGGCGCCGTCGCGACCTGGCCGAGATCGGCCTGAAGGTCGACCTTCTTGCGCGGCAGGTCGTAGTAGTCGGAGATCCGGTCGGGCGCGATCCGGCCGCGCTTGGCGTCGAGCGCATAGGTGAGCACCGCGGCCGAGAGGTTCATCTCGAAGCGGATCAGCTCCTTCTGCCGGTTCGCCATGTCGCTCATGTCGAACGAGTCCCCCGGCACCTCGACCTTGTAGTCTGCCGGATCGAGACCGACCGAGGCGGCATCCTGCAGGACCTTGAGCACGGCCCGCGCCCGCTCGTTGACCGCCGAGCCGGAGACCCAGATGTAGTGCGGGTGGCTCGCGTAATAGGCCTACACCGCCTCGCCGACGCCCTGGACCGCCCTGATCGAGACGTCGCCGAGATAGGCGCGCGCTTCGGCGAAGGGGTCGTCTGCGATCGGCGCAAGCCCGTCCTGCGTCGTCACCGAGCCGGTCGTGACAGGATCGGTGAGAGCCGCGAGCGAAACGACTTCCATCGCATCCGGCTTGTAGGTGAAATACTCGTGGGTCTTCGCCTCCGGCAGAGGCGCCGGCTCGGTGTAAGCGGGCTCGGCGCTCTGCTGCTGCGGCGCGGGCGGATAATAGCCGCGCCCATAGCCGCGCTGGCCGTAACCTCGCTCGCCGTAGCCCTGGTCACGGTAATAGCCGCGCCCATAGCCCGTCTCGCGCGGCGAGCGAACGCCGAACAGCGCATTGAAGAAACCGGCTGCATGGGCCGGCTCGACCGGCCCGAACGTCGTTCCTGCCGCCAGCGCCGCCGCCAGCAACATGACACAACCCGTTCTCGTCATATGATCGTCTTCCCAACCAGAACCGCGCGGCCGGGCATGATGCCCGGCGGTCATCGCTCACGAAGCCCAATATTGGTTGACGTTATCTTAATACCACCGAGAAAGGAACAAATCGGGGCCGCCGCCGCGGGCTTTCGCGGGCCCCATTGCAAATATGTCACGACGCCTTCACGGCAAGCGGCTGCACCCGGGCGGCGGGCCGGGGCATTGAAGCTCCTGCTCAATTAAGCTCTCTCTAACCAATAAAATCTAAAATTGTACCGAAGCGCTTGAGAACTCGGGACGGGAGGGGCCGATGGCCGCAGCGGCGACGCAGAAGCCAAGGCAAAGGCAGGATATTGCAACGCTCATCCTGAGGGCATTGCGCCAGATGGGTCTGCCGGCCCTGCCCCGCAACTACGACCTGCTCTACGAGACCTATACCGGGACCGATGCTGAGCTGACGTCGACCGTCGCCGCGCTGGGTTCCAACGTCACGCAGGACGAGTTCGACCGCATCGCCAAGAAGCATCTCGGCGGGCGCCAGGAAAACCAGATCGTCGACCGGGCGCACAGCCGGCTGAGCATGCAGCTCGAGGAGGTCCTTGCGCTGCTCCGCAAGGAGCAGCTTTCCCTCGAAAGCTACGGACGCCTGCTCGGCGAGACCTATGGGCGCATCTCGATGAAGAGCCTCGCCAGCGCCGAACTGCTCGCAAGCGCGATCCAGGCGCTTGCCGAGGCGACGGGCGACACGATGGCGGAGGGCCGCGAGATCGCCGCGAGCGTCGGTGCGCGGTCCAACGAAGTGGCCGCGCTCAAGCACGAGCTCGATGAATACAAGCGCATCGCCAACACAGATTCCCTGACGCGGCTTGGCAACCGGCGCGCCTTCGACGAGACGATCGGCCAGATCTACAGCCCGCCGCCGCAGGCGGCATTCCACGCCCTTCTCCTCGTGGACATCGACAACTTCAAGAGCCTGAACGATACCTTCGGCCACCCGGTCGGCGACCGCGTACTCGCGATCATCGCAAGCGTCATCCGCGGGACCGTGCGCCACGATGCCTTCGTCGCCCGCACCGGCGGCGAGGAGTTCGCGATCATCCTGCGAGACGTGACGACCGGGGACGCGATCGCCATGGCCGACGGCGTTCGCGCGGCGGTCGCGGCGACGCCGCTGCGCAACAGCAGGACGTCGACCGACTACGGCCCCGTCACGGTCTCGATCGGCGTCTGCATGGGCAATCAGGCGCCGAATGCCGACGAGCTCTATCGGCGGGTCGACGTCGCGCTCTATGTCGCCAAGACGTCGGGTCGCAACCGCACCGAAATCTATTCCGAAGCGCTCGAAGCCGGCTCGCTCAGCGCCCGCTTCCTCTACCGGCGCACGATCGGCTGAGATGCCGCAAGTCTTGACGGCACGGCCGCCGGCGTATTCCCTCCGGGCAACGGAGGGAGGTGCAATGCCCATCAAAAGCGTGAAATCCATGGTCGAGGAGGCCAATCGCTCCATCGAGGCCGTCTCGCCGCAGGCCGCGCAAGCGCTCGCGGCCAACGAAGGCGCGTTGATCGTCGACATCCGCGACGTGCGCGAACTCCAGCGCGAGGGCAAGGTCCCCGGCGCGTTCCACTGCCCGCGCGGCATGCTCGAGTTCTGGATCGATCCGGAGAGCCCTTACCACAAGCCGGCCTTCGCCGAGAACCGGACCTTCATCTTCTACTGCGCGAGCGCCTGGCGTTCGGCGCTGGCGACGAAGACGGCCAAGGACATGGGGCTCGAACAGGTGAAGCACATCGATGGCGGCTTCAGCGCCTGGAAAGCCGCCGGCCTGCCGGTCGAGGCCGTCGAACGGAAGTAGCCCTTCACCTGTCGCGGCTCAGTCCCTTCTCGCGCAGCTCGTCCAGATAGGCCGCCATCCTGGCGTCTCGATCGCGGCCGAGCTCGTGCAGGTAGTCCCATGTGTAGATGCCGGTTTCGTGAAGGTCGTCGAAGACAATGCGGACGGCATAGGTGCCGACCGGAAGGACCTTCAGGATTTCCACGTTGCGCTTGCCGGCGACGGTGACGCGCTGCTCCGGCGAATGGCCCTGGACCTCGGCCGAGGGCGATGCGACGCGCAAGAGCTCGGCGGGGACCTCGAAGACGGCGCCGTCGTCGAAGGCGACGGTGAGCCGGCGCCGGTCGCGCGCCACCCTCAGTTCGGTGGGCCAGTGGCGGCTTTCTTCGGCCATCGTTGAAACTCCTCGGATGCGCCGACGCTTTAAGCGCTGGAAGATGCCTTCACAAGCCGGCGTCCGCCGTATTCGACGGAAGCCCGTCTTGACCTTTCGCCGTGCGACCTCAACATAAGCGCAACTGGAGAAGATCTCTTGAACACGCATGCGTCCCCGCCCGCCGGCGCCGAGCCGCTGCAGAGCACGGATCGGCCGATGATCGACCCGTTCGGCCGGGCGATCACCTATCTGCGCGTCTCCGTCACCGACCGGTGCGACTTCCGCTGCACCTATTGCATGGCGGAGAACATGACGTTCCTGCCGAAGAAGGACCTCTTGTCGCTGGAGGAGCTCGAACGGGTCTGCAAGGCGTTCATCGGCAAGGGCGTGCGCAAACTCCGGCTGACCGGCGGCGAGCCGCTGGTGCGCAAGAACATCCTGCAGCTGATCGCCGCTCTCGGCCGTGAGGTGGCGGACGGACGGCTCGACGAGCTGACGCTGACGACTAACGGGTCGCAGCTCGAGCGCTTCGCTTCCGATCTCGCGGCGAACGGCGTGCGCCGCATCAACGTCTCGCTCGACACGCGCGATGCCGAGAAATTCAGGACCATCACGCGCTGGGGCGAGCTCTCCAAGGTGATGGCCGGCATCGACGCGGCGCAGGCCGCCGGCCTGCACGTCAAGATCAACACGGTGGCGCTGAAGGGCTTCAACGACGCTGAGATCCCGTCCCTCATGCGCTGGGCGCACGGACGCGGCATGGACATGACGGTCATCGAGACCATGCCGATGGGCGAGATCGAGACGGACCGGACGGACCAGTACCTGCCGCTGTCGAAGCTGCGCACCGACCTCGAAAGCGAGTTCACGCTGACGGACATCCCCTACAAGACCGGGGGCCCGGCGCGCTACGTGACGGTCGAGGAGACGGGCGGACGCCTCGGCTTCATCACTCCGATGACCCACAATTTCTGCGAAAGCTGCAACCGCGTGCGCCTCACCTGCACCGGCACGCTCTACATGTGCCTCGGCCAGAACGACGCGGCCGACCTGCGGGGGCCGCTCCGCGCCAGCGACGACGACGCGATGCTGTCGGCGGCGATCGACGAAGCGATCGGCCGCAAGCCGAAGGGCCACGACTTCATCATCGACCGCACGCACAGGAAGCCGGCCGTTGCCCGGCATATGAGCGTCACCGGCGGTTGAGGCCGCGTCGGCCGACGGCGCCGATCCTCAACCGCGCAATCCGCGACATCCCGCCGATCGTTTACGACTTTAACTTGCATCCGGCGCGATTCGTAGCCTACAACGCGCACCCGCGTTTCTCCGCTCATGGAATAAAAGGGGCAGACTCATGCATGTCATCGTCGTCGGCGCTGGGATTGACGGCCTTGCGACCGCCTGGTCGCTCGTCAAGCGCGGATGCCATGTCACGCTCCTCGAGCAGGCTGCGGTCATCCCCAATCCGCTTTCGGCTTCCGGCGACCAACATCGCATCATCCGCCGCGCCTATGGCGGGCTCGGCGGCTACCAGAAGCGCATCGACGAGGCCTGCGACGCCTGGACGGAGATGTGGGACGACCTCGGCGACCGGCATCTCGTCGATACCGGCTTCCTCCTCGTCTCGCAGACGGCCGGCGACGAGGCCGAGGTCTACCGCGACAGCCTCAGGAACAACGGCTACCCCGTCGACGACATGACCGCCGGCGAAGCAGCCGGGCAATACCCGTTCCTCGACCCGGCGACAATCCGCTTCGCCGCCTTCAGCAAGGAGGGCGGCGTCCTCCTCTGCCGCAAGATCGCGGCAGGCCTCCTTCGCTGGCTGCAGACCAACGGCGCCGACGTGCGGCCGAACTGCCGGGTCGCGCGCGTCGATGCCGGCGGCGGCACTGTTCATCTCGACGACGGGCGGTCCTACCGCGGCGACCATGTCGTGGTGACGGCGGGCGCATGGGTGCTGGGGCTGGTGCCGGAGCTTCGGCCCCTGCTGACGCCGTACCGGACGGCCGTCGCCTATCTCAGCCCTCCCTCCGACCTCCAGGCGGCGTGGGAGGAGGCGCCGGTCATCCTCGACGTCGGCGGCACGGTCGACGGCTATGTCATCCCGCCGGTGGCGGGGACGGGCCTGAAGGTCGGCGCAGGCATCCACAAGCGGCTCAGCGATCCCGATGCCGACCGGGTGCCGGCCGACGGCGAAGGCCTGCAGATCAGGGACTATTTCGCGCCGCCGTTCGCCCGCATCGAGGAATACGGCGTCAGCGAGGTCGTCACCTGCGCCTACACCTTCACGGCCGACGAACATTTCCTGCTGAAGAGCGAGGATCGGCTGACGGTGGTTTCCGCCTGCTCCGGCCACGGCTACAAGTTCGGGGCCGCCGTCGGCCGGCGCGTTGCCGCCGGCATCGTCGGCGGCGACAGCACCGAAGCCCGCATCTGGCTCGAAGCGCGCGATTGAGAGTCAGGACCCTCAGGCGGCCCTGACGATCTCGACCAGCTCGATATCGAAGATCAGGTCGCGGCCGGCGAGCGGATGGTTGGCGTCGACCGTCACCGTCTCGTCGTTGACGTCGACCACCACGATCGGCACCGGCTGGCCGGCCTGCGTCGTCGCCTGAAGCTGCATGCCGGGCGTGGGGTCGATTTCCGGCGGGATCGCCTGCCGCGGCAGTTCCTGCACCTGCTCCGGCCGATGCTCTCCGTAGGCTTCGGCGGCGGGAATGGTCACCGTGCTCTTCTCGCCCTCGTCCATCTCGGCGACCTTGTGGTCGAAACCTTCGATGATCTGGCCGGCTCCGAGCTCGAACTGCAACGGCTCGCGGCCGGCCGAGGAATCGAATTCCGTCCCGTCCGTCAGGCGGCCCGTATAGTGGACGCGAACGACATCTCCCTTTTCGGGTTTGGTCATGGCTTGTCCTCTTTCGTCGGTTTCTTGCGACATGCGGCAGGATTCTCTCGTCGCTGCCACGCGGATGGGCTTTGCGGCCCGGCACGCCCAGCGTAACGACCTCGGCCGTTCTTTCAACCACGGCTGCCGGAATGACGTCCAACGTCGCCCTCGGCGCTTGGTTCCGACCGCAACGCGCGATAAAGCGGACGCATGACGATGCCGCGACGACCGTTTTCATGAGCGAACCCCCTCTCCCGTCGACGCTCGGCTGCATCCTCGCCGGCGGCCTTTCCCGGCGCATGGGCGGCAGCGACAAGGCGCTGATCTCCCTCGGCGGCAAGCCGCTGCTCGCGCATGTCGTCGACAGGCTGCGGCCGCAGGTGCCGGCGCTGATCGTCAACGCGAACGGCGAGGCGTCGCGTTTCGCATCCTTCGACGTTCGCGTCCTCCCCGATACCGTCGAGGGCTTCCAGGGCCCGCTCGCCGGCGTGCTTTCGGCACTGCGCCACGCAACGCGGATCGGCCTCGATGACGTGTTGACGATGGCGACCGACACGCCGTTCGCGCCGCCCAATCTCGCCCGGCGTCTTCATGGCGCGCGCTCCTCCCGCGACGGGATCGCGCTGGCGTCCTCCGGCGGCCGGGTCCACCCGGTCGTCGGCCTCTGGCCGGTCGCGCTTGCGGACGATCTCGAGGACTGGCTGCGGCGCGGCGACGAGCGCTCCGTCCGGGCATGGGCGGAGCGTCATCCGCTGACGGTGGTGGATTTCCCGTTTGCGGACTTCGACCCCTTCTTCAACGTCAATACGCAGAGTGACCTCGCCGAGGCTGAACGCCGTCTCGCCGAAATGCGACGGTCCTAACCGGGTCACGGGCTTGCGCGCGACCGAGAGGCCGCCTATGCGGTCTTTTCCTGTTGCAAACGCGGCCGGAACAGTGGGAGTATTTCGGCCGGTGCGGACGAGGTCATGTCCGTCGGCCATCGGGATGCGGGGGAAAAAAAGCCGCAGGCCAGAAACTGAGAGGATCATTCATGAAAATTTCGAAACACATCGCCACGGCGATCTCTGCCGTGGCGCTGGCCCTTTCCGTCGGCGCGGCGAAAGCCGACGACATCAAGACCGTGAAGATCGGCACCGAAGGCGCCTACCCGCCCTTCAACGAGCTGAAGCCGGACGGCTCGCTGGTCGGCTTCGACATCGACATCGCCAAGGCGCTTTGCGACCAGATGAAGGTCAAGTGCGTCTTCGTCACGCAGGACTGGGACGGCATGATCCCGGCGCTGCTCGCCGGCAAGTTCGATGCGATCATCGCCTCGATGTCTATCACCCCGGAGCGCGAGAAGAAGATCGCCTTCTCGCACAAGTACTACAACACGCCGCCGGCGATCGCCGTGCCGAAGGATTCCGACATCAAGGGCCTCACCGACAAGGACCTCGCCGGCAAGCTTCTCGGCGCGCAGTCCTCGACGACGCACGCGAATTACGCCCAGGCGCACCTGCCCGACGCGCAGCTCAAGCTTTATCCGACCGCCGATGAGTACAAGCTCGACATCACGAGCGGGCGTCTCGACGCCGTCATCGACGACGTGGTCGTCCTGTCGCAGTGGCTGAAGTCGAAGGACGGCGACTGCTGCAAGCTCCTCGGCACCCTGCCGATCGACCCCAAGATCAACGGCAAGGGCGCCGGCATCGGCCTGCGCAAGGGCGACGACGAGCTGCGCAAGAAGTTCAACGACGCAATCGCCGCGATCCGCAAGAACGGCGTCTACAAGAAGATCAACGACAAGTACTTCGACTTCGACGTCTACGGCGGCGAAGACACCAGCGACAAGAGCTGAGGCTCCTGCCGTTACGGCATCCGACGGCGCGCCCTCACCGGCGCGCCGTTTGCGTTTTTCAGGCTGGGAACCCGGCGCCGTCGCGCGACCGGGTTCATGCGGCGGCGAGCAGAAGGCTGGTGTCCGTCCGCGAAATCCCGTCGACCATGCGGATGCGGTTGAGAACGCGGTCGAACTCCACCAGCGTCGACACCTCGATCTCCGCCACAAGGTCCCAAGCGCCGTTCGTCGTGTGGAGTGCGACGATCTCGGGCATCATCCTGAGCGCCCGCACGACCTTCGCCGTCGTCTTTCCCGTCACCTCGATCATCGTCACGGCGCGGACGCGATCGGCGGTCGCGTCGTCCCTGAGGCGGACGGTGAAGCCGGTGATGACGCCTGAGGCGATCAGGCGATCGAGCCGGTTCTGGACCGTGCCGCGGGAGCAACCGACCACCTTGGCGAGCTTCGACAGGGGCGCGCGGCCGTCGATCCTCAGGGTAGCTATGAGGCGGCTGTCGAGATCGTCCATGGTTTCCTTATCCGTCAAACAGGCTGACGATTTGTATAATTTGGTGGCGATTTCTGCAATGGTTTGCCATATCGGCTGATCACTGCCGGCCCTTATGCTTCCCCAACGACATGAGGAGGAAGCAATGGTGCAGTTCGTCGGAACGCGGGACCTGGCGCGGCTGGTCGAGGCGATCGGCCTGGAGCGGCTCTTCGTCGACCTCGCGGCGCACATGGAGCGCGACTTCGCCCGCTGGCCCGAGTTCGAGAAGTGCCTGCGCGTCGCAAGCCATTCGCGCGATGGCGTCATCGAACTGATGCCGACGAGCGACGGCGTCACCTACGGCTTCAAATACGTCAACGGCCACCCGCGCAACACCCTTTCCGGCCTTCAGACGGTGACCGCCTTCGGCGTGCTTGCCGACGTCGCGACGGGCTATCCCGTCTTCCTCTCCGAAATGACGCTCGCCACGGCGCTGCGCACCGCGGCCGCCTCGGCGATGGCGGCAAGGCACCTGGCGCGGCCCGACTCGCGGACGATGGCGATGATCGGGCTTGGCGCGCAGTCGGAGTTCCAGGCGCACGCCTTCAACGCCGTCCTCGGTATCACGCACCTGCGCGTCTTCGACATCGATGCGCGGGCGGCCGACAAGTTCATCACGAACATGGCGAGCGCCGGCCTTTCGATCACCCGCTGCGAAAGCGCGGCCGAAGCCGTGCTCGGCGCCGACATCATCACGACCGCGACGGCCGACAAGACGCGCGCCACCATCCTCAACGACAACATGGTCGGCTCGGGCGTCCACATCAACGCGGTCGGCGGCGACTGCCCGGGGAAAACGGAGCTCCATCGCGACATCCTGCTGCGCTCCGGCATCTTCGTCGAATTCACGCCGCAGACGCGCATCGAGGGCGAGATCCAGCAGCTCGACGCCGATCATCCCGTGACCGAGCTCTGGGAGGTCATTGCGGGAAGGAGCGCCGGGCGGACGAGCCGCGATCAGATCACGCTCTTCGATTCCGTCGGTTTCGCGGTCGAGGATTTCTCCACACTCAACTTCCTGCGCGAGCGTGTCCGCAACACGCCGTTCTTCACGGACATCGATCTGATCGCAGAGCCGAGCGACCCGAAGAACCTCTTCGCGCTGCTTGCGCCACAGGCCGGCGTCCGGCCGCGCCTCAGCGCCTGATACGGGATCGGCGGAAATGGGCAAGCGAGGAGAACCGCGCTCGATCGCGCTGATCGGCGCGCCGGTCGAGGAAGGCGCCGGCCATCTCGGCTGCGCCATGGGACCTGCCGCACTCGCCGTCGCCGGGCTCGCCGGCGCGCTCGAGAACCTCGGCCACGCGGTCCGGCGGAAAGGGAGCGTGCTCGCCGAGCCGGTCGAAGGACTGACGATCCAGGGAAAGGCCCGCAACGGCGCCATCGTCGCCGGCTGGACGCGGGCGCTCGACGCCGCCGCCTTTGACGCTCTCGAGGCGGGGCATTTCCCGATCTTCATGGGCGGCGACCACAGCCTCTCCATGGGCACCGTCTCGGGTGCGGCGCGCCATGCGGCCGCTGCCGGAAAGCCGCTCCACGTGCTCTGGCTCGACGCGCACGCGGACTTCAACACGCCGGCGACCTCGCCGTCGGGCAACATGCACGGCATGCCGGTCGCCTTCTTCTGCGGCGCGCCCGGCTTCGACGGCATCCTGCCGGCCGAGCGACCGCTGGTGCGCCCGCAGGATGTCTCCATGCTCGGCGTGCGCTCCATCGATGCGGAGGAACGCAAGGCCCTCGCGGCGGCCGAGGTCAACGTCCACGACATGCGCGCGATCGACGAGTTCGGCATCGTGCCGCTGGTGCGCTCGATCATCGAGACGGTCGGCGCCGCCGGCGGCATGCTGCATGTCAGCCTCGACGTCGACTTCATCGATCCCGCGATCGCGCCCGGCGTGGGCACGACGGTTCCGGGCGGCGCGAGCTATCGGGAGGCGCATCTCGTCATGGAGTTCCTCGCCGACAGCGGCCTTGCGACGTCCATGGACATCGTCGAGCTCAACCCCTTCCTCGACGAACGCGGACGAAGCGCGACGCTGCTCGTCGAACTCGTTTCCAGCCTCTTCGGGCAGCAGATCTTCGAGAGGCCGACGCCGCGACTTTAGAGCGCCATTTCATGGACGACATTACCGGAGAATGGTGCTATCGCCGTGCCTAAGAAAAATGATGCGCAAGCATAACAGGGAACGATGGATCCTTCTTACCTGACGCTGCTCGGGTTCGGCGACCGGGGCTATGGCGACGAGATCGCTTTCGGACTGCTCGTCACGGCCAGCCTTTCGATCTGCACCTTGCCGCTCGGCCTGCTCGTCGGCTTCCTTGTGGCGCTGGCGCGCGAAAGCCGCGAACGCTCGATGCGGCTCGCCGCCGACATCTACACGACGATCTTCCGTGGCCTGCCGGAGCTTCTGACGCTGTTCCTCGTCTATTACGGCATCCAGATCGGCCTGCAGAAGCTCATCAGGCTCTTCGGCGTGACGGCCGATATCGAGATCAACACCTTCGTCGCCGGCCTCGTCGCCCTCGGCGTCGTCTTCTCGACCTACGCATCGGAGGTCTTCCTCTCGGCCTTCAAGGCAATCCCCTTCGGCCAGTACGAGGCAGGCGATTCGCTCGGCCTCCACCGCAGCCAGACGATGCACAAGATCATCCTGCCGCAACTCATCCGTATCGCGCTGCCCGGCCTCGCGAACCTCTGGATGGTGCTTCTCAAGGACACGGCGCTGGTGTCGGTGATCGGCCTTTCCGACATCCTGCGCCAGACAGGCATTGCGGCGCGCGTCACCAAGCACGCCTTCCTGTTCTTCGGCGTCGCCTGCCTCCTCTACCTTGCGCTCGCGATGCTCTCCTCGATCGCGATCGTTGCGATCGAGCGATGGTCGAAGCGGGCGGAGGCGGTGCGATGAGCGTCAGCGAGGCCCTGATCGCGCCGCAGGCGCCACCCGCCGTCCCGCCGCGCCCCTGGACCGGGACACGCGTCGCCGGCACCATCCTCGTGGTCCTGTGGGCGGCCGGCGGCATCGGCCTCGTCCTCTATCTGATCTCTGCCTGGGATCCGGCCAAGGTCGCGACCTACGGCCCACGCTATCTCGACGGCATCAGGACGACGCTGACGCTCGTCCTGATCTCGATCTGCCTCGGCGCCCTCCTGTCGCTGCCGATCGCCTACGGCCGGATGTCGAAGAACCGAATCCTGCAGCAGATCTCCTTCGGATACATCTACTTCTTCCGCGGCACGCCGCTGATCGCGCAGCTCTTCCTCATCTATTACGGCTTCGGCAGCTTCTACCACGAGCTCGAAGCGATCGGCCTCTGGATCTTCTTCCGCGACGCCTGGAACTGCGCGCTCTTCGCCTTCACGCTGAATACAGCGGCCTACCAGGCGGAGATGCTGCGCGGGGCGATCGAGAGCGTGCCCCGCGGCCAGTGGGAGGGCGCCATGGCGCTCGGCCTCACGCCGTTCCAGACGTTCCGCAAGATCATCCTGCCGCAGGCCCTGATCGTGGCGCTCCGGCCCTACGGCAACGAGATCATCCTGATGATCAAGGGCTCCGCGATCGTCGCAATCGTCACCGTCTTCGACCTCATGGGCCAGACCCGCTACGCCTACTCGCGGACCTTCGATTTCCAGTCCTACATCTGGGCAGCCGTCTTCTACCTCATCGTCGTCGAGGCGCTTCGAAACATCCTCGGCTGGATCGAGCGCGGGCTGACGCGCCACCTCAAGCGGTAGCGCGCCCGTCTGTTCTCACGACGGACGGGGAGAGCCGCGGCGGGCGCAGCGCCGCGCCGCCTGAGACCGACAGCCGGCGCGTCTCGTCGAGCAGCCGGCGGATGGCGCGGCTGTTGCGATCGAGGATGTCGGAGCGATGGCTGAAGAGCGTCACCGCGGCGCAGATTTCTCCGAGCGCATCGAAGACCGGCGCCGAGAGGCCGTAGACGGACTGGCTGTAGGAGGCGGTCTCGGTCGCATATCCGGCGGTGCACACGCGGTGAACGAGGCCGTCGATGTCGACACCGCGGCGGCGCTCCGGCGGCAGCGTCGCCTGCACATGGCTCATCATCCGCGGTCTCGGCAGGAAGGCGGTGAAGACGTGGCCTGTGGCGCTCGAAAGCATCGCGGGCATCGTGCCGATCCTGACGTTGTACTGCGTGCCCGACGGCGGCTCATCATAGAAGATGAAGATCGGGCCACCGGCCGAGAAGACGGAGACGGCGGCACCCACGTCGAGATCGGCCGTCAGCGCCGCCGCGGCCTGGCAGGTCCGGCGGACGGGGTCGATCTTGGCAAGCCCCGCCAGCCCGTATTCGATCGCCATCGGTCCGAGGCCGTAGCGTCCGCTCTCGCGATCCTGTGAGACCATGCCGCAACTGATCAGGCTGTGGAGGTAGCGGTGCGCCTTGCTCGGCGGCATCCGCGCTGCCTGGCTGATCGCTTTGAGCGTCAGGGTCCGTTCGCGTCCCAGGAAGGCCTGCAGGATCGAAAACGAGTTCAAGACGGAATTGATATACATGGCGTGCCCCTCCAGTCGCCGTGCGGCAGAAACTTCGGATAAAGCGGACCTGTGCGCTCACGACAGTGATCGTGAGAGGCCGAAACAACGGCCGGACGATCCGCTTCCCCAACCTGTACGACCGAGGATGAAGGCCATGGTTTAACAATCGTATAACGTGTATCAAATGTGCAGAAAAACCTATTTCTGATTGTGCAACCGGTTTCGCGTTTTTACTCCCTTTCGCGATGCACGTTAGGGTTTTAAAAATATCGCGCTACAAAAAATGCGTGTCGCACCACGTTGTGAGGCACGACCATGAAAACCGGTATCTTCTTCGTCAGGAATGCGAGCGGCGCCTCGGCCGTCGAATTCGCGATCATCGCGCCGCTCTTCCTCATGATCCTGTTCACGATGATCGCCTACGGCATCTATTTCGGAGCGGCGATATCGGTACAGGAGATCGCGGCCGACGCCGCGCGCTATTCCGTCGCCGGCGTCAGCGACGGCGAACGGACGGCGCTCGCCCGCCAGTACATCGAGACGGCAACGCGAAACGACCCGCTGATCGATCCGAGCCGTCTCGAAGTCACGGTGCGGTCCGATCCACAGGCGCCGGAGCAGTTCATGGTGTCCTTGAGCTACGACGCCCGTTCGCTCCCGATCTGGAACCTCTTCTCCTTCCCGTTGCCCGCCGAAGACATCAAGCGCTTCGCCACCATCCGGATCGGAGGCGTGTGATGGCTCCCCGCGGCCCGCACGCGCGCCTGCGCCGTCTGGCGCGCAGCCGTGCCGGCAATGTCGCCATCATTGCGGCAGCGTCGCTCCCCCTCCTCGTCGGCGCACTCGCCCTCGGGGTCGACTGGAGCTATCTCGGCTACCAGAAGCGGAGGGCGCAGGCCGACACGGATCTTGCCGCCATTTCCGCCGCCGCCGCGCTTTCCGATCCGGCGGAAGCCCTCCGGCAATACGCCGCCGACAACGGCTTCGACGTAACCGTCGCAGACGAGGCGGCCGACGCCGCTGCACGCACGGGCGACGCGATGACCTATGTTCTCGGCCACTACGAGCCGGCGCCCGACGTCGCCCATGAAAAGCGCTTCGTGCCGGGTGCTCTTCCGGCAAACGCCGTGCGGGTGACGTTGCACCGGAAGGCCGATCTCGGCTTCGCCCGCGCCTTCATGGCGCCGCCCGACATCACCACGGTCGCTATCGCCGGACGCGACGCGGAAGCCGCCTTCTCCATCGGCTCGCGCCTGGCGAGCCTCAACGGCGGCCTGCTCAACGCCGTCCTTGGCGGTCTTCTCGGAACGAGCCTCAATCTCGAGGTCATGGACTACCGCGCGTTGATCGATGCCGACGTCGACGCCTTCGGCTTCCTGCAGGCGATGGCGACCCGACTGCACCTCTCCGGCGCCACCTATGACGACGTCCTCGCCTCCAGGCTTTCCATTGGCACCATGCTTTCCGCGCTGGCCGAGACGAACGGCGTGTCGGCCACGGCGCGCCTCGCACTGCGACGCCTTTCACAAGCGGCGGCAGGCAGCCGTGAGACGGTGGACCTCGCGCGATTGCTGGACCTCGGCAATGCCGGACGCGACCCTGTCGGGTCCGCCGGCCTCAGCGCCGGGGTCGGCGTGCTCGATCTCATCTCGGCGGCCGCGGCGGTCGCGGATGGTGAGCATCAGGTTGCCATCGACCTTGGCGCCCG
>JBQCEN010000113.1:0-5808 GCA_051960215.1 Pararhizobium sp.
GATCCTCGCCGTGGCGGAGACGCGGCACGTCTCGGGTCATGACTTCGTGAGCGCGCTCGTCGCCGGCGTCGAGGTCGAGTGCCGGATCGGCAATGCCGTCTATCCGGACCACTACGACCGCGGCTGGCACATCACCGGAACGGCCGGCGTCTTCGGGGCGGCGGCGGCGACGGGCCGGCTCCTCGGCCTTAACGAGCGGCAGATGACCTTCGCGCTCGGGATCGCCGCGACACAGGCCTCGGGGCTGCGCGAGATGTTCGGCACCATGTGCAAGAGCTTCCATCCCGGGCGCGCCGCACAGAATGGCGCGATGGCCGCCTTCCTCGCCCATGCGGGCTTCGACAGCTCCGAGCGCGCCATCGAGGCGCCGCGCGGATTCGCCAACGTGCTGTCGACGAAGCAGGACTATGCGGAAATCCTCGGCGGCCTCGGGGAGCGCTGGGAAGCGGCGCTCAACACCTACAAGCCCTTCGCCTGCGGGATCGTCATCCATCCAACGATCGACGGCTGTCGGCAGCTGCGCGAGGAGCTTGGCAAGCGGATCGGTGCGATCCGCGGCGTGGAGCTCGCGACGCATCCGCTCGTCCTCGAACTGACGGGCAAGACCGCGCCGCAGACGGGGCTCGAGGGCAAGTTCAGCGTCTACCACGCCGCGGCGACGGCGCTTCTGCGCGGCGACGGATCGCCGTCGGCCTTCACCGACGAGGCCGTGCGCAACCCGGAGATCGTCGCCCTGCGCCAGCGGGTCGTCGCCCGGGCCGACCCGGCGATCGCCGAGGACGCCGTGAGGATCACGCTCCTGATGGAGGACGGCGAACGGATCGAGCGCCACGTCGCCCATGCGGTCGGCAGCCTCGAACATCCGCTGTCGGACGCGGCGATCACCGAGAAATTCGTGCGGCAATCGGTGCCGGTCATCGGCGAGGCCCGAAGCGAGGCGCTCGTCGCCAAGGGCTGGGCCGTCGAATCGACCGGCGACGTCGCGGAGATCGCGACGGCGGCCGCCGCCTGACATCGACCGCATCAGCAAGGACGGACATCATGGAAAAGCAGCTCGTCATCGGCATCCTGAACGGCGACGACATCGGCCACGAGATCGTGCCGGCGGCGGTCGAGGTGACGAAGGCCGCGGCGGCCCGCGCCGGTCTTTCGATCGACTGGCGGCCGATGCCGATCGGGCGGAAGGCGCTCGACGAGCTCGGGACGACGCTTCCGGACGGCACGCTGGAGACCTTGTCGACGATGGACGGCTTCATCCTCGGGCCGATCGGACATCGGGCCTATCCGAAGGTCGGCGGCGCGATCAACCCTCATCCGATCATGCGCAAGCACTTCAACCTCTTCGCCAACGTGCGGCCGACGCGCTCCTTTCCGGGCCTCGGCGCGATCCATGAGGGCGTAGACCTCGTGATCGTGCGGGAGAACAACGAGGGATTCCAGCCGGACCGCAACGTCGTCGCCGGGTCCGGCGAATTCCGGCCGACCGACGAGGTGACGATCTCCGTGCGGGTCATCACCCGCACGGGGTCGGCGCGGGTGGCGCGGGCGGCCTTCGAGATCGCGCAGCAGCGGCGCAAGCGGCTGACGCTCGTCCACAAGGACACGGTCTTCAAGCTCGGCTGCGGCATGTTCGTCGAGGAGTGCCGGCGCGTCGGCCGGGACTTCCCGGACGTCGAGATCGACGAGGTGATCGTCGACACGATGGCGATGCGGCTCATCCGCGATCCGCAGAGCTTCGACACGGTCGTGACGACCAACATGTTCGGCGACATCCTGACGGACGAGGCGGCGGGCCTCGTCGGCGGCCTCGGCATGGCCCCGGGGCTTTGCATCGGCGACGGCGCGCTGGCGATGGCGCAGGCAACCCACGGCTCGGCGCCGGACATCGCCGGCAAGGGCATCGCCAACCCGTTCGCGATGATCGAGTCGGCGCGGATGATGATCGAGTGGCTCGGGCACAACCGCGGGATTGGTCAGGCGGTCGAGGCGGCGCGGCTGACGAAGACCGCGATCGAGGTGGCGCTTGCCGATCCGGCGACCCGCACGCGCGATATCAAGGGCACCGGCGGCACCCGCGACATGACGCAAGGCATCCTTGCGGCAATCGCACAGGCATAGATCAGCCTTCCGGCGGCGCGACCTCTTCGCCGGCGAGGAAGGACGTGAGCGCCCGGGCGACGAGATCCGGGCGCTGCTCGGCCGGATAGTGGCCCGTCGGAAGCGGGAAGCCGGCGAGGTCGCCGGCCCAATCGCTCCAGGCTTCCATCGGCTTCAGATGGCGGCCGACGTGGCTGTTCTCGCCCCAGAGCACGAGCACAGGGCAGGCGATCCTGCGGCCGGCGTCCCGATCCGCCTTGTCGAAGGCGTAGTCGAGGGTGACGGTCGCGCGGTAGTCCTCGCAGACGGCGTGGATCTGTTCGGGCGTCGTGCAACGAACATATTCGGCGAGAGCTTCGGGCGCGAAGATCGAGAGGCCGACGCCCTTCTTGTTCAGCTTGTAGTTGATGTAATAGTCGAGGTCCGCCGTGATCAGCTTCTCGGGGAAGGGCGCCTTCTGCGCCATGAAGAACCAGTGGTAGCTCTCGATACCCCAGCCGAGCGTGATGTTCGACAAGAGGTTGTAGGTTGGGATGATGTCGAGCGCGCAGAGCCGCTCGATGCTCGCCGCGCTGTCGAGCGCCATGCGGAAGGCGACCCGCGCGCCACGGTCGTGGCCGGCGCCGGCGACGCGCCGGAAGCCGAAATGGCGCATCACTTCGAGATTGTCCTCGCTCATGGCGCGGAACGAATAGGCGGCATGGTCCTCTCCGCCGTCGGGCTTCGAACTGTCGCCATAGCCGCGGAGGTCGGGCGCGACGACCGTGTGGCGGCGCGCCAGCTCCGGCGCGAGCTTGTGCCAGCTCGCGTGCGTGAGGGGGTTGCCGTGAAGAAGCAGGAGTGGCGGACCTTCTCCGCCGACCGCGACGTTGATCTCGGCGCCGGCCGTCCGCACTCGTTCCAGCCGAAAGCCTTCGATCAGGCTCGTTCCCGGACGGAAAGAATGGCGCTTCTCGCCTTGATGTGTCACTCACTCCTCCCTCGCTCACGGCTGCAAAGACGTTCTGCCCGCGTGGCAAAATTGTCAACAGTCTGTAATTGACAATAGTGGCGACGTCTCGTTTGATGACGGCGCCTGGAGGTTGGGGAGATGATGATGCGCGAACACAAGATCGCGGCGATTCCGGGGGACGGCATCGGCAAGGAGGTGGTCGCAGCCGGCCTGGAGGTTCTCGAGGCGTCTGCGGCGCGCGACGGCGGCTTCAAGCTGTCGTTTTCCCGTTTCGACTGGGGCTCGGAACGCTACAAGACATCGGGCGCGCTGATGCCCGAGGACGGGGCCGACCAGCTCAAGGCCTTCGATGCCATCCTCTTCGGCTCGGTCGGCGCGCCGGACGTGCCGGATCATCTGACGCTCTGGGGGCTGAGGCTCGCGATTTGCCAGCCGCTCGACCAGTACGCGAACGTCCGGCCGACGCGCATCCTGCCGGGGATCAAGAGCCCGCTTCGCGACGCGAAGAACCTCGACTGGGTTATCGTGCGGGAGAACTCCGAGGGCGAATATTCCGGTGCGGGCGGCCGTGCGCATAGGGGCCTGCCCGAGGAGGTCGGCACGGAGGTTGCGATCTTCACCCGCGTCGGCGTCACCCGGATCATGCGCTTCGCCTTTGCGCTCGCGCAGTCGCGGCCGCGCAAGCTCCTGACCGTCGTCACGAAGTCGAATGCGCAGCGCTATGGCATGGTGCTCTGGGACGAGATCGCCCGCGAGGTCGCCGCCGATTTCCCGGACGTGACCTGGGACAAGATGCTCGTCGACGCGATGACGGTGCGCATGACGATGAACCCGGGCTCGCTCGACACGATCGTCGCGACCAATCTGCATGCCGACATCCTGTCCGACCTCGCGGCGGCGCTCGCCGGCTCGATCGGCATCGCGCCGACGGCGAACCTCAACCCGGAGCGGGCCTACCCCTCGATGTTCGAGCCGATCCACGGCTCCGCCTTCGACATCACCGGCAAGGGGATCGCCAATCCGATCGGCACGTTCTGGAGCGCCTCCATGATGCTGGATCATCTCGGCGAGCGCGATGCCGCGGCACGCCTGATGGCGGCGATCGAGCAGGTCACGGACGACCCGGCGCTGCACACGCCGGACCTCGGCGGCCGGGCGACGACGCGCATGGTCACGGACGCCGTCGTCGCGGCGATCCGCGGCCGCAACGACTGACGCGGGGGGCGGGCGTGGCAGGCGAAGGGTTGCAGGACGGCTGCCCCATCATCGCGATCACGCCGGGCGACTGCACCGGCATCGGCCCGGAGCAGGTCGCCCGCATCCTTGCCGATGGCCGCATGGCGGGCGTCGTGCGGCTCGTCGCGGTCGGAGACCGACGGGTGCTCGACCTCGGCATGAGCCAGGCGGCCGTATCTTTCGCCGTCCGGCACTACGACAGGCCGGACGATGTCGACTGGGCCGATTCGGCCGTCCCGCTCGTCGATCTCGCCAATACGGACCCGGCACGCCATCCGCCGGGGCGCGTCAGCGCCGCTTCGGGGCGACTGACGGGGGAGACGCTCGCCGCGGCGATCGGCTTTGCGAAAGCCGGCGCGGTGGATGCGATCACCTTCGCGCCGCTCAACAAGCGGGCGATGTACGACGGCGGCTGGCACTTTCCGGACGAGCACAAGATGTTCGCCCATCTCCTCGGCCATCGCGGCTATTTCAGCGAGATGAACGGGCTCGGCGAGCAGTGGATGTCGCGGGTCACCTCGCATGTCTCGCTGCGCGAGGCGCTCGACCAGATCACGGGCGAGCGGATCCGCGAGGCGATGACGCTCGCCCTTTCGATGATGCGGAAGGCCGGCATCGCGAGGCCGCGTCTTGCCGTTGCCGCGCTGAACCCGCACGGCGGCGAAGGCGGGCTCTTCGGGAGCGAGGAGATCGAGATCATCCGGCCGGCCGTCGAGGCGATGGCCGCCGAGGGCCACGCCTGCGAGGGGCCCTTCCCGGCCGATACTGTCTATCTGAAGGCGTTTTCGGGCGCCTACGACGGCGTGCTGGCGATGTACCACGACCAGGGCCAGATCGCGACCAAGCTGAAAGGCTTCAACCGCGGCGTTACGGTCACCGCGGGTCTCGACACGATCTTCACGACGCCGGCGCACGGCACTGCCTTCGACATCGCCGGGAAGGGCGTCGCCGATACCGGCGCGCTCGAAACGGCGATCACGCTCGCGGCGAAGCTGGCGGCGAGGAACCGCGCGGCCTGAGCCGCGACGGCAGCTGGGATCAGGAGGCGGCGGCTCCCGCCTTCGGCGTCGGCGCATCGGCCGGAAGGATCCCCGCGCCCTTCAGGTCATCCCAGAGTCCGGCCGGAATATTTGCCGCCATCAGCCGTGCATTCTCGCGGACGCGATCGGCGTGCTTCGCGCCGGGGATGATCGCGGCGACGACCGGATGGGCCGCGCAGAACTGGAGCGCGGCGGCGCGGATGCCGACGCCGTGGCGTTCGCAGATCGCGGCGATGCGGTCGCGCTTTTCGATCATCTCCTTCGGCGCCTCCTGGTATTCGAAATTGCGTCCGCCGGCGAGCAGCCCGGAATTGTACGGCCCCCCGACGACGACGTGGACGCCGCGCTCCTCGCAGGCCGGGAAGAGCCGTTCGAGCGCCGGCTGGTTCAGGAGGCTGTAGCGCCCGGCGAGCAGGAAGACGTCGGGATCGGACTCCTGCAGCGCGCGCTCGCAAGGCTCCGTCAGGTTGACGCCGAGGCCCC
>JBQCEN010000114.1:0-9868 GCA_051960215.1 Pararhizobium sp.
CGGGCAACTGGAAGATGAACGGGCTGAGGAGCGCGCTTGGCGAGATCAGGGCCGCGGCCGACGGCGCAGCCGCATTGGCCGACCGCCTCGACATGGTGCTCTGCCCGCCGGCGACGCTGCTTTATGTCGCGACGACGCTGACCGAGGACACGCCGCTCGAGATCGGCGCGCAGGACTGCCACTTCGCGGTCGACGGCGCCCATACCGGCGATCTTTCCGCGGGCATGATCGCCGACTGCTTCGCCACCCACGTCATCGTCGGCCACTCGGAGAGGCGCGCCGCCTATGACGAGAGCGACACGACGGTGGCGGCCAAGGCGGCGGCAGCGCACCCTGCGGGGCTGACGGCCATCATCTGCATCGGCGAGACCGAAGCCGAGCGCCGGGCCGGCCGGACGCTCGATGTGATCGGGCGGCAGCTTGCAGGCTCGCTGCCGGAGGGGAGCACGGCGGAGAACACGATCGTCGCCTATGAACCGGTCTGGGCGATCGGCACGGGCCGGACGCCGACGGTCGAGGACGTCGCCGAGGTGCACCGCTTCATGCGCGAGGCGCTCGCGGGCCGCTTTCCCGGCGAGGGCACGCGGATGCGGCTCCTTTACGGAGGATCGGTGAAGCCGGCGAATGCGGCCGAGCTGATGGCGGTCGCCAACGTCGACGGCGCGCTCGTCGGCGGTGCGAGCTTGAAAGCCCCCGATTTCCTCGCCATCTGCGGGGCGTATCGGGCGCTTTCGGGCTAGGCGCGGCTTTCGGCCTCAAGCGGCGCGCGGCGGGGTTGGAAAGCCCGTCCGCCTCGTGTAATGACCCGCCAAAATTCTTGCACATGCCCGCTCGGGCAGGAATGAGCGTATGCACACGATTCTGATCGTCATCCATCTCCTGATCGTGATCGCCCTTGTCGGCGTCGTCCTCGTCCAGCGCTCCGAGGGCGGCGGGCGCGGCATCGGCGGCGGCTCGGGCTTCATGACGGCCCGCGGTGCGGCCAATACGCTGACGCGCGCGACGGCGATCCTTGCCGGGCTGTTCTTCATCACGTCGCTGGCTCTCGGCATCCTGGCGCGCTACGGCGCCGGGCCGACCAGCGTGCTCGACCGGATCCCGACGCAGCAACAGCAGCAGCAGAATTCCGGCGGGACGCTGCTCGACCAGTTGAACAACAGCGTGCCGAACAAGTCCGGCAACGGCGCCGAAAAGGCGCCGGCTGCTCAAGGGTCGACGACTGAGCCGCCGGCATCCGGGCAGGGAAATTCCGGCTCGCAGCCGCCATCGGGTTCCGAGGCTGCACCCAAGGCCGCGCCTGCCACCAACGGCGCGACCGCGACGCCCCCGGCGAACGGCCAGGGCGGCGGAAGCGGCACAGGCATTCCGACCGGGCAATAGCCCGAGGCGCAGGATTCCACCGGGCCGGTTGCCGGAAAGCAGCCGGCCCTTTCGTTTGCGCGCGTCCGCGCGTCCACAGAAACGACGCCGCCATGCCGTTTTGGGGTGGCGGAATCAAATCTCAGGCGGTATCGGTTCAAGCCCATGGCGCGATATGTTTTCATCACTGGCGGCGTGGTTTCTTCCCTCGGAAAAGGAATTGCATCGGCCGCCCTCGGCGCATTGCTGCAGGCCCGCGGTTACCGGGTGCGGCTGCGCAAGCTCGACCCCTACCTCAACGTCGATCCGGGCACGATGAGCCCGACGCAGCACGGCGAGGTGTTCGTCACCGACGACGGCGCGGAGACCGACCTCGACCTCGGCCACTACGAGCGTTTCACCGGCCGCTCCGCCGTCAAGTCCGACAACATCACCACCGGCCGCATCTACAAGAACATCATCGACAAGGAGCGGCGCGGCGACTACCTCGGTGCGACCGTCCAGGTGATCCCGCACGTCACCAACGAGATCAAGGCCTTCGTCCTCGAAGGCAATGAGGACTACGACTTCGTGCTCTGCGAGATCGGCGGCACCGTCGGCGATATCGAGGCCATGCCCTTCATCGAGGCGATCCGCCAGCTCGGCAACGACCTGCCGCGCGGCAATGCCGTCTACGCCCATCTGACGCTGATGCCCTACATCCCGGCGGCGGGTGAACTGAAGACCAAGCCGACGCAGCATTCCGTGAAGGAACTGCAGGCCCTCGGTATCGCGCCGGACATCCTGATCGTGCGCGCCGACCGGCCAATCCCGGAAGAGGAGCGGCGCAAGCTGTCGCTCTTCTGCAATGTCCGTCCCTCGGCGGTCATCCAGGCGCTCGACGTGGCGAGCATCTACGACGTGCCGATCGCCTATCACAAGGAAGGCCTCGACGACGAAATCCTCGCCGCCTTCGGCCTCGAGCCGGCTCCGAAGCCGCGGCTTCAGGCCTGGGCCGACGTCGCCGAGCGCATCCGCACGCCGGAAGGCGAGGTCTCGATCGCCGTCGTCGGCAAGTACACGGGGCTCAAGGACGCCTACAAATCGCTGATCGAGGCACTTTACCACGGCGGGCTCGCCAATCGCGTCAAGGTCAAGCTCGAATGGATCGAGTCGGAGATCTTCGAGAAGGAAGACCCCTCCTACTGGCTCGAGAAGGTCAACGGCATCCTCGTTCCCGGCGGCTTCGGCGAGCGCGGCTCGCAGGGCAAGATCAACGCCGCGCGCTTTGCCCGCGAACGCAAGGTTCCCTATTTCGGCATTTGCTTCGGCATGCAGATGGCGGTGGTCGAGGCGGCACGCAATCTCGCCGGCATCACGGACGCATCGAGCACGGAATTCGGCCCGACGAAGGAGCCGGTCGTCGGACTGATGACCGAGTGGCTGCGCGGCAACATGCTCGAGAAGCGCTCGGCAAGCGGCGACCTCGGCGGGACGATGCGGCTCGGGGCCTATCAGGCGCGCCTCAAGGAAGGCACGCGCATCGCCGACGTCTACGGCAGGCTCGACATCTCGGAGCGTCACCGCCATCGCTACGAGGTCAACGTCGACTACAAGGAGCGGCTTGAGGCCTGCGGCCTCGTCTTCTCGGGCATGTCGCCGGACGGCGTCCTGCCGGAGACGATCGAGTATGCCGACCATCCCTGGTTCATCGGCGTGCAGTACCATCCGGAGCTGAAGAGCCGGCCGCTGGAGCCGCATCCGCTGTTTGCAAGCTTCATCGAAGCGGCGCTGGAGCAGTCGAGGCTGGTCTGAGCCTGAAGTCCCTCGTTGCGGCCATGCCGTCTGCCCCGGCGGACCGGACTTGAACTCCCGCGCGAATGCAGGCACATGCCGCGCATGACGATCCCGCCCCACGCGCCCCGCGCGCTCGACCACTGCGTACTGCCGACGGCGGATCTGTCGGTTGCGCGGGCACGTCTCTCCGCCCTTGGATTCACGGTTGCGCCGGAAGCTCTCCATCCCTTCGGGACGAAGAACGCCTGCGTCTACTTTGCCGATGGCACCTTCCTCGAGCCGCTCGCCATCGGCCCGCGCGAGGACTGCGAAGCGGCTATCCGCGCCGGCAACGTTTTCGTCGCCCATGACCACGCCTTCCGTTTCCGCAACGGCGAGGACGGTTTCTCCGCGCTCGTCTTCGGCAGCGACGACGCTGCGGCCGACGATGCCGGCTTCCGTGCCGAGGGCCTGAGCGCCGGTGACCCGCTCGCCTTCACGCGCCCGTTCGAGACGCCGTCGGGCGAACGCGGAGAGGCCGGCTTCCGCCTGGCCTTCGCCGCCGATCGGCGCGCACCGGATCTCCTCGTCTTCACCTGCGAGCGCGCGCAGGCGCCTGCCGTCGACCGCGCGGCACTGGAAGACCATCGCAACGGCGTGAACGGCATCGCTGAGGTCATCCTGTCGGAGCCCAATCCGTCGGACTTCCAGTATTTCCTGCAGGAGACGATCGGTCAGCGCGACGTCGCGGCCGGCTCCTTCGGCATCCGCCTGGCGGCAAGGAACGGCGCTGTTTCGGTGCTGACGCCGGCCGGCATGGACGCGCACCTGCCCGGCCATCCGCCCCGCGTCGGGCGCGGCCTCCGGCTTGAGGGGATCGTCTTTTCCGTTCGGGATTTGGCGCGCACGCGGGATTTGCTAGAGAAGGCTGCAATTCCCGTGGCGTCCCGCCGCAGGCGGATCGTCGTCGCCCCGGCCGCCGGCCAGGGCGCCTGCTTTGTTTTCGAGGAGCGATGATGCATCTCAGACCCAATGCGACCGTCACCGTCGGCGAAGGCGCCGGTGCAGCCACCTTCGCGAACGCCGCTCCGCTGACGCTCATTGCCGGGCCGTGCCAGATGGAGAGCCGCGACCACGCCTTCGCGATGGCGGGCGCCCTGAAGGAGCTCTGCGGCGAACGCGGCCTCGGCCTCGTCTACAAGACCTCCTTCGACAAGGCGAACCGCACCTCGCTCTCCGGCAGGCGCGGGCTGGGGCTGGAGAAGAGCCTCGAGGTCTTCGCCGACCTGAAGGCCCATTTCGGCCTGCCGATGCTGACGGACATCCATACGGAAGAGCAGTGCGACGTCGTCGGCCAAGTCGTCGACGTCCTGCAGGTTCCCGCCTTCCTCTGCCGCCAGACCGACCTTCTGGTCGCAGCGGCGAAGACGGGCCGCACCATCAACGTCAAGAAGGGCCAGTTCCTCGCGCCCTGGGACATGAGGAACGTTCTCGCCAAGATCACCGAGAGCGGCAATCCGAACGTGCTCTTGACGGAGCGCGGTGCATCCTTCGGCTACAACACCCTCGTCTCGGACATGCGCGCGCTGCCGATCATGGCAGGACTCGGCGCGCCGGTCGTCTTCGATGCGACCCATTCCGTGCAGCAGCCGGGCGGGCAGGGGAGTTCGACCGGCGGTCAGCGCGAGTTTGTCGAGACCCTGGCGCGCGCGGCGGTCGCCGTCGGCGTCGCCGGCGTTTTCATCGAGACCCATGAAGACCCCGACAACGCTCCGTCGGACGGGCCGAACATGGTGCCGCTCAAGGACATGCCGCGGCTTCTCGATACGCTGGTCGCCCTCGACCGGGTCGCCAAGAACGCCGACGCCTGACGGCGGCGGCGCCCGATCATAGCGCGCTGCCCGAGCTTCAGAACTCGCTCGATCCCGCCGAGAGCCTCGCACGCTTGGCCGCCACGCCGTCCCGGTCCTGCGCAAGCAGGCGCCGCGCCGCCGCGCGGGCCCTGTTGCGCCGCTGGATCTGGTTCAGCGCCTCGATAACGATCGAGAAGCTGATCGCGACATAGAGGTAGCCCTTCGGGATATGGAAGCCGAAGCCCTCCGCGACCAGGCTGAGCCCGATCATCATCAGGAAGCCGAGACAGAGGATCACGACCGTCGGATGCCGCCCGACGAAGCCCATCAGCGGCTTCGATGCGAGCATCATCGCGCCAACCGCGATGACGACCGCGATCACCATGATCTCGAGGTCCTGGACCATGCCGACGGCGGTGATGACGCTGTCGAGTGAGAAGACGAGGTCGAGGACGATGATCTGCAGGATCACCTGCCAGAGGATCGCTTGGCCGGCTTTGGCTCCGCCGGCCTCTTCGTGCCCTTCGAGCCGTTCGTGCAGTTCGCGCGTCGCCTTGTAGAGCAGGAACAATCCGCCGGCGAGCAGGATGAGGCTGCGGCCCGAGAACGCGAAGCCTGCGACGGTCACGAGCGGCGCCGTCAGCGTCGCGATCCATGAGATCGAGGCGAGCAGGCCGAGGCGCATGACGAGCGCCAGCGAAAGCCCGGTCAGGCGCGCCCGGTCGCGCTGGCCTTCCGGCAGCCGCTCGGCGAGGATGGCGACGAACACGAGGTTGTCGATGCCGAGGACGATCTCCAGCACGACCAGGGTTGCGAGGCCGGCCCATGCCGCCGGATCAGACAGCCAGTCGAAGATCATGCGTCCCTTCCTTCTGTTGCGCCGATGCGATGTAGGAAGACGGAGGCGCGAATACATCTGCCGCGATGATATTTGCCGCCCGTCACGGCACGCGATGCCTCGCGTCGCGGTGCACCATTGCCTTTTGCGCGCCCTTCGCTAAGACGGCGTCCGACCCCGTCAACCCGAGCAAGGACCAGCGATATGACCGCCATCATCGACATTGTCGGACGCGAAATTCTCGACAGCCGTGGCAATCCGACCGTCGAGGTGGATGTGATCCTCGAAGATGGCTCGATGGGCCGTGCGGCGGTGCCTTCGGGCGCCTCGACGGGGGCGCACGAGGCCGTCGAGCTGCGCGATGGCGGCAAGCGCTATCTCGGCAAGGGCGTCGAGAAGGCGGTCGAGGCGGTGAACACGGAACTCTTCGAGGCGGTCGTCGGGCTCGAGGCCGAGAACCAGATGCAGATCGACCGCGTGATGATCGATCTCGACGGCACGCCGAACAAGTCGCGCCTCGGCGCCAACGCGATCCTCGGCGTCTCGCTCGCGGTGGCCAAGGCGGCGGCGGACGCCTCCGGCCTGCCGCTCTATCGCTACGTCGGCGGCGCCAGCGCCCACGTCCTGCCCGTGCCGATGATGAACATCGTCAATGGCGGCGAGCACGCCGACAACCCGATCGACTTCCAGGAGTTCATGATCCTGCCGGTCGGCGCCGAGACGCTGCGCGACGCCGTGCGCATGGGATCGGAAGTCTTCCATACGCTGAAGAAGCAGCTTGCGGGCGCCGGCCTCAACACCAATGTCGGCGACGAGGGCGGCTTCGCCCCGATGATCAACAGCGCCCCCGAAGCCCTCGACTTCATCATGGGCTCGATCGAGAAGGCGGGCTACCGGCCGGGCGAGGACATCGCTCTCGGCCTCGACTGCGCCTCGACGGAATTCTTCAAGGACGGCAAATATGTGCTCAAGGACGAGGGGCGGACGCTCGAGCCGGGCGCCATGGCCGACTACCTCGTCGACCTCGCCGGCCGCTACCCGATCGTCTCGATCGAGGACGGCATGTCGGAGGACGACTGGGAAGGCTGGAAGCTCCTGACGGAGAAGCTCGGCGGCAAGTGCCAGCTCGTCGGCGACGACCTCTTCGTCACCAATTCCGCCCGGCTGCGCGACGGCATCAAGATGGGCGTCGCCAACTCGATCCTCGTCAAGGTGAACCAGATCGGTTCCCTGACCGAGACGCTCGACGCCGTCTCGACCGCGCACCGCGCGAGCTATACGGCCGTCATGTCGCATCGCTCCGGCGAGACCGAGGACGCGACCATCGCCGATCTCGCGGTTGCGACGAACTGCGGCCAGATCAAGACCGGCTCGCTCTCGCGTTCGGATCGGCTCGCGAAATACAACCAGCTGATCCGCATCGAGGAGGAGCTTGGAGAACAGGCCGTCTTCGCCGGCCGCTCGATCCTGCGCAACTGAGCGGGCGTCGGCGACAGCCGGCCTTTCATGGTCAACCGCGGGTTAACGACTCTCGGCTAGTCTTCCGGCCAGACAGAGAAGGCGAGGCCGGAGTCGTTGCGATGGTGATGCGTACGAAGCAGAGGCGGAAATCGAACAGGGGGCGCTGGATCGTCCCCTGTTTTGCGATCGCCTTCCTGGCCTATTTCGGCTTCCACGCCGTCAACGGCGACCTCGGCCTCAACGCCAAGGTTCAGATCGAGGCGCGGCGCGAACGCCTGCAGAAGGAGCTCGACTCGCTGGTGGCGGAGCGCAAGGCGCTGGAACACCGCTCGGCGCTTCTGCAGGACGGCACGATGGATGCCGACATGGTCGACCAGCAGGCGCGGATCACGCTGGAATACGCCCGTCCGGACGATCTGGTCATCTATCGCTGAGGCCGAATTAACCTTCATCCTGTTAATCCACCATTTTATGCGCGTTTTCATAGGCTTGACCTGCAAGAGAGCCATGCATTTCTAGCATTGCTGCAATCGGTGGATTTTCCTATGGTTTGGAAAACCAGCCCATAGGGAGGGAATGCATGGCCGCGCGCCAGTCCGCTTCGTCCGCAAGCCGTAAATCCGCCGCCTCCGGCTCCTCGAAACTGCAGATCGGCGGCCGGATCGTCGAGTTCGACAAGGACATGGAGTTCGACGCGCTGCGGCGCATGCTCCTGATCCGCCGATTCGAGGAGAAGGCCGGCCAGCTCTACGGCATGGGCTTCATCGGCGGCTTCTGCCACCTCTATATCGGCCAGGAAGCTGTCGTCACCGGCATGCAGATGGCGATGAAGGAGGGCGACCAGGTCATCACCGGTTACCGCGACCATGGCCATATGCTCGCGACGGGCATGTCGCCGCGCGGCGTCATGGCCGAGCTTACCGGCCGCCAGGGAGGCTACTCCAAGGGCAAGGGCGGCTCGATGCACATGTTCTCCAAGGAGAAGAACTTCTACGGCGGCCACGGCATCGTCGGCGCGTCGGCGCCGCTCGGCGCGGGTCTTGCCTTCGCCAACAACTACCGCGGCAACGACAATGTCAGCCTCACCTATTTCGGCGACGGCGCCTCCAACCAGGGCCAGGTCTACGAGGCCTTCAACATGGCGGCGCTCTGGAAGCTGCCGGTCATCTTCATCATCGAGAACAACCGCTATGCCATGGGCACCTCGGTGGCGCGGTCGTCGGCGCTGACGGACTTCTCGCAGCGCGGCGCCTCGTTCAATATTCCGGGCTTCCATGTCGACGGCATGGACGTGCGCGCGGTCAGGGCCGCCGGCGAGGACGCCGTCGCGTTCTGCCGGTCGGGGCAGGGACCGCTGATCCTCGAGATGGCGACCTATCGCTATCGCGGCCACTCCATGTCCGATCCGGCGAAATACCGGACGAAGGACGAGGTGCAGAAGATGCGCTCGGAGCGCGATCCGATCGAGCAGGTCCGCAAGCGCATCCTCGACAAGAAATGGGCGAGCGAGGACGAGCTGAAGAAAATCGACAAGGAGGTGCGCGACATCGTCGCCGATGCGGCCGACTTCGCGCAGGCCGACAAGGAGCCGGCCGCCTCCGAGCTCTACACCGACATCCTGCTCTAAGACGGAGAGAGCGTTCCCATGCCAGTACAGGTTCTGATGCCCGCCCTCTCCCCGACGATGGAGGAGGGTACGCTTTCCAAGTGGCTCAAGAAGGAAGGCGACGACGTCGTGTCCGGCGACGTCATCGCCGAGATCGAGACCGACAAGGCGACGATGGAGGTCGAGGCCGTCGACGAAGGCAAGCTCGGCAAGATCCTCGTCGCCGAAGGTTCGGAGAACGTCAAGGTCAACACCCCGATCGCGGTCCTGCTCCAGGAAGGCGAGAGCGCCGACGATATCGGCAAGGCGGCCTCCGGTGCGACCGCGGGCGCTGGGTCGACGCGGGACGCCGTCTCCGCCGGCGGCCAGCGCTCCGATGCGAGCGAGGAGGGCACGAAGGCCGCGCCGCAGGATGCCGGCGAGACCGGCAAGGTTCCGGCGGCGCCGAAGGTCGAGGCGGCCTCCGATCCGGACATTCCGGCAGGCACCGAGATGGTTTCGACGACGGTGCGCGTCGCTCTCCGCGATGCCATGGCCGAGGAGATGCGCCGCGACGAGGACGTCTTCGTCATGGGTGAGGAAGTCGCCGAGTACCAGGGCGCCTACAAGATCACCGAGGGCCTGCTGCAGGAATTCGGCGCCCGCCGCGTGGTCGACACCCCGATCACCGAGCATGGCTTCGCCGGCGTCGGCGTCGGCGCGGCCTTCGCCGGACTGAAGCCGATCGTCGAATTCATGACGTTCAACTTCGCCATGCAGGCGATCGACCACCTGATCAACTCCGCCGCGAAGACGCTCTACCTGTCCGGCGGCCAGATGGGGGCGCCGATCGTCTTCCGCGGCCCCTACGGCGCGGCCGCGCGCGTCGCCGCCCAGCACAGCCAGGACTATGCCGCCTGGTACAGCCACATCCCCGGCCTCAAGGTGATCCAGCCCTATACGGCGGCCGACGCGAAGGGTCTGCTCAAGGCCGCGATCCGCGACCCGAACCCGATC
>JBQCEN010000115.1:0-10693 GCA_051960215.1 Pararhizobium sp.
ACTTCCTCTGCATGAACGCCGAGGGCGACGGCATCCGCTTCCGGCGCCTCGGCACGGTTGGCGGAACGAAGCTCGACATCGCCGGCGTCCTCTCGCTCGACGTGGCGGCGCTGCGGCAGGCGCACGAGGCGTGGTTCCCGCGCTACATGGCGGCCGTACCGGCGGAATGAGGCTGTTCGGCCGGCGATTGACGCGGCCGGAGCCAACGGCCATATGATTCCCTGAGCAGTCGGATTCGGGGAGCGCGAAAATCATGGCCATGAGCGCCGGCGACATCGAAACCATGATCAAGGCTGCGATCCCCGACGCCCGGGTGACGATCCGCGACCTCGCCGGCGACGGGGATCATTACGCGGCCGAGGTGGTCGCCGAGAGCTTCCGCGGCAAGTCGCGCGTGCAGCAGCACCAGATGGTCTACCAGGCGCTCAAGGGGAACATGGGCGGCGTGCTTCACGCCCTGGCGCTCCAGACCTCGGCGCCCGACTGACGAACGCGTCGCCGGCGCGGCCGGCAGCCTCGACATCTCGGGGCCGATCTTCTATCTAGAGAGCAACACGCGTTTCCCGGCCTCGATCCGGACAACAAGAGGCATTTGCGACATGACCGCGATCCACGACTTCATCGACAACGAAGTGAAATCCAACGACGTCGTCCTCTTCATGAAGGGCACGCCGCAGTTCCCGCAGTGCGGTTTCTCCGGCCAGGTGGTGCAGATCCTGGATTACCTCGGCGTCGACTACAAGGGCGTCAACGTGCTCGCCGACGCCGACCTGCGCCAGGGGATCAAGGACTATTCGAACTGGCCGACCGTGCCGCAGCTCTACGTCAAGGGTCAGTTCATCGGCGGCTGCGACATCGTGCGCGAGATGTTCCAGGCGAACGAACTGCAGGCCCATTTCCAGGAACAAGGCATCGCCGTCAAGGGCGCCGCCTGATCCTCGCACTCATCGGCCGCGGAACGATCCGCGCCGCTTCTGGTTTATGACGAATGCGCCGGTCACCGGCGCATTCCCTTTTTCGTTCCCCTTTCGTTGGAGCGGTCCATGACCGTCGATCTCGCGCTTGCCCCCACCGTGTCCAGGACAGGGGGACGGCTCCGGCGTTCCGAATTCATCGGCATGCTCGCCGCGCTGATGGCGATCAACTCGCTGGCGATCGACATCATGCTTCCGGCCTTCCCGAACATCGCGGCCGATTACGGGGTCGCCGCGAACGACGCCCAATACGTCCTGATCTCCTACATCATGGGCTTCGGCTTCGCGCAGCTCGCATTCGGCCCGATCTCCGACCGGTTCGGGCGCCGCGGCCCGCTCTTCGTCGGCCTGCTGCTCTATATCGCCTGCGCCGCGATCGGCGCCGTCGCGCCGACCTTCGCGATCCTGATCGTGGCGCGGATCGTCCAGGGCGTCGGCGCGGCGGCGACGCGCATCATCGCGTTCTCGATCATCCGCGACACGCATTCCGGGCGGCAGATGGCCTCGATCATGTCGCTCGTCATGATGGTCTTCATGATCGTGCCGGTCATTGCGCCCTTCACCGGCCAGCTCCTGATCCTTATCGGCGAGTGGCACCTGATCTTCGTCTTCATGACGGTGCTCTCGGCGCTGATCACGCTCTGGATGTTCTTCCGCCTGCCGGAGACGCTGCCGGTCGAGCGGCGCCGGTCCCTCGACCTCGTATCGGTCGTCGGCGCCTTCCGGATGGTGCTGACGAACCGTCTCGCCTTCTGCTACGCGGCCGCGACGGCGTTCTATTTCGGCTCGATGTACGCCTTCCTAAGCTGCGCGCAGCAGGTCTATGTCGGCATCTACCATCTCGGCGTCTGGTTCCCGGTCGCCTTCTCCTCCGTCGCGCTCCTGATGGCCTTCTCGAATTTCGGCAACTCCGTCCTCGTCGGCCGCTTAGGCCAGCGCCGCCTGTCGCACGCTGCCCTGCTCCTCTATGTCGCCCTCGCGCTCACGATCACCACGCTCGCCTGGCAGGGTCCCGTTCCCTTTTGGACGTTCATGGCGATCTTCGGAACGATGATGCCGCTCTTCGGCTGGGTGACGGCGAACTTCAACTCGATCGCCATGGAGCCGCTCGGCGCCGTGGCGGGCACCGCATCCGCCGTCCTCGGCTTCACGCAGACGGCCGGCGGCGGCATCTTCGGGGCGCTGATCGGCCAGCAGTTCGACGGGACGCTTTTCCCGCTCGTCTTCGGTTTCGCCGTCGTCGCCTCGGTCGCGCTCGCCTTCGTGCTGATCGGCGAGAAGGGCAAGCTCTTCGGCGTCGGCACGGCTTGAGCCGCTGCCACTATTGCGCCCAGAGCGCCTCGCGCAGCGCCTGCCAGCTTTCGCGGTCGGGCGCCGTCAGCAGGCCGCCATCGACATGACCCGGCCGATAGACGCTGCCGTCGAAGCGGGCGACATAGCCGCCGGCCTCCTGATGGATGAGCGCGCCCGGCAGGTGGTCCCATGGCATGAGCTTCGAATAGAGACCGAAATGGGCGTAACCGCTGGCGATCAGGCGGTATTCGTGCGCCGCGCAGCGATAGCCGACCGGCGCCAGGCAGCGCGTCTGGTTCGCCGCGATCCGTGAACGCAGCGGCTCCTCGAGCGCCTGCCACGAGACCGATCCGGTCATCTCGCCGACGGTGACCGGATCGGCGACATGCACGCGCTCGGCCTCGCGGCCACGCGCGCGGATATAGGCCCCGCAACCACGCACCGCGACAACCGCGTCGCGCCCGACCGGATCGAGGATGATGCCGGCCACCGTCTCCCCGCGCTCGACCGCCGCGAGCATCACCCCGAAGAGCGGCACGCCGGAGGCGAAGTTGAACGTCCCGTCGACGGGATCGATCGTGAAGGCGAGCTCCGCCTCGCCCAGCCCCTCAAGCCGTTCCGGCTCCGCGCTGCAGGCTTCCTCGCCGACGATCAACGCGCCGGGGAACCGCGCCGCGAGAGCCGCAGTGATCACCTTCTCGGCCGCGACGTCCGCGTCCGTCACGAGGTCCGCCGCCGACGTCTTCTGCCGGATGGCATGGTCGGAGAGACTGCGGAAGCGCGGCATGATTTCCTGCTCGGCGGCTTCGGCAAGCAGCGCGATGAGCCAGTCGACCGTATCGTCATCGATCAGGCGGTTCATGCTGCGTCTCCGGATTGAACGGCAAGATTCTGAAAATCGAAAAGCTTTGGATCAAGCAGATGACTCGGGCGGACGTTGGCCAGCGCCCGGATCATGACGTCCTTGCGGCCCGGCATCGTCTTCTCCATCGTCGCCAGCATCGCCTTCATAGCATTGCGCTGCAGGCCGTCCTGTGAACCGCAGAGGTCGCATGGGATGATCGGGAAGCGCATCAGCGCGGCGAAACGCGCAAGGTCCTCCTCCGCGCAGTAGGCGAGCGGCCGCAGCACCGTCACGTCGCCCTCGTCGTTCAGGAGCTTCGCCGGCATCGCCGCCAGCCGACCGCCATGGAAGAGGTTCATGAAGAACGTCTCCAGGATGTCCTCCCGGTGATGGCCGAGGAGAAGCGCCTCGCAGCCCTCCTCCCGTGCGATGCGATAGAGGTGCCCGCGCCGCAGCCGGGAGCAGAGGGAGCAATAGGTCGCAGCTTCCGGCACCTTCTCGGTCACGATGGAATAGGTGTCGCGGTATTCGATGCGATGGGCGATGCCGTGGCGCGCCAGGAACTCCGGCACGATGTGCTTCGGGAAGTTCGGCTGCCCCTGGTCGAGGTTGCAGGCGAGGAGGTCGACCGGCAGCAGCCCGCGCCATTGCAGGTCCGCGAGGATCGCCAGCAGCCCGTACGAATCCTTGCCACCGGAAAGGCCGACGAGCCACCGCGGCCGCTTTTCAGTGCCCGGCTCGGGAAGCATGGCGAAATCCGCCATCGCCTGCCGAACCTGCCTGAGCAGCCGTTTGCGCAGCTTGTTGAAGCCGACCGACGACGGCACCTCGCGGAACATCGGCGGACAATCGGCGGCCGGCGCATCATCTTCAGAAAACCGCGTCTCGTGAACCTCCGTCTCGTCAATCAGCATGCCAAGTTCCATGCAGCGTCCTCATCCGAAGCCTTCCGCCGGCACCACCGTCGTTTCCGGCCCCAGCTCTATTGGATGGAAGTCCGGTTTGCAATTTCCAGCACAAGAGTCTGGGACAAGAGAGCCCATCAACAAAAAAGCCGCCCTTGAGGGGCGGCTCGCTTTGATGGCAAACCCGCGATTTCGTTGGGGTCATACACGGCCTTGTGCCGAGGATCTGCAAAGGCCTCGATAGGACCGGCGCTTGCAGATGGTCGGCACGAGGCCGACCATGACGACGAAGGAAGCGGCAGCGCTTATAGGCGGGAACGCCGAAAGCGATCAGCGCGAGTAGAACTCGACGACGAGGTTCGGTTCCATCTGTACGGCGTAGGGGACGTCGGCAAGCACCGGAACGCGCACATAGGTGGCGGTCATCTTGGTGTGGTCGGCCTCGATGTAGTCCGGCACGTCGCGCTCGGCGAGCTGCACCGCCTCGAGCACGCTGACGAGCTGCTTCGACTTCTCGCGCACCTCGATCACGTCGCCCGCCTTGCAGCGGTAGGAGCCGATGTTGACGCGGCGGCCGTTGACGTTGACGTGGCCGTGGTTGACGAACTGGCGTGCTGCCCAGATCGTCGGCACGAACTTGGCGCGGTAGACGATCGCGTCGAGACGCGACTCGAGCAGGCCGATCAGGTTGTCCGGCGTGTCGCCCTTGCGGCGGTTCGCCTCCTCATAGACCTTGCGGAACTGCTTCTCGCGGATATCGCCGTAATAGCCCTTCAGCTTCTGCTTGGCGCGGAGCTGCACGCCGAAATCGGAGAGCTTGCCCTTGCGACGCTGGCCATGCTGGCCGGGACCATATTCGCGGCGGTTCACCGGGGACTTCGGACGACCCCAGATGTTCTCGCCCATGCGGCGATCGATTTTGTACTTGGACGATTCGCGCTTGCTCATCGCATTTCCTTTCAAACAGTTGCGCCCCGGCCTCCTGAGACCGGACCCGAAGGAAACGCGCCCTCCTCTGACCCTTTTTCCGGGGCCTGACAGGATGGCTCACGCACGCATTGCGAATGCCATCCACGGGACACGTCAAATGAAAACGCAGAGCCCCAGGCCCTGCGCTGGCCGGTGATTAGAAAATCGCCGGCAAGAAGTCAAGGCCGGCTTGGCCCGGATGACCGGGGGACGACGCTCTGCGCGCCGGCATTCGCCCGACTTCAATACTTGGCGATCACCCAGACGGCGTGGACGATGCCCGGGATATAGCCGAGCAGCGTCAGCAGGATGTTGATCCAGAAATGCTTGCCGAAGCCGACCTGCATGAAGACGCCGAGCGGCGGCAGGATGATGGCGATGATGATGCGGACAAGATCCATGCGGCCGTTCCCTCACCTCTCGCCCGGAAACGCGGAACCGCGGTCTTCCGTTCCGGGCTGGCGGTGCCGCCCCGGCTCAAAGCCCGGCAACGTCCGCGCGGTCGTCCTGTGCGGCGAAGCCGAAGCCGGCGAGCAGCCGCCGAAGGCTGTCCGGTGGCTTTCGCGAGGTGAAGACGGCGAAGTCCGGGTCGCCGCTCGTCTCCGGCCGCGGCATCGACTCGACAAGCGACAGCGCACGCCGCGCGATCGCTTCGGACGTGTCGATCCAGTCGACCGGCCAGGGCGCCGTCTTGCGCATCCGGTTGACCAGGAACGGATAGTGCGTGCAGGCCAGCACGACGATGTCCGTGCTTTGACCGTCCCGCTCGACGAAGCAGGGCGCGATCTCCCGGCGAACCGCTTCCTCGTCGACGGCCCCTTCACGCATGTACTGCTCCGCCAGCGGCGCGAGGGTCTCGCTGCCGACGAGGCGGACGTGGCAACGGCGCGCATAGGCGCTGATCAGGTCGCGCGTGTATTGGCGCTTCACCGTGCCGGGCGTCGCGAGCACCGAGACAAGACCTGAGCGCGTCCGCTCCGCGGCGGGCTTGATCGCCGGAACCGTGCCGACGAAGACCTCGTCCGGATAGGCGGTGCGCAGGTCGCCGATCGCAAGCGTCGAGGCCGTGTTGCAGGCGATGACGTTGATGGCCGGCGCGTAGCGCTCGATCAGCCTGCCGAAGAGCGCCACCAGCCGCTCGCGCAGCGCCGGCTCCTCCCATGCCCCGTAAGGGAAGGCCGCATCGTCGACGACATAGACGTAAGGCCGGCCCGACAGGAGGACGCGCGCCTCCTTGACGACCGACAGGCCGCCGATGCCCGAATCCAGGAAGAGGATCGGGCCGTCACTCCTCGCCATCGGCCGCGCCTCTTCCGCCCCGGCCCGCGTCCGCCGGCGCCTCGCCGCGCGGCCGCTCCCGGCTGAAGCGGTCCAGCGAATTGATGACGCCGCGCAGCACATGGATCTCCGGCCCGTAGAAGCCCTGGCGGGAGAGCACGGCGCGCAGATTGTCCACCATCTTCGGCTTCTTGTCGGCAGGACGGAAATAGCCGCGCGCCTCCAGCGCCTCTTCGAGGTGGTCGTAGAGCCCCTGCATCTCGGCCTTCGTCGCCGGCCGCATCTCCGGCCCGGAAAACGGCGTCGCGGTCACGTCCTCGAGCCCCGACTTCATCCATTCGTACGACATGAGAAGCACGGCCTGCGCGAGGTTCAGCGAGGCGAAGGCCGGGTTGACCGGGAAGGTGACGATCTCGTCGGCGAGCCCGACCTCCTCGTTCGTCAAGCCCCAGCGCTCGCGCCCGAAGAGGATGCCGACGCGCTGGCCGGCACCAAAGCGGCTCCTGAGCGTCGCGCAGGCCTCGACCGGACTGCGGACGTCCTTGAAGCCATCGCGCTCGCGCGCCGTCGTCGCATAGACGAAGTTGAGGTCGGCGATGGCGGAAGCAAGCGTCTCGTGAACAGTCGCCGCGTCGATCACATGATCCGCCCGGCTTGCCGCCGCGCGCGCCTTCTCGCTCGGCCAGCCGTCGCGGGGCTTCACGAGCCGCAGCTCCGACAGCCCGAAGTTCGCCATGGCGCGCGCCACCATGCCGATATTCTCGCCGAGCTGCGGCTCGACGAGAACGATCGCCGGCCCTTCCGTGAGCATCTCGCGCTGCTTGTCCGTACCTGCCATTCCTGCCGTTCCTGTCATCTGTCTGGCGCCGCCGCCCTGGCCGTCTCACTGGCACAAAACGCAGCCGAACGGAACTCTCGCGTGCCGCCGATCGACCGCCGCAACGCCGGAGCCGGGCGCTTTGCCTCTCCGGAAGGCGATGCTATAGGAGCGCCACTTCCGTTTCGGGCAGCCCCGTCGCCGCCCTCTCCGTTCCATCGCAAGCGAGGCTTTTTCCATGGCAAAAATCAAGGTCGAAAACCCGGTCGTCGAGCTCGACGGCGACGAGATGACACGGATCATCTGGCACTTCATCAAGGAGAAGCTGATCCACCCCTATCTCGACATCGACCTGAAGTATTTCGACCTTGGCGTCGAGAACCGCGATGCGACGGAAGACCGGGTGACGGTCGATGCGGCGAATGCGATCAAGGAACATGGCGTCGGCGTCAAATGCGCGACGATCACGCCGGACGAGGCCCGCGTCGAGGAATTCGGCCTCAAGAAGATGTGGCGCTCGCCGAACGGCACCATCCGCAACATCCTCGGCGGGGTGATCTTCCGCGAGCCGATCATCTGCAAGAACGTGCCGCGCCTCGTGCCGGGCTGGACACAGCCGATCATCGTCGGCCGCCACGCCTATGGCGACCAGTACCGCGCGACCGACTTCAAGTTCCCGGGCAAGGGCAAGCTGACGATGAAGTTCGTCGGCGAGGACGGCCAGGTCATCGAGCACGACGTCTTCGACGCGCCGGCCGCCGGCGTCGCCATGGGCATGTACAACCTCGACGGCTCGATCGCCGACTTCGCCCGCGCCTCGTTCAATTACGGCCTGCAGCGCAAGGTGCCGGTCTACCTCTCGACGAAGAACACGATCCTCAAGGTCTATGACGGCCGGTTCAAGGACATCTTCCAGGAGATCTACGAGAAGGAATTCGCCGACAAGTTCAAGGAGGCGAAGATCTGGTACGAGCATCGCCTGATCGACGACATGGTCGCCTCGAGCCTCAAGTGGTCCGGCGGCTATGTCTGGGCCTGCAAGAACTATGACGGCGACGTCCAGTCCGACACCGTGGCGCAGGGCTTCGGCTCGCTCGGCCTGATGACCTCCGTCCTGATGACGCCGGACGGAAAGACGGTCGAGGCCGAGGCCGCGCACGGCACCGTCACCCGCCACTACCGCCAGCACCAGAAGGGCGAGGAGACCTCGACCAACTCGATCGCCTCGATCTTCGCCTGGACGCGCGGCCTTGCCCATCGCGCCAAGCTCGACGGCAATCAGGAACTGGCGAAATTCGCCGGCACGCTCGAGAAGGTCTGCATCGATACCGTCGAGTCGGGCTTCATGACCAAGGATCTGGCGCTGCTGATCGGCCCGGACCAGGCCTGGCTCTCGACCACCGGCTTCCTCGACAAGATCGACGAGAACCTCCAGAAGGCGATGGCCGCCTGAGAGCCTACCGGCACGGCCCCTGGCGTGGTCGGGCTCTTCCCGACCATCCGCAGGCGCCGGTTCTTGTGATGTAACCGCAGATCCTGAGGCCGTCCGTGTGGCGGCCTTCATCGTTCGCGGGCCGGAACGCTATCCGGCAGCGGAAACGGCAGTGGCAGCATCGACGATGGCGGGGGCGGTGCGCCCGCGCTCGGCGATCGCACTCAGATGCCGCACGGGATCATAGGCTGCGATGCGGTTGCGGCCCTTCCTCTTGGCTTCGTAGAGCACCAGGTCGGCCGCCCCGATGAGCGCGTCGAAATCCGCGGCGACGGTCGTCGCATCGGCGGCGCCGATGCTGACCGTTATGCCGATCCGGTTGCCCATGTGGACGACAGCCGTCCGCGACACGCATTCGCGCAGGCGCTCCGCAACGGCGATTCCCTCTGACTGCTCCGCGCGAGGCAGGAAGACGGCGAATTCCTCGCCGCCGAAACGGCCGAAAATGGCGCCTTTGCCGAGCGCTCCCGCGACGCATTCGCTGAAGGCGACGAGGATCCTGTCGCCGACGAGGTGGCCGTAGCCGTCATTGACGCTCTTGAAATGGTCGATGTCGAGAAGCAGCATGACGCCGGCCGGCCGGCGCGCCAGTTCCTTCTCGACCCGCTCGAAGAAGGAGCGCCGGTTGAAGATGCCCGTCAGCGGATCGCGTTCCGATGCGTGCCGGTAGCGGGCCTCGGCGCGCTCCTTGATCAGCGCGAGGATGATGACCGCGCTGCACATCGTGTGCACGAAGAGCTCGAAGGTGATCAGCGCATACCACGTGGAATAGCCGCTGCCTTTGACGAATTGCGGCGGCGCGTAGACGACGAGCGGGATGCGCGCCAGATAGACGAGCGCGTGCGTCGTGAAAACGGCCGAGGCGAGCTTGCGGATCGGCAGCGGCTCGATCCTGTTGCTCCGGAGGATTTCGAACCCCGTCGCGCCGGCATAGACGCCGACCAGCACCGACATCAGCACGATGCGGCCGTTGACGTTGTCATGGATTGCCGGAAGACAGGAGAAGAGCACGATCCAGACGAGCGGCGCGAGCAGCGCCAGGCGCCACTGCTTGGAGCGGCCGTCGAAGGCGCGGCTGCCGACCCACATGATCGAATAGGCGGCGGCGCCGAGCATGTTGCCGACGCCGATGGAGAGGTCGAAGGAGACCAGCGTCCGGAGGCCGAGGAGCACGCTTGCGGCCGTGCCGACCCACAGAGCGAGGCACCAGACGCCAAGTCCGGCCGGGCGGCGGTCCTGCACCCAGGCCAGGCTGAGCGCGATCGCGATCAGGAAGGTGACCGTGCTCGTACAGATGAGCAAGGTCGGAATGCTGAAAAGGTCCGCCAAGAATATCCCCCTCGGTCGGGACACACTGGCATCGATCTGCTGAAATACGCGTTAACGACGCCCGTGATGCGCCGCCGTGAGGGGTGGATGGGTACGCCGACGAGCAACCGACCTGCCAACCGCGCCCATTCTGGCGCGCGGCAGGCGCTTGAGGCCGCGTTTGCGCCGGGAAGGACGGCGGAAGACCCCGGCCGGGAGTCCCCGCGTCGGCGATTCCGGCCCGGCTGCTGCCGCTCCGTCTAGGCCGCGAGCGCGGCCGCCACGGCCTCGATCGCGGCAGGCGCCTTGTCGCCGTCCGGGCCGCCGGCCTGCGCCATATCGGGCCGGCCGCCGCCGCCCTTGCCGCCGAGCACGGAGGAGGCGGTGCGCACGAGGTCGACAGCGCTGATCCGCGTGTTGAGGTCGCCGGTCACGGCGACGACGACGCTCGCCTTGCCGTCCGGCGCCACGCCGACGAAGGCGACGACGCCGGAGCCGAGGCTCTTCTTGCCCTCGTCCGCCAGGCCTTTCAGGTCCTTCGGCTCGACCCCCGTTACGACGCGGCCGAGGAACTTGACGCCATTGACGTCGCGCACGCCCTCGCCCGCCGCGCTCGACCCCGAACCGCCCGAAAGCGCGAGCTTCTTGCGCGCTTCGGTCAGTTCGCGCTCCAGCCGGCGCCGCTCGTCGACGAGCGTTTCGACCCGGTCGATCACCTCGCCCTGCCCGACCTTCAGCACGTTCGCAAGCGTCTTCACCCGCTCGTCCTGCGCCGCGAGATAGGCGCGCGCGCCCTCGCCCGTCAGCGCCTCG
>JBQCEN010000116.1:0-6232 GCA_051960215.1 Pararhizobium sp.
CCGACGATCTTGCGAATTTCGGCTATCTCGTCGTCGGGATCTTCGCCGCGAGCTGGCTGGTCTCGTTCCTCGTCTATCGCGTCAACCGTTACGACGAGTTGCTGCACCGGGCATGAGAAGGGACCGGCTGTGAGCCGGCCCCTCGGCCCGCGGGCCGTTTCCGCGCTTCGTCGAATCGCGAAACGACCGATGCTTGTTTTGACGCGTTTCCGGGCGGAAAAGCGGTTCTCCACTTTTCCTGGAAGCGCCTAGCCCTGGAAGTGGCTTTCGAGGAAGTAGAGCGACTTGTCGAGCCCGCGCCCGACCTCCGTCAGAAGGTCCTCGGTCAGCGGGTCGCCGGCTTCCTCGGCCTCCTCGATGCCCTGTTCGACGGCGGCGCTCCATTTCGCATAGGAATCCGCCAGCCGCTTCAGATGGTCTTCGGACTTGACGAGGTCGAGCGGGTAGGCGTCGAGCAGGCTGTTCTCGCTCGCCGCCTGCACCGTGCCGTGCGCCTGGCCGCCGAGGCCGGTGAGCCGCTCGGCGATCGTGTCGACATAGACCTCGGTGACCTCGTGCAGCTCGTCGAAGAGCTTGTGCACGGCGATGAAGTTCATGCCCTTGACGTTCCAGTGCGCCTGCTTCGTCTGGTAGGTGATGTCGATGGCGGTCGCCAGATGCTTCTGCAGCAGCGCGACCATGGCGGCGCGGGTGTTCTCCGCGATCGGGTTCTTGCTCGAATGAAGTTTGGGTTGGGCGTTCTTCGCCATCGCTGGTCTCTCTCCGTTTGCCGTTGAAGCGACCCGGAAGGATATGGCGCGCGAAGGCGGGGACAAGGTGCATCGCCCGCTTGCGGAGGAAGGACTACCTCTCCGGAAGGAGGGAGTTAACATATGTTAGTAATTCTTGCCTTCCGTTCGAAACGCATCCAATATGAACCAAAATTTAGGGGATTGGACGCTTTGCGGGAACCCGAACATCACGCATTGCTGGAGCATGTTTTTGCCAAGGTGCTGATGCTGGAGGCGGTACAGGCGAACGTCATCGCCCAGATCGCCGGCGGCGCCGAGGACATGGGCGCGACGCTATCGCGGGTGCTGGCCGACGCCGAGAACGAGCTTCGCGTGATGGCGCTGTCTGAGGCGACCGGAAGCCCGGCGCTTGCCGGAACCGCCGACCGGGCGCTCTCCTACCTCGCCGACTACGCCCAGACGCTCAAGTCCGTCCTCGTCGCTTCCTGAATGCAGGTCTCAGGCGCCGATGCCGGCATCACGCCCGTCGATGACGACGCGCGTGATCGCCAGATCGTCGGTCAGGTGGACGAACGAGGCGCGCGCCCCGGGCCTCAGATGGCCGAGATCCGTCTGTCCCGCGGCCTCGGCCGGATAGAGCGCCGCCATCCGCAGCGCCTCCGCGAGAGGCAGGCCGAGGCGCTCGTGGACGAGTCGCACCGCGGCGAGCATGTCGATGTCGGCGCCGGCGAGGGTCCCGTCGGCAAGCGTCAGGCGACCCTCGCGGCGGAAGACCGTCCGGCCGTTGAGCGTGAAGGAGGCGAGGTCGGTGCCGATCGTCGCCATCGCATCGGTCACGAGGAAGATCCGGCCGGGGCCGCGCTTGGCGCGGAGCGCGATTTCGATCACCGCCGGATCGACATGGATGCCGTCGGCGATCAGGCCGACGCTCAAGCGTCCGTCGTCGAGCGCGTTGCCGACCATGCCCGGTTCGCGGTGGCCAAGCGGGCTCATCGCGTTGAAGAGATGGGTGACGAGGGTGGCGCCGGCATCCGTCGCCGCCCGGGCCAGCGCAAGCGGCGCATCGGAATGGCCGAGGCTGACGAAGATGCCGGTCTCGGCCAACGTCCGGACCTGCGCCGCCGGCACCGTCTCGGGGGCCACGGTCGTGAGAAGCACCGGCATCCGGCCGGCGAAGGCGGACATCCGCGACAGGTCCTCCTCCGTCATCGGCCGGATGAGCGCCGGGTCGTGCGCGCCCTTTCGCGTGAGCGACAGATGCGGGCCCTCGAGATGGAGGCCGAGGAAGCCCGGCACCTTCGCCGCGGCGGCCCCGGCGCCGGCGGCAAGCGCCCGGGCAGTCGTTTCAGGCGTGTCGGTGATCAGCGTCGGCAGCAGCGCCGTCGTGCCGAAACGGGCATGCGCCCGGCAGATGGTGGCGATGCCGTCGACGTCCGGCCGGTCGTTGAAGAGCACGCCGCCGCCGCCGTTCACCTGCAGGTCGACGAAGCCAGGCACCAGCATGCCGCCGTCGCAGGCGACCCGCGGCATGTCGTCGGGCAGCGACGCCGGGTCGGCGATGCCGGCGATATGGCCGTCGGTGCCGACCAGAAGTGCCGCGTGGTCGTGCCAGGTCTCGCCGTCGAAGATGCGGGCGCCCGTCAGCGCCCGGCCGCCCAGCGCCTCGCCCGCCATCATACGGTCTCCGTCACCTTGCGCAGATGCGGCGGCGCGTCCGGGTCGAGCCCGCGGTGGCGGGCCAGCGCCTCGATGAAGGCGTAGAAGGAGGCGATCAGCACCAGGGGGTCGGTGAGCGGATGCCCCGTCGCCACGAACGGCAGGACATGCGCGCCCTTGGCCCGGTCGCTGGTGGCAAAGGCGACGGCGCCCTGGTCGAGCGTCCGGTCGATCGTGTCGGCGACGGCCTGTTCGCTGGCATCGCGCGCGGCGAGCGCAATGACGGGAAAGCCCTGCCGGACGATCGTGACCGGCCCGTGGAGCACCTCGGCGGCGCTGTAGGCCTCGGCATGCATGCCGCAGGTCTCCTTGAACTTCAGCGCCGCCTCGTTGGCGATGGCGATCGAGGGCCCGCGCCCGAGGATGAAGAGGGACTCCTTGCCTTCGAGCGCCGCGACGAGCGGGCTCCAGTCGCAGGCGATCGCCGCCTCGAAATGTTCCGGAAGGGCCATGAGCGCCGCGGCGAGGCCGGCATCCTCGCGGCCGTATGCGAGGATGGCGAGGCCCGCGACGACGGAGGTGACGAAGCTCTTCGTCGCCGCGACGCTCTTCTCCGGGCCCGCCTTGATGTCGACGACGCGGTCGGACGCCGCGCCGAGCGGCGATCCGGCGTCGTTGGTGAGCGCGAAGGTGGCGGCACCGCCCGCCCGCGCGCTTTCCGCCATGGCGACGATGTCGGGGCTGCGGCCGGACTGCGAGATCGCGATGCAGGCGCCCCGCGAGAGCCTGAGCGGCGCGCGGTAGATCGAGGCGATCGACGGGCCGAGCGAGGCGACCGGAATGCCCGCCGACAGCTCGACGGCGTATTTGAGGTAGGCGGCGGCATGGTCCGACGAACCGCGCGCCACGGTGACGATGACCGCGGGATCGCGCTCGCGGAGCATCGCGCCGGCCTGCCGCAGGGCGTTGTCCGATTCCTGGAGAAGCCGGCGGACGGCGGACGGAATCTCCTCGATCTCGCGGCGCATGTGGGTCGTCGGGCGATCGCTCATGATGCTTGCCTCTCATGGGCCGCGCCGGAGAGCCTGAGCTCGGCGACGAAATCATAGGCGTCGGCGCGGTAGATGGAACGGGTGAATTCGACGACCTTGCCGGTCGCAAGATAGGAGGTGCGCTCGATGCGCAGGCTCGCCGCCCCCGGCTCGACGCCGAGGAGCCCCGCATCACGCTCGCCGAGGAGAGCCGCCGAAATGCGCTGGATGGCGCGCACCGGCCGGTAGCCCGTCGTCTCCAGTGCGGCGTAGAGGGAGGTGTCGACGATCGCCGGATCGGGCAGCGCGGCGGTCGACAGCGACGCCCGCTCGATCGCCAGCGGTTCGTCGTTGCCGATGCGCAGCCGCGCGATCCGCGAGACGCGCTCGCTCGCCGAAAGCCCGAGCACGATGAATTCCTCGGGTGACGGCGCATAGATGCCGCGATCGAGCCAGACGGACCGCACGGCGACGCCGCGCGAGGCCATGTCCTCGGTGAAGGAGGTGAGGTTGGAGAGCGACTGCTCGACCCGGCCGATGCGCGGCGCGACGAAGGTGCCCGAACCGTGGCGCTGGACGAGAAGCCCCTCGCGCACGAGATCCTGCACCGCCTTTCGCACCGTGACGCGCGAAAGCTCCGTCAGCGCGGCGATCTCGCGCTCGGCCGGCAGCGCGGCGCCGGGCTTCAGCGCGCCGGCGGCGACGGCCGCCTCGATCATCCGCTTGAGCTGCAGGTAGAGCGGCCCGCCGACCGGCGAGATGCCGCGCCGCGAGAAGACCGCATCGAGCGCCTCAGCCATGGGAGGCTCCCTCTTGCTCGGCGCTGCGGCGTGCGGCCAGCGCGACGGCGCCCTGCAGCGCGTCGCCGAGCGGCGCCTTGAGCCGGGCGCGATAACCGGGGTCGACGAGCCGTGCATAGGTCGCGGCAAGGCCGCCGAGCAGGCAGATGCGGTCCGTCTCCGGCGTCATGATCGCGTCGAGCATCCGCTCGACGTCGCGCCGGCCGGCATCGAGGATCTCCGTCGCCACCGCGTCGCCCTCTTCGGCCGCCGTCACGATCAGCGGCGCGTAGCTGCCGTAGAGGCCGGGGGTCGCGTCGCGCACCTGATCGACGATGCGCCGGGGATCGCCCTCGAACGTCGCCATGACGCGCTCGGTGAGCCGGCTCTTCGGGCGGACGCCGTCATGGGCGAGCAGCACCTCCTCCAGAAGCTGCCGCCCGAGCCGGGCGCCGCCGCCGAGGTCGCCGACCTGAAAGCCCCAGCCGCCGATCATCCGGATCGCGCCGCCCGTGCGCGCGACGAAGACGGAGCCCGTGCCGACGATGGCGATGACGCCGTCATGGCTGCCGAGCGCGCCGTGGAGCGCGATGATGCCGTCATTGACGATGACGCTTTCGCGAAAGGGCAGGAGCGCCTTGAGGCGGGCCGCATAGTCGCCGACATTGCCGCCGGCAAGCCCGAGGACGGCAACCGAATCCTTCAGCGCGGCGAAGGCGACGCCGGCCTTCTCGGCGGCTTCCGCAACCGCCCCGACGATGTTGCGATGGGCACCGTCGAGATCGGTGCGGATATTGGCGGAGCCGCTCCGGGCCTGCCCCAGGACGACGCCGTCGCTCGACGCGACCGCCGCGCGGCAGCTCGTGCCACCCCCGTCGATGCCGATGACGTAGCGCATCCTGCGACCTCCTGCCCCGTGATAATACCAAGAAAATACCATTCACCAAGCACAAACGCAGCCTGTGCGCCGATTTCCTCTCAAAATGCTTGGCTGCCTCGCCATTTTCCATTCGATGGCCGGTGCCAAGAGTAATTCATCAATTTCTTCTGGACAATTGGTATTGGTTTGGCATTATTCGGGAAGGAGGAATGGCGCATGCCGCTCAAGCGCACGGAGATGATGCACGACAAGGCCGCGGGGCTCGATGCACGCGACCCGTCGGAAGTCGTCGCGATCCTCGCCGAGGCGCAGGCCGCAGCCGCCGGGACGGTGGCGTCGGCCGCCGCTGCGCTCGCCGAGGCCGCGGCTCTGGCGGCGGACCGTCTCTCGCGCGGCGGTCGCATCGCCTATGCGGGCGCCGGAAGCTCCGGCCTCATGGCGCTTGCCGATGCCCTCGAGCTTCCCGGCACCTTCGGCATTCCGCGCAACCGCGTCGTCGTGCTCTTCGCCGGGGCGCCGGCGACCCTTTCCGATCTTGCCGGCGGCCCGGAGGACGATACGGCGCTCGCCCGGCGCGACGTCGAGGCGGCGGCGCTCGGGGCCGACGACTGTGTCATCGCCCTCTCGGCGAGCGGCGCGACGCCCTATACGCTTGCAGCCCTGGAAGCCGCGCGCGAAAGCGGCGCCGCGACGATCGCCGTCGCCAACAATCCCGGCGCGCCGCTGCTCATCGCCGCCAACGTCGCGGTCCTGCTTCCGACGCCGCCGGAGGTCGTCGCCGGCTCGACGCGCATGGGCGCGGCCACGGCGCAGAAGATCGCGCTCAACATCTTTTCGACGCTAACGGCAATCCATCTCGGTCATATCCACGACGGGCTGATGGTCAACGTCAAGGCCGATAACGCCAAGCTCGTCGACCGCGCCGCCCGCATCGTCGCCGCCGTCAGCGGCGCGCCGGCGGAGCGCGCCGCGGCCTCGCTCGACCGGGCGGAGGGATCGGTCAAGCACGCGATCCTGATCGCTGCCGGGGCCGCCGACCGGGCGGCGGCGGAGCGGCTTCTCGCTTCCGGCGGAATGCGGCTGCGGCCGGCACTGAAGATTCTCGGAGACGGCGGCGTCTCCGGAGGGCATGGCATCTGAGGAAGAGACGGCAAA
>JBQCEN010000117.1:0-3805 GCA_051960215.1 Pararhizobium sp.
TGTCGCGCATGCCGTGGACGCCCTGCGAGCCGACCGTGAGCGTGAAGCGCTCCGCCGCCGGGTCCCACTCACCAAGGGCCGCGCGCGTTTCCATGTAGTTCGAGATCAGCCGGTTGTTGGTGAAGCCGATCTCGGTGACGTGGTCGGCCTTCCGGAACGCGTCGGCGGTCTTCGCGGCGTCGCCGAGCTTGTAGGTGAAGACGCGGTTCGTCTTGAGCTCCGGCCAGACGAGCGGCGCCCCGTCGGCGAGCGCGGCGGCGGTTTCGGCAACCGCCTCGCCCATGTCCCAGTCGACCTCGATCAGTTCGGCCGCATCGCGCGCCTCGGCGACGGAGTCGGCAACGATGAAGGCGATCGCGTCACCGACGAACCTGACTTCGCCGTCACACAGGATCGGCGTCTCGCGAACCTCATGGCGGCTGCCGTCGGGCTGTGTGGCACGACCCTGGCACTTCACCGGGCCGATGTGGCCGACGTCGGCGGCCGTCAGGACGAGACGCACGCCCTTCGCCTGTTCCGCCGCCTCCGTCGAGGTGATGGTGAACCGTGCGGCGGCATAGGGGGAGCGCAGCACATAGGCGTGGAGGACGCCCTCCTTGCGCAGGTCGTCCGTATATTGCCCCCGGCCGGTGATGAAGGCGGCATCTTCCTTGCGAAGCGCCGAAGCGCCCACTCCAAACTTCGGTGTCGCGATATTCATGGGTCAGCCTATGCGGTTCGAGATGGTGTTCTTTGACGGCTCGCGGCGGCAGCCGCTCAAGACAGGCTTCATACTTAAATCGGTCGTTCGAGAAGTCGACGGTGGCTGCGTCGGCCGTGCCGCGGTGATCGGAAAAGAAAGAATGTTCGTGATGCGGCAACCTAGTCCAGACGCGGCGGATTGATCAAGAGCCGGAAGGGCGTCCCCCCGGTGGCTTGGTTGGCCGTTCCAGCCTTTCAATCCAATCCCGGCGCGACTAGTTAAGACCACGGCCCGATGTCGGGCACGCTCGAAGCCGAGGAGCCTCTCCCATGCGCACCGACACCGGCCACGTCTTCCATCTTTCCGACTACCGGCCGACGGATTTCATCCTCGAGACGGTGGCGCTCGATTTCCGCCTCGATGCGAAGCGCACGCTGGTGATCGCGAAGATGCAGTTCCGCCGCCGGCCGGGGACGCCGGTCGAGGCGCCGCTCGTCCTCGACGGGGACGAGGTGCGCCTTCGAAGCCTTGCGGTCGACGGCGTCGGTCTCGATGCGGCCGATTACAACGAAACGGCGACGACGCTGACGATCCCCAACCTGCCCGGTCAGGCGGCTTTCGTGGTTACGGTCGAAACGGAGATCGACCCGGCCGCCAATACGCAGCTCATGGGCCTCTACCTCTCCTCCGGCGTCTACACGACGCAATGCGAGGCCGAAGGCTTCCGCCGCATCACCTATTTCCCCGACCGGCCGGACGTGCTCGCCGTCTATACGACACGCATCGAGGCCTCTAAGGCCGAGGCCCCTCTGCTGCTCTCGAACGGCAATCTCGTCGAGAAGGGCGAACTCAGCGGCGGCCGGCACTATGCCGTCTGGCATGACCCCTATCCGAAGCCAAGCTACCTCTTCGCGCTCGTGGCGGGCGACCTAGAGACCGTCGAGGACAGCTTCACGACGTTGTCCGGACGCGTGGTGACGCTCAGGATCTTCGTCGAGCACGGCAAGGGCCATCGCGCGGCCTATGCCATGGATTCGCTGAAGCGGGCGATGCGCTGGGACGAGGAGCGGTTCGGACGCGAATACGATCTCGACATCTTCATGATCGTCGCCGTCTCCGACTTCAACATGGGGGCGATGGAGAACAAGGGGCTCAACGTCTTCAACGACAAGTACGTGCTTGCCGATCCGGAGACCGCAACGGATGCCGACTACGCCAATATCGAGGCGATCATCGCACACGAATATTTCCACAACTGGACCGGCAACAGAATCACTTGCCGCGACTGGTTCCAGCTCTGCCTGAAGGAAGGCCTGACGGTCTACCGCGACCACGAGTTCTCGGCCGACCAGCGCTCCCGGCCGGTCAAGCGCATCGCGGAAGTGCGGCTCCTGAAGGCTCATCAGTTTCCGGAGGACGCCGGGCCGCTCGCCCATCCGGTGCGTCCGGACGCCTTCCGCGAGATCAGCAACTTCTATACGGCGACCGTCTACGAGAAGGGTTCGGAAGTCGTCCGCATGATCGCGACGATCCTCGGGCCCGAAGGCTTCCGCAAGGGCATGGACCTCTATTTCGAGCGCCATGACGGCGAGGCCGCGACCATAGAGGACTTCCTCGCCTGCTTCGAGGCGGCGACGGGGCGCGACCTCAGCCAGTTCTCGCTCTGGTACCACCAGGCTGGTACGCCCCTCGTGACGGTCTCGACCGTCTGGGACGCCGTCGGCCGCCGCTTCACGGCGACCTTCGAGCAGACGGTGCCGCCGACCCCGGGCCAACCGCAGAAGGCACCGATGTTCATTCCGCTCCGCCTCGGCCTCGTCCTCGCCGACGGCGACGACGCCGAACCGACCGCGGTCACGGGTGCAGACTTCTCGGACGGCGTGCTGCACCTGAAGGAGCGGCGGCAGGCGGTTGTGTTCGAAGGCATTTCGTCGCGTCCTGTCCTGTCGTTGAACCGCGGCTTTTCCGCGCCGGTCAACATCCATTTCGAGCAGGCGCCGGCCGACCTCGCGCACCTCGCCCGCTTCGACACAGACCCCTTCGCTCGCTGGCAGGCGCTGAACGACTACGCGATGCGCATCCTCATCGAGGCGGCGCGGCATGCCGGCGAAGGCCGCGAGATCGCAATCGACCACGCGCTGATCGACGCCCTCCTGGCGACGGCCTGCGACGGCAGCCTCGAAGCAGCGTTCCGGGCACAGGCGCTCGCCTTGCCCGGCGAGACCGACATTGCGCGTGAACTCGGCAGCAACATCAATCCCGACGCGATCCGCGCGGGGCGCGAGGCGGTGCAGAAAGCGATCGCGCTCGCCGGGCAGCAGGAGTTCGTCCGTCTTTTCGAGAACACGGCGACGGTCGGCGCCTATCGTCCGGACGCCGAAAGCGCCGGGCTGCGCGCGCTTCATCATGCCGCCGTGACCTTCCTCTCGATCGGAGAAGGATCGCCGATGCGCGCCGCGGCCATCTTCGACGAGGCCGACAACATGACCGAGCTCAGCCAGTCGCTGATGCTGCTCGTGCACTATTTTCCCGAAAGCTCGGCGACGCGACGCGCGCTTGCCGCCTTCGAAGAGCGCTTCCGGGACAACCCGCTCGTCATCGACAAGTGGCTTTCGATCCAGGCGACCGCTCCGGGCAGCGGCACGCTTCCGCGGGTTCAGGCGCTGATGGAGGGCCCGCACTTCTCGCGCGCCAACCCGAACCGCATGCGGGCGCTCGTCGGCTCCTTCGCGTCCGGCAACCCCACCGGCTTCAACCGGAGGGATGGCGCCGGCTATCAGCTTCTCGCCGACGAAGTGCTGGCGCTCGACGGCAAGAACCCGCAACTCGCCGCCCGCCTGCTGACCGCGCTCCGCTCCTGGCGTTCGCTCGAGCCGGTGCGGCAGGAAAAAGCCGGAGAGGCCCTCCGCCGGATCGCCGCCCGAGACCCCCTATCGGCCGACGTCAGCGACATCGTCGACCGGACACTGACGGAATAGGTTCACGGCGGGGGATCTCACTTTCACGATCATGAAAGTGAGCGGCGCACAGCGTCTCGCTGTAGCGCTTCAGGAGTAGTAGATCAGCCGCCCGCCGCCGCCCTTGGCCCGGCCTGGAAGCCGAAACCGTGATTTGCGACCGCCA
>JBQCEN010000118.1:0-4564 GCA_051960215.1 Pararhizobium sp.
GCCTTCATGGAGATGCGCGAGCGCATCGAGAAGTCGATCGAGCAGCGCACGGCGATGCTTTCCGGCGTCAGCCACGACCTCAGGACCGTGCTCACCCGCTTCAAGCTGCAACTCGCGATCGTCGGGGACGAGCCGGAATTCGAGGGGCTGACCGAAGACGTCGAAGAGATGCAGTCGATGCTCGAAGACTACCTCTCCTTCGCCCGCAGCGAAGCCGAGGAGGACCTCGGCTCGCTGAACCTCGAGGCGCTGCTCGTCAAGATCGAGGAGGAGGCGCGGCTGCGCGACAAGCCCTTCACGACCGAAATCCATGGCGAGCCGATCGTCAAGGTGCGGCCGAAGGCGTTCACGCGGCTCGTAACCAACCTGACCTCGAACGGCATGCGCTACGCCGACGCCGTGCACGTCAAGGCCGTCCACGACGAGAACTGGCTGACGGTGACGGTCGACGACGACGGTCCCGGCATTCCCGCGGACGCGCGCGAGGAAGTCTTCAAGCCGTTCTACCGGCTCGACGAGGCCCGCAACCTCAACGAGAGCGGCACCGGCCTCGGCCTTGCCATCGCCCGCGACATCGCCCGCAGCCACGGCGGCGACATCTCGCTTTCCGACAGCCCGATGGGCGGCCTGCGCGCCACGATCCGCATTCCGGCCTGAACCGCCCGGGCAGGTGCGCCTCGCAATGACGCAGGCTATGATGAGGCAACACTCGAGCTGACGTCGATCGCGAGGAGGAACGGTCCATGGAGCATGCGAACCCGCCTTGGCCGGAACTGAGTTATCCATCCTGGTGCGACACCGCAGCGACCCTGCAGCTCTGGACGCAGATCGTCGGAAAGGTCCGGCTGGCGCTGACGCCCTGGGTCAACCACAGCTGGCAGGTGCCGCTCTACGTCACGGCGCGCGGCCTCGGAACCTCGCCTATCCCGATCGGACGCGAGATCCTGGAACTCGAGTTCGACTTCATCGATCATCGGCTCTCCGCCCGCACCAGCCGGGGCGAGGAGCAGACGCTGCCGCTCGTGCCGCAGACGGTCGCCGACTTCTACCGCCGCGTCATGGCGCTGCTCGAGGCCCTTGGCGTCTCCGCTTCGTTCAGCGACATACCGAACGAGATGCCGAACCCGATCCCCTTCCCCAAGGACGAGGTCCATCGCGACTACGACGCCGAGGCGGCGCACCGCTTCTGGCGCGCACTCGTCCAGGCCGACCGCGTCTTCAAGCTCTTCCGCAGCGGCTTTATCGGGAAGGTCAGTCCCGTCCATTTCTTCTGGGGCAGCTTCGACCTCGCGGTGACGCGCTTCTCCGGCCGACGCGCGCCGCTTCATCCGGGCGCCGTGCCGAGCCTGCCCGACGCCGTCGCGCAGGAGGCCTATTCGCACGAGGTCAGCAGCGCGGGGTTCTGGCCGGGCAACGACGCCTTCCCTCGGGCGGCGTTCTACTCCGATGCCTATCCCGAACCGGACGGCTTCCGTGACCGGCCGGTCTCGCCCGGCGCGACCTTCGACGCGTCGCTCGGGGAGTTCATCCTCCCTTACGAGGCCGTGCGCACCGCCGCTGATCCGGACGCGCTTCTTCTCGATTTCCTGTCCACGACCTACACCGCCGCGGCCGAGGCAGCCCGCTGGGACCGCGCGGGGCTCGAATGTGCGATCGGCGAGCCCGGCCGCGTGCGTCGGCTGTAGGCCGCGCGTTCCTGGAACGCCTCACCACCCGGACCGGCCGGAACCGGTGGCTGCCGCCGCTCGTTCAGACGGTGAACAGGGAGAACGACCGATGACCCATGTCACATACCACGTCGTCGAGCATGACGGCGGCTGGGCCTACAAGCTCGGCGATGTCTTTTCCGAGAGCTTCCCCACGCACGACATGGCATTGAAGGCCGCCCAACGGGCTGCGCAGGAGCAGCAGGTGGGCGGCGAGACGACGACCATCCGCTACCAGGACTCGACCGGCCGCTGGCACGAGGAGGAAAGCGACGGCGGCGACCGGCCGGAAGCCGACGTCGAGGACGACAGCCGCCGCCGTTAGAGCGTTTCCACGAAAGGTGGAAACCGGCTTTCCGCCTGGAACCGCGATAGAACAAGCGCATCGATCGTGTTCGCGATTCAGCGAAGCACGCACATGATCTGGATCATGGCCGCGCCGGTCAGTGCAGCCGGCCGCCGTTCGGCACCGGTTTCCCCGGCGCTGCGAGCACGATCGCCCCGGCCTCGTCGGCGAAGCCGAGGGTCAGCACCTCCGACATGAACGGGCCGATCTGGCGCGGCGGGAAGTTGACGACGGCCATGACCTGCCGCCCGACGAGGTCCTCCGGCGCATAATGCACGGTGATCTGCGCGGATGATTTCTTCACGCCGAGTTCGGCGCCGAAGTCGATCCTGAGCTTGATCGCCGGCTTGCGGGCTTCCGGGAACGGCTCGGCCGCCACCACCGTGCCGACCCGGATGTCGACCTTCTCGAAATCGTCCCACGCGATCGTGCCCGCCATCGGATGCTCCCTCAGAGATTGCAGCGCCTGATTATGGGATCGGAGAGCTGGACGCCAGTCCATCAACGCGGTCTGCCCCTGATCCGATAGCGGACGGTGTGGACCCTGTGACAAGCACAGGGGTGACGGAGAGGGGCGAATCATCGCGGCACAATCGGGGCGACACAATCAGCGGAAGAGCGAGAACGAAAAACCTCCTCCGTCATTTCTGTGCTTGTCAGAGAAATCCGATCCATTCCGCTCGCAAAGCAGGGAATGCTCTCGTCACAACGAACCACCAGCCGAAGCCACCGACGCAGAAGATCAGCCCGCCAGCTCCTGCGAGCGCTTCTTCCCGGCAGCGACCGCCTCCGTCATCAAAGCCTGCAGGCCGTGGTCCCCCATGAGCACCTGAAGGGCGGCGGCGGTCGTTCCGTTCGGCGAGGTGACGTTGCGCCTGAGCGTCTCGGCGCTGTCGGAGGACTGATGCAGCATCTCCCCGGCGCCCGCAACGGTCAGGCGCGCCAGTCGCATCGCGAGGTCGGACGGCAGGCCGGCGGAGCGGCCCGCTTCCGCCATGCACTCGACGAGATGGAAGACATAGGCCGGACCGCTGCCGGACAGCGCGGTCACGGTGTCGATCAGCGCTTCGTCGCCGACCCACTCGACGGCGCCGCTGCTCTTGAGAAGCGCATCGACGCGGGCGCGCTGCGCATCCGTGACGGCACCGTTGGCGACAGCGGCAGTGATGCCGCGGCCGAACATCGCCGGCGTGTTCGGCATGGCGCGCACCACGGCACCCGGGCCGAGATGCTGTTCGAGATTGGCGATCGTCGTGCCCGCGGCGATCGACACGCAAACCGTCTCCGGAGCCTTGAGCGGCCGCACCGCGGGAAGCACCTGCGCCATCATCTGCGGCTTCACGGCGAGGAAGAGAACACCCGCTTCGACGCCCGCCGGCGCCGCGGGCTCGTGCCGGATCCCCGTTCCGGCGACGAACTCCGCCATGTCCGGACGCAGCGACGGGTCGACGATGACGACGTCGCTCGCCGCCGTGCCGGCAGCGATCCAGCTCTTCAGCATGGCGCCGCCCATGTTGCCGGCGCCGACGAGGACGATCGGTCCCGATGAGCCGCCCGCCATCGCCTTACGCCTCCCCGACCGTTTCGAAGAGCACGGCGTCGACCGCGGCCTTCGCGTCCATGCCCGACCAGACGACGAACTGGAAGGCCTGGAAATAGGCTTCGCAGGCTTCGAGCGCGCTGTTGAGGAGCACCTCCACCTGCTGGTTGGTGGGCTCGGCACCGCCCGCCAGCAGCAGCGACTGGCGGAAGATCACGACGTCCTCCTGGTCCCAGAGATCGAAGTGCCCCATCAACACCTGGCCGTTGATGTGGGAAAGCAGCCGGATCACTTCGTTGATGCGGCTCGCGGGCACCTTCATGTCGAAGGCGCAGGCGAGATGCAGCGCCTCGAACTCCTCCATCCAGGAGAAGGAGACGTGATAGTCCGACCACTTCCCCTGGACGGTCATCGCGATCTCGTCCTCGCCCGCCCGCTCGAACGTCCAGTCGTTGTTCGCGGCGACGAACTCGATCATGTCGACCGGGTTCGACTGGCGCTCTGATCCCACTTGCAAAAGGCTCATGCCACACCCATTCCGCCCGAGCGGAGACGGTCCCGCATCATGATCAAGATACGCGACAGACCACCGGAACTCGGGATTTGACCCCTCGGAAAATGACCGGAGAGCGGACGGCAGCGCTTGGACCCTGCCTGCGCGGAACTGGAAGTCCGTTCCGAATCATCTTGTAAAATCAGTGTATGGAAGCGGAGTCGCCGCGCCATCCCCCTCTCCGCAAATTCCTTCGGGATAACCCGGGCGGGCTTTCGAGATTGATTCAGGCAGGACTCTTAAAGGATTCAGCGAAAAGGCTTTTCGCGCTCCCGAACAGGAACGCTGAGGCTGCGCAAAAAAATTTGGATAGAGGCCAGGCGCGGCTCAGTGCGCGCCTTCGGCAAGCCTCGCCTCGAGCGCCTCGATGCGGGCGAGCAGAAGCTCGTTCTCCTCGCGCGCACGGATCGCCATCTCGC
>JBQCEN010000119.1:0-3802 GCA_051960215.1 Pararhizobium sp.
ATAATGGCTCACAATTTCCCCGAGGGCGCTGCTGAAATCCACCGATCGTGGCTACTTGCTGCGGCAAGATCGGCTAATACGCTCATTTGCATATCCGAAGCAGTCGCTAACGACACCCGCCAATGGCTTATAAATGAAGACCCGAAACTTATCGCTCGAACTACTATTGAAGCATGCCCGCTCGGAGCCGATATCGACGCTTCATCGCCATCTACGGGATTGCCGAAGAACGCGGCGAAGGTCCTTTCACAAATAAGGGCTCACAAGAGCTTCCTGATGGTGGGAACTATTGAGCCGCGGAAGGGCCATCAACAGGTTCTGGACGCGTTCGAAAAACTATGGCGGCAGGGATACGACACGCAGTTGGTAATCGTCGGTGCCGAGGGATGGAAAGGACTTCCCGATGCTGACCGGCGGGACATCCCGGCAACCACAGATCGGCTGTCGCGACACCCGGAGCTGGGAAAGCGCCTTTTTTGGCTCGACCGTGTCAGCGATGAATATCTTGAGAAGATCTATGGGGCGGTGGTTTGCCTGATTGCCGCGTCGGCCGGCGAGGGTTTCGGGCTGCCTCTGATCGAGGCAGCGCGCCACCGCACGCCGCTTTTTGTGCGGGACCTGCCGGTTTTCCGGGAAGTCGCGGGCGACAACGCCTTCTATTTCGATGGTGTCGAGCCAGAAGATATTGCCGAAAAGATTGTTGCGTGGCTGGACCTGCATGAAAAAGGGCAGGTTCCTGTACCAGACGGCATCTTCGCGAGATCTTGGGCCGAAAGCGTTGAGCTACTCAAGGTTCTTTTGTTCGATGAAGGCGGGACCTCGGCCAAAGCGGACCTCATTGCGGATCACGACAGGGGCGCGTTGTCTGCGATCCGCCGCCAAGCCGTTCCATCGGAAAAAGCAACGGTTCCACCCCCTGCCGCATCGGAGACGTAGAGAAGCGCTCCGGCCTCGCTGAGAGAGGCCGGCGGCAGGCCTGCAACTTCGATCGCAGGCAAGCGGATTGGGCTTCCGCACTCGATGGCGCTCGCCGATAGAACCAGACGTGCGATTGAATCCGTCTGATCGTATATGACGAACTTGCCGCCGCCGAGGCCGTTGCTGTCGTCGGTCGCGGCGAGGCGGTATTCGTGGCCGCCCTCACCGGTTGCTGCGACGGCCCAGGCGGCGAAGCCCGGGCAACTGACCCGCCCGAGGCTGCCGCTGATCTCGAGCGGGCAGCCGGGCGTCGTCGTTCCGAGCCCGAGCCAGCCCGTGACGTTGTCGACCGAAAGCGACGTCTTCCACGCCGCCCCGTCCGGGCTGACCTTCACGACCAGCGCATCCGATCCCGCGGTGCCGATTTCGGCGCGGCCCGAGAAGCCGGTCTGGAAGAGGAGGCTCGCCGTATCCGCCGGGCCGGCTTTGTCGAGGGCGAGACGGACGTCGGAGCCGGCGTGGCTGAAAAGCACGCCGGGAGAGGCGACCGTCAGCCGGTTCGCCTCGTCGGCCGTTGCCGCAACGCCGAGATAGGGCAGGTCGGGCCCTCCCGTCAGCCGGCTCTTCACAAGGCTCGCCCAGTCCGTTCCGTCGAAGAGGAGGACGTCGTCTTCGTCTTCGACATAGGCGCGCCAGCCGGCATGCGGGGTGAGGAAGCGCCAGCCGCCGGCAGAAAACAGAGCGATGTCGTTGGCCGCGCCCTGCCAGCTCCCGCCGGCGGGGACGATGAAGACATCGCCTTCGCGCGGCTCGGCGGGCGGCGCCATTGCGGCCCTGCTCTCAGCCGCCGTCTGGACCAGCGCGTCCAGGTCGGCGAGCGCCTCGTTGTGCGTGACGTGCTTCTGCGCCTGCGACGGCATGATCATCGGCAGGCTCAGGCGCGGTGTGGTCTCCATGACGGCTCCTTCGGTCGTGGGGATCGGAGCCGACAGTGTAGGAGCCGCCCACAGCGGCGGGGATGAAAGTCGTGCCCGCTACTCGGAGCCGCCGCAGGGAGAGACGATGAGGGACTGCAGCGCGAAGGCGAGCTCGCGGGGATCGCCGTTTCCGGGAACGTGGGGATTCGAGAAGGCAAGGGAGACGCGCCTGGGCCCAGCGCCCTGACCGAGCGGAACGCTGATCGAGCCCGCCCCTTCGAGCTGCTTCCGGACGACTGCCTTCCCCGCGATCGATGCGGTGATGGTCTGCTTTCCGAGGGTTGCCCCTTTGAGGACGAGGCACAGGTTGTCGGCTGCGGCGGCGGGCAGCGAGAAACCGAGGCTGCTTTCAGAGCCATCGCTCCACCGATGCGTCGGCTCGGGCTGCGACCAGCCGGAAAAGTCCCAGTCGCCGCTTGATGCTGTCGCCAGATAGGTTCTTCCAACGGTGATGGAAGGGCCGGGAGCAACGGCCGCCACGTTATTCGACGCTATCTCCTTATACGTCGGTGCTGAAATAATGCGGGCCTCTTCATCGACCCATCCTGAAAGCTGCGCAGGCGTGAACGGACATCGCGCCGGCACGGCGACCGGCGCATCCTTCGGTGCATCCGGAAGAATCAGGATCTTTTTGCAGTCGGGCCCGACAGTCGCCTTGACGCGGCGGGATTCGCCGTAGCCGGAGAAACGCTCGGCGAATATCTCGGCCGGCGGATTGTAAAGAAAAGGCACGTTTTTCTGGATGAAATAGGAAAGCTTCGTCGGCGTGACGTAGCTTTCGCCGACGGTCGTGATGTTCGCATCCATCGCGACAATGCAGAAGGCGAGGGCAACGGCCGCGAAGCCGGTGCGTCTCGTCCGGCTCGACCGAGAGGCGGCGATCACGCAGGACAGCGCGAACGGGAAAAACAGCGCGATGTACCAAAGCGCGTAGCGCGCGATGCCTGGCGTCGCCCCGGAATTGAGGTTTTCAGTCGAAGAATCACTGAAGAGGCACGCCAGAAAGAATACAGCGCATATTATCCCGAACTGGCCCGGGTGAAACAGCCGATCTTCTGCGCTGCCGTTCGAGCCGAGGGACGACCGCCAGCACACCGTCCCAAGCACCAGAAGGATCAGTCCGAACAGCCAGTTCGGGAAAAGGCCTACGTTTGGATCAATGAACCAGATGTACCACAGGCGCATTACTGCGCCGGGCGCCGCGCCACCAGCCAAGAGCTGCGGCGTGACGACGCCGTATCGCGCCATGTAGTAGCCGGGATGCATCGCGAGGAGAACGGCCGTGACAATTGCACCGATGACCTCCCATCGGCTGTACCGCTCGGACCAATGCCCGAAGCCGCGGACCGCAAGCATCGCGACGGGCACCAAAGAGAGCAGTGGGTTCTGAGTCGATGCGACCGCCATAAAGACGGCGCCGCCGACCAGTCGTCCGCTCATTGCAAGAACGATCGCTGTTGTCGTCACGCAGAAGGTAAGAAATTCCGTATGGACCTTGTTCGCATACCACGCGATGGGCGAACTCACGGTGAGCAGGAGGGCCGCAAGAAAGCCCTTCCAGCCATAGCAATACGACGCAACGCCGAGCAACAAGACGAACAGGAGCGCGTGCAGCGTCAGGAAGCTCTCATGCGCTCCCAATGAGATTCCGACCGCCTTGCCGGCGAAATGAACGACTGCAGCGAGAAAGCTATAGAACCAGAAGTGATTGAAATCTGCGGTATCGCGAAGATGCAGCAGCGGGAAGGCGTTCTTGAGATAGTCAGCCGGCAGAGTGCCGATGATCGTTCCAGCGTCGTGCAGCCGCTCGTAGGCTGCGAAACTGGCGGCGTTCATCCATGGGCGGTGCGTTTCCACCCACGCGAGGAACATGCCGTAATACTCCATGCCGTCGCCGACACGGATGC
>JBQCEN010000120.1:0-5034 GCA_051960215.1 Pararhizobium sp.
ATAATCCTGGGGTATTGCTGAAGTCGGCGGTGGGCAAGCGGCTGTAAAAATGGGAATAAGAGCGACATTCCGCATGGCGAGTCGCTTCCGCTGCGGATGACGTGAGAGCGAGGGGACCGATGGCGGACACGGGCGAGAGCGGGGCACGGCCGGCACCGATCGTCGATCGCGGCAGCAAGCCTCACGCCGTCGTCCGGCTGATCGTGCTCGCCGTCATCCTGATCGCCTCCGCCTCCGCCTTCGTCGCCTTCAAGGACCGGCTCGACGGCGATCTCGTCCTCGGCGTTCTCGGCGTCCTGGCGATGATGGGCATCTTCTTCATCGTCTCCTCGGTCATCGGCTTCATCCAGGTCCTGCCGGGCTCGCAAACCGACCCCATGGCGCGCGCCTTCCTCGACGGCCATCCCGAAGGCACGCTGATCACGGACCGCAAGGAGCGGGTGATCTACGCGAACCATGCCTATGGCGTGCTGACGGGGGCCTCGAGCGCCAAGGACGTGCAGCCGATCGAGGCGATCCTGTCCCGGTTCAAGGAGTCGACGGAAGCCGTCTATCGCCTCTCGAACGCGCTGCGGGACGGGCGCGAGGGGCAGGAGGAGTTCCGCCTGCTCCGGCCGCTCAATCCCGGGCTCGGCGGCGGTGCGGGGCCGCGCTGGTACCGGCTGCGGGCGCGCCTGCTTTCGGCCGAAGGGATGGCGGAGGGGGCACTCCACGCCTGGCAGCTTTCCGACATCACGACGGAGCGCGAGGACCAGGAGCGCTTCTTCAAGGAACTGCAGCACGCGATCGACTATCTCGACCACGCGCCTGCAGGCTTCTTCTCCGCCGGGCGGCGCGGCGAGATCTTCTATCTCAACGCGACGCTCGCCGACTGGCTCGGCATCGATCTCACGCAGTTCCGGCCGGGATCGATCGCCATTGCCGATCTCGTCGCGGGCGAGGGGATCGCGCTGATCGACAGCGTCCATGCGGAGCCCGGCCTGCGGCGGACCGCCTCCATCGACCTCGACATGCTGAAGACCAACGGGCAGAGCCTGCCGGTGACGCTGCTCCACAGCGTCTCGGCGGCGCGCGACGGGGCGCCGGGCGAAAGCCGGACGATCGTGCTCGCCCGCGGCGACGGCGAGGGCGCTGCACCCAGTGCCGCGGCCGCCGAGCGGCGCTTCACCCGCTTCTTCAACAACACGCCGATGGCGATCGCCTCGGTCGACGCCTCAGGGCATGTGCTTCGCACGAACGCGCCGTTCCTCAAGATGTTCGCCGGCGTCGTCTCCCGCGACGACATGGAACGCGGCGTGCTCTTCGAGACGGTGATCAGCGAGGCGAATGTGCCGGCCTTCCGCGAGGCGCTGGCGCAGGCGGCGGATGGACAGGGTGCGATCGCGCCGGTCGACGCGCGCCATCCGGGCGGCGAGGAGCGCTACTTCCGTTACTACGTCAACGCCGTCATCGACCGCGCCGGCGACGAGCCGGAAGAGGCCGCGATCATCTACGCCGTCGAGACGACCGAGCAGAAGGCGCTCGAAGGCCAGATGGCGCAGACGCAGAAGATGAATGCGGTCGGGACGCTCGCCGGCGGCATCGCGCACGACTTCAACAACGTCCTGACGGCCATCCTGCTTTCGGCCGATCATCTGCTCCTCTCGCTCAGGCCGTCGGATGCGAGCTTCGCCGACCTGATGGAGATCAAGCGCAATTCCAACCGCGCTGCGGTCCTCGTCCGCCAGCTGCTTGCTTTCTCGCGCAAGCAGACCATGCGTCCGACCGTGCTGCAGATGACCGACGTCATCGGCGATCTCCGGATGCTCGTCGACCGCCTGATCGGGACGAACGTCAAGCTCGAGGTCGACTATGGCCGCGACCTCTGGCCGGTGAAGACGGATCTCGGGCAGTTCGAGCAGGTGGTCATCAACCTCGCGGTCAACGCCCGCGACGCGATGCCCGATGGCGGCACGATCACCATCCGCTCGCGCAACGTACCCGCCGACCAGGTGGCCGGGTTCGAGCACCGCGGGCTGGCGGAGGCGGACTACGTCGCGATCGAGGTCTCCGACGAGGGCACCGGGATCGCGCCGGACGTGATGGACAAGATCTTCGAGCCGTTCTTCACGACGAAGGAGGTCGGCAAGGGGACCGGCCTCGGGCTCTCGATGGTCTACGGCATCGTCAAGCAGTCGGGCGGCTACATCTTCGCCGAGTCGGAGGTCGGCAACGGCACCACCTTCCGCATCTTCCTGCCGCGCCATGTCGAAGAGGTGCCGTCCGTTCCGGCAGGCGACGCGGCTTCGCCGGCGGCCGACGGCGACGTGGAGCAGGCGGCTGCGGGCGGGAGTGCGGCGGCGCCTCAACCGGCCGCCGATGCCCGCGCCAAGGCCGATGACGGCGAGCCGGCGGACCTCACGGGCGGCTCGGCCGTCGTCCTGCTCGTCGAGGACGAGGAGGCGGTGCGGCGCGGCGGCAAGCGGATGCTGGAGACGCGCGGCTACATCGTCCACGAGGCGGCCTCGGGCGTCGAGGCGCTCGACATCATGCACGAGCTCGACGGCCAGGTCGACGTCGTCGTGTCCGACGTCGTGATGCCGGAAATGGATGGGCCATCGTTGCTGAAGGAATTGCGCAAGGAATACCCGGACCTGAAGTTCATCTTCGTGTCCGGCTACGCCGAGGACGCCTTCGCCCGCAACCTTCCGGCCGACGCGCAATTCGGCTTCCTGCCGAAGCCGTTCTCCCTGAAGCAACTCGCCGTCGCCGTCCGGGAGATGCTCGACTGAGGGCTTCCCGCGCGTCCGTGGACGACACGGGAGATCTTCACGAAGAAGCCGCAATTGCCGACGATCCAGGCGTCGCTTTCAACGAGGGGGATTCCCGGAAATGATGAAACAGATTATCGGCGTCGCCGTGGCCGGCGCGCTGCTCGCCTCCTGCACGACCGACCCCTATACGGGGCAGCCGAAGGTCTCGAACACGATCGGCGGCGCGGCGCTCGGGGCTGCGGCCGGCGCGGGGCTCGGCCTGCTTGCCGGCGGCAATGACCGGCGCAACGCGCTGATCGGCGCGGGCATCGGCGCGCTCGCCGGCGGCGCGGTCGGCGGCTACATGGACAGGCAGGAGTCCGAACTGAGGGCCCAGCTCCAGGGGACGGGCGTCTCGGTGACGCGCGAGGGCGATCGCATCATCCTGAACATGCCGTCGAACATCACCTTCGATACCGACCAGGCCGCGGTGAAATCGGCTTTCTACCCGACGCTGAACTCGGTCGTCCTGGTGCTGCGGAAGTTCAACCGGACGCTCGTCGACGTCTACGGCTTCACCGATTCCACCGGCTCGCCGGGGCATAATCAGGAACTGTCGCAGCGCCGCGCCGAATCGGTCGCCGACTACCTGACGAGCCAGGGCCTCGATCCGCAGCGCTTCGCCGTTCAGGGCTACGGCGAGAGCCAACCGGTCGCGAGCAACGCGACGGAAGCCGGGCGGGCGCAGAACCGCCGCGTCGAGATCCAGATCTCGCCGCTGAGCTGATCGCCGTCCAGAGCGTTTCCGGAAAAAGTGGAAACCGGTTTTCCGTCCGGAAACGCGACAGAACAAAGACATAGATCGTTTCACGATCCAACGAGACGCGGAAACGATCTGGGCGGTGACGAGGGCGCGGCTTCGGCCGCGCCTTTGTCGTCTCAATCCGGCTGCGCGCGCAGCGCCACGGCGATCTCGGCCGCGAGCCTCGCATTGTTGCGCACGAGCGCGATGTTGGTCACCAGGCTTCGGCCGTGCGTCAGCCGGTAGATCTCGCCGAGCAGGTAGGGCGTCACCGCCTTGCCGCCGATACCCGCTTCGGCCGCACGAGCGAGCGCGGCGGTGATATGGCCTTCCATCTCGGCGCGCGGAATTTCGTCGCTTGCCGGCACCGGATTGGCGACCAGCATTCCGCCTGCGAGGCCGAGCGTCTCGCGGGTCGCCTGGAAGCGGGCAATCGCGGTCGCGTCCGGGAGGGAGAGCGGGCTGCGCAGTCCGGAATCGCGCGACCAGAAGGCGGGAAAGATGTCGCTGCCGCAGGTGACAACCGGCACGCCCCGGCTTTCCAGCACTTCGAGCGTCTTCGGGACATCGAGGATCGCCTTGGCGCCGGCGCAGACGACCGTGACGGGCGTGCGGGCCAGCTCGTCGAGGTCGGCCGAGATGTCGAAGCTTTCCGCCGCGCCACGGTGCACGCCGCCGATACCGCCGGTCGCGAAGACGCGGATACCGGCGAGATGGGCGGCGATCATCGTCGCGGCGACCGTCGTCGAGCCGGTCCGCTTCTCGGAGATCGCGAAGGCGAGATCGGCGCGCGACAGCTTCATCGCGTCGTCCGTCTCCGCGAGCCGCTCCAGCGCTTCCCCGTCGAGGCCGACATGGAGCGTCCCGCCGACCACGGCGATCGTCGCGGGAACGGCGCCCGCGTCGCGGATGATCGCCTCGACGGCCGTTGCCATCTCCAGGTTCTCCGGCCATGGCATGCCATGGGTGATGATGGTCGATTCCAGCGCGACGAGAGGCCGCCGCGAGGCAATCGCGTCGGCGACCTCTTCCGACGGCAGGAAGGGAAGATAGCGCGTCATGAGCGAGGGCATCCTGTCTGTCAAAGGGGCGGTGCGACGGCATCGGCCGGCGCCGTCCCTGTCGTTACCGGCGTCGCCGGCGGGACTGCGGCGAGCGCCGCTTCCAAGGTCGAACGGTCGATTTCCGGCGCCGCCTTCTCCGAGCGCAGGACGATCGAAGCGGCCGCCATGCCGCATCTCAAGGCCTCGGCGGGGGCAAGCCGCCGGAGGCAGGCGTCGATGAAGGCTGCGGCAAGCGCATCGCCCGCTCCCGTGACGTCGACGATCGGCTCGACGCACGGCGGCGTCACCTCCCAGGCCGCCTCGGGGCCGAAGACGAGCGCCGGGGCGCTCCCGCGGCTGATGATGCCTGAGACGAGGCCACGTGCGGCGAAGGCCGCCGGCGGGGCTCCATCGCCCACCAGGACGGCGGCCTCGGCGGCATTCATGAAGAGGCTGG
>JBQCEN010000121.1:0-49552 GCA_051960215.1 Pararhizobium sp.
CGCGCGGCTCGCAGCGCTGCGCATCGAGGTCGACGAGCTGCGCTCGATCCTCGAAACGGCGACCGACGGCGTTATCATCCTCGGCGAGCATGGCGACATCCGCTCGATGAATGGCTCGGCAAGCGCCCTCTTCAACTACGACGACGCGGAAATCCGGAACCAGCCCTTCGCCAAGCTCTTCGCGCATGAGAGCCAGCGCGCCGTCCTCGATTACCTGAACGGGCTCGCCGAACATGGCGTCGCGAGCGTGCTCAACGACGGCCGCGAGGTGATCGGGCGCGAGGCGTCGGGCGGCTTCCTGCCGCTCTTCATGACGATCGGCCGCCTCTCCGGTTCGAACGGCTATTGCGCCGTCATGCGCGATATCACGCAGTGGAAGCGGACGGAGGAAGACCTTCGCGCGGCGAAGCGCGCGGCGGAGGAGGCGAGCTCGCACAAGAGCGAGTTCCTCGCCCGCGTCAGCCACGAAATCCGCACACCGCTCAACGCCATCGTCGGCTTCTCCGAGATGATGGCGGAGCAGCGCTTCGGGCCGCTCGGCAGTCCGCGCTATCTCGAATACGCCCATGACATCGGCCGGTCCGGAAAGCACGTGCTCGACATCGTCAACGACCTCCTCGACATCTCCAAGATCGAGGCGGGCGCCATGGAGATCGATTTCGCCGCCGTCGCGCTCAACGACGCGGTCGCGGAGGCGGTGTCGCTGCTGCAGCCGCAGGCGAACAGCCAGCGGGTCATCATCCGCACCAGCTTCTCCTTTTCCGTGCCGGACGTCGTCGCCGACGCGCGATCCATCCGGCAGATCGCGCTCAACCTGCTCTCCAACGCCATCCGCTTCACCCCCGCCGGCGGCCAGATCGTCGTGTCCACAGCTTATGAACCGTCGGGGAGCGTCGTGCTCAGGATCCGCGACACCGGCATCGGCATGACCCACAGCGAGTTGGAGCAGGCGATGAAGCCGTTCCGCCAGGTCTCGGGCGCCACGCGGCGGCGCGGCGACGGCACCGGGCTCGGCCTGCCCCTGACGAAGGCGATGGTCGAGGCTAACCGCGCGCAGTTCGAAATCCGCTCCTCGCCCGGGGAAGGAACGCTGATCGAGATCGTCTTTCCGTCGCAGCGCGTGCTGGCGGACTGACCCCCGGGAAAAAGAAGGGGCGCGGATGCGCCCCTGAGAGAGAATGCTGTCCAAACCTCGGGGGATCGGATCGATGGACGACCGCCTCCGTCCGGAAGGCGCGGATCGGGGTCCACGCCGAAGGTTCATGTCGAGACTGCGCCGCGCGCGTTAACGAAAGCTGAACGGGAACGCTCGGATTTAACATTCCCGTCAATTCTGTTGACCCTTGGTTAACGGGCCGGAAAGCAGCCGTTAACCAGAGGGAGCCGAAAGCCCTTCCCTATTCGGCGAGCTGCGGAAGCGCCGCGTAGAGGGCCAGCGCCTCCGGATTGGCGAGCGCTTCCTTGTTCTTCACCGGCCGGCCATGGACGACGTCGCGAACCGCAAGCTCCGTGATCTTCCCGGACTTCGTCCGCGGGATATCGGAGACGGCGACGATCTTCGCCGGCACGTGGCGCGGCGAGGCACCGGAGCGGATGCGCGCCTTGATCGCCTTGACGAGGTCGTCGGTCAGCGTCACGCCGCCGGCAAGACGGACGAAAAGCACGACCCGCACGTCGCCTTCCCAATCCTGGCCGATGCAGATCGCCTCGGCGATCTCCGGCATCTGCTCGACCTGATTGTAGATCTCCGCGGTGCCGATGCGCACGCCGCCGGGATTGAGCGTCGCATCCGAACGCCCATGGATGACGATGCCGCCGTGGCTGGTCCATTCGGCGAAGTCGCCGTGGCACCAGACATCGTCGAAACGCTCGAAATAGGCGCCATGGTATTTGGCGCCGTCCGCGTCGTTCCAGAACCTGATCGGCATCGCGGGGAACGGCTTCGTGCAGACGAGCTCGCCCTTCTCGCCGCGCACGGGACGGCCGTCCTCGCTCCAGACGTTGACGGCCATCCCGAGGCCGGGGCCCTGGATCTCGCCGCGCCAGACCGGTTCGGTCGGGATGCCGAGGACGAAGCAGGAGACGATGTCCGTGCCGCCCGAGATCGAGGCGAGATGCAGGTCATCCTTCACCGCCTCGTAGACATAGGCGAAGCCTTCCGGCGAGAGCGGCGAGCCGGTCGACGTCATCAGCCGGAGGGCTGAGAGGTCGTGCGTGTCCTTCGGCTTCAGGCCGGCCTTGCGCAGCGCGTCGATATACTTCGCCGAGGTGCCGAAGACGGCGAAGCGCTCTTCGGCCGCATAGTCGAAGAGGACGTTGCCGTCGGGATAGAAGGGCGAGCCGTCGTAGAGGCAGAGGGTGGCGCCTGCCGCCAGGCCGGAGGCGAGCCAATTCCACATCATCCAGCCGCAGGTGGTGAAATAGAAGAGGCGCTCGCCCTCCTTCAGGTCGCAGTGCAGGCGATGCTCCTTGAGGTGCTGGAGGAGCGTGCCGCCGGCGGAATGGACGATGCATTTCGGGATGCCGGTCGTGCCGGACGAGAAGAGGATATAGATGGGATGCGCGAAGGGCAGGTGCGCGAAGGTGACCTCGCGGGCCGCATGGGGCGCGATGAAATCTTCGAGCGTCGTCCCCTTCGTCACCTTCGCGGCGACGTCATCGGCGTTTCCGGCATAGGGCACGATCACCGTGCGCTCGGCACCGAGCGTCGCCGTCACGGCGACGAGCTTCTCCGTCACGTCCTGGAGCCTGCCGTTGTACCAGTAGCCGTCGCAGGCGATGAAGACCTTGGGCTCGATCTGGCCGAAGCGGTCGAGCACGCCCTTCTCACCGAAGTCCGGCGAGCAGGAAGACCAGATGGCGCCGATCGACGCCGTGGCGAGCATCGCCGCCATCGTTTCCGGCATGTTCGGCATCATGGCGGCGACGCGATCGCCGACGCCGACGCCGGCCGCAGCCAAGGCCTGCTGAAGCCGCGAGACGAGCGCGTGCAGTTCGTCCCAGGAAAGGCTCGCACGCGCCTTGTCCTCGCCGCGGAAGATCAGCGCCGGCTCGCTGCCGCGGCGGCGGAGCAGGTTCTCCGCGAAGTTGAGCGTCGCCTCCGGGAAGAAGCGCGCGCCGGGCATCGCATCCGGATCGACGATGATGCGCTCGCCCTTTTCGCCGATGACGTCGCAGGCGTCCCAGAGCTCGGACCAGAAGCCCGGAATATCCTCGACCGACCAGGCATGGAGGCTGTCATAGTCGGCAAGCGGCCGGCCGGTCTTGCGCGCGCAGCGCTTCATGAATGCCTGCATCGCGCTTGCCGCCACGCGGGCGGGATCGGGGATCCAGAGCGGCTCGTCCGGCATCATTCGGCTTCCTCCTTGGCTGGTCGTGCCATAGCATTCGGAGAGGCTTGCGCGAAAGAAGCAGCCCGGCGATTTTGCTGCCGGCGCGGAAGCGTCCGCCATCGCCCGCGCGATTGCATTGCCGCCGGCGAGGTTCTAACCAGTGGGCGAGCTTCAGGCTTCGGCCGCCGGCCGGTCAGCCGGCGCGAAGGAGGGACGCCTTGACAGGGAAGGTCGGCGGAATGCGGAGAACCCTGCGCTGGGTGATCTCGGTGGTGACGATCCTGATCGCCGTCGGCGCCGTGATCGCCGTCGCCGTTCCGCTCGCCGTCTCGACGCAGCGCGCCCGCGAGCGCCTGGAGCAGGACATCTCCGAATGGACGGGCGAGGACGTGCTGCTCGGCTCGCGTCCGGAGCTCACTTTCTGGCCGGTGCCGAACGTGACGTTCCACGACGTTGCGATCCTGTCGCGCGACGCGCCGGGTTCCGAGCCGCTCGCTTCGGCCGACAGCGTGACGGCCGATTTCAGCGTCCTCTCGGCCCTGACCGGCCAGCCGCGTTTCACGAACTTCACGTTCGACAAGCCGGTCTTCGTCATCAAGCGCTCGAAGTCGGGCGCGCTCAACTGGCAGAGCAGCAACGGACGCATCGCCGAGGCGGCCTCGATCGCCGCCGCCGACACACGCAATGACGGCAAGCCGAAGCAGGCGATCCCGAGCGGCACGCTCGGCACCGTCACCATCAACGACGGCACCATTCGCCTCGCCGACGAGATCACCGGCCGCAACGAGGTCGTCCACGCAGTGAACGGCAGCATCGACTGGCCGCAGCTGAACGGCTCGGCACGGCTCGACCTCACCGCCAGCCTGCGCAGCAAGTCGGTCCATCTCGTCGGCTCGTCGGACAGCCCGCTCCTGCTGCTTGCCGGCGCCAATGCGCCGCTCGACGTCGATTTCACCGCCCCGTCGATGTCGCTTTCCTTCTCGGGCACGGCCAATCTTTCGAGCAAACCCTTCTTCACCGGCAAGACCGTGTTCGACGCGAGTTCGGTGCCGAAGACGCTCGCCTGGATCGGCACCGACATCCGGCCGGGCGAAGCCATCGGAACGCTTCATATCGACGCGACGCTGACGACGCAGACGGACCGGGTCAACCTCGACAACCTGATCCTGACGATCGACGACAACCGCGGCATCGGCGTCCTCGACATCCAGCATTCGAAGAACGGCGTGCCGGTGGTCGCCGGTACGCTCGCCTTCAACAAGCTGAACATCACGTCCTTCCTGAAGGCCTTCACGCCGCTGCCGAAGCCCGGCGAGGACATCGCGACGACGATCGACACGCGCTTCCTCCGCCAGCTCGGCCTCGATCTCCGCCTCTCCGCGCAATCGGCGACCCTCGGGCCGCTCGACCTCACCGACCTCGCCGCGGCGGCGCGGATCGACCCGGGGCGCGCCATCTTCGAGGTTGGCGATTCGACCGCCTACGGCGGGACCGCGACCGGCCGCGTCCAAATCTCCGAGAAGGGGCTCGACGGCGGCGGCGAGGTGCAGCTTTCGGCGCAGAACATCGACTTCGGCGGGGTCTTCGACGCGCTCAAGCTCTCCGGTCCCCTGCCGCGCGGCAAGGGCTCGATCGACATGACGCTGAAGTCCGGCCATCCCCTCTGGGCGACGAGCATCGAGGACATCAAGGGCAAGATAAAGGTGTCGATGCGCAACGGGACGATCCCCTCCTTCGACATCAACGCCTTCCGGGCGGCAAGCGCGAAGCAGCGCTTCTTCAGCCTCGATCACGTCGCATCGGGCAGCCTGCCCTTCACCTCAGCCGAGTTCGAGGCGGCGCTTTCCGACGGGCTCGCGGAGATCAACAAGGCAACGATCGTCACCGCCGACTCGCTCATCGAGCTCGACGGCGTGATCCCCTATTCTCAGGGAAGCCTCGCGATGGCGGGAAGCCTCGGACCAAAGCCGCCGCCGAAGGGGCAGGATGCGCCGAAGGACGCGAAACCGCCCCTGCGGTTCTTCGTCGGCGGCTCCTGGCCGGCGGCCGTCATCTCGCCCGTCGTCAGCCAATAGATCGTTGGCCGGCGGCGCTTCCGAACGGAAAACCGGTGCCCACTTTTCCCGAACCGTTTCGTTTCAGGCGACGAAGGCGGCGCGTTCGTCGCGCAGGCGCTGCACCTCGCGCCGCTTGGTGACGATCGAGGCGACGATGACGCCCGTCGTCACCAGCGCGATCAGGATCGTGCAGACCGCGTTAATCTCGGGCGTCACGCCGAGGCGGACCTGGCTGTAGATCTTCATCGGCAGCGTCGTCGCGCCCGGCCCCGACGTGAAGCTCGCGATCACGAGATCGTCCAGCGAGAGCGTGAAGGCGAGCATCCAGCCGGAGACGACGGCGGGCAGGATCACCGGCAGCGTGATCGCGAAGAAGGTCTTCACCGGCGGCGCGCCGAGGTCCATCGCCGCCTCCTCGAGCGACCGGTCGAAGCTCACCAGGCGCGACTGCACGACGACGGCAACGAAGCACATGGAGAAAGTGATGTGGGCGATCGTCACCGACCAGAAGCCGCGGTCGAAGTTCATCGCGACGAAGAGCAGGAGCAGCGACAGCCCCATGATGACGTCCGGCATGACGAGCGGCGCGTAGACCATTCCGGAAAAGAGGAGCCGGCCGTGGAAGCGCGGGAAGCGCACGAGGGTGAGCGCCGCAAGCGTGCCGAAGACGGTGGCGACCGAGGCCGAGAGCAGGCCGATCCTCAGCGTCACCCACGCGGCATCGGTCAGCGCCCGGTCGTGCAGGAGCTGCACGTACCAGCGCGTCGAGAAGCCGGCCCAGACCGTGACGAGGCGCGAGGCGTTGAAGGAATAGACGACGAGCAGGACGATCGGCAGGTAGAGGAAGGCGAAGCCGAGCGTCACCGAGGCGATGTTGAAGCGGCTCCAGCGCCCGGACATCGTCCCCTCCCCTTACTCGTCCGCTTCCTGCGCACGCGCCTGCGCGTGCTGGAAGGCGACGATCGGCACGACGAGAAGCATGAGCAGGATCATCGCGACGGAGGAGGCGAGCGGCCAGTCGCGGTTGGCGAAGAACTCGTTCCAGAGCGTCTTGCCGATCATCAGCGTGCGCGAGCCGCCGAGCAGGTCGGGGATGACGAACTCGCCGACGGCCGGGATGAAGACCAGCAGGCAGCCTGCGACGATCCCAGGCATCGCCAGCGGGAAGGTGACGCGCCAGAAGGCGCGCGCCGGCGGGCAGCCGAGATCGGCCGCCGCCTCGACCAGCGAATAGTCCATCTTCTCCAGCGTCGAATAGATCGGCAGCACCATGAAGGGGAGGTACGAGTAGACGATGCCGATATAGACGGCGAGGTTGGTGTTGAGGATGATCAGCGGCTGGTGGATCACGCCGATCGCCATCAGGAACTGGTTGAGCAGGCCTTCTGGCTTGAGGATCGCGATCCAGGCATAGACGCGGATCAGGAAGCTCGTCCAGAATGGCAGGATCACCATCATCAGCAGCGTCGGCCGGATGGCCGAGGGCGCGCGCGCCATGCCGTAGGCGAGCGGGAAGCCGATGAGCAGCGTCAGCGCCGTTGAAACGGCGGCGATGGAAAGGCTCGACAGATAGGACCTGAGGTAAAGCTCGTCCTGCGTCAGCCAGGCATAGTTGTCGAAGCTGAACTGCCGCAGCTGATCGACGAGATGCGACAGGCCGGCGGAAAGATCGAGCGCCGGCGAATAGGGGGGCATTGCCGTCACCGGCGTCGAGAAGGAGAGCTTCAGGACGATCAGGAACGGCACCAGGAAGAAGAGGATCAGCCATGCGTAAGGAACGACGATGACGAGGCGGCGGAAGAGGCCGGAGACCACGCGGCGCATCGGCGTCAATCCTTCAGCAGGACGCCGGCATCCGGCGCGAAAGAAATCCAGACCTCCTCGTCATAGCCGAGCGGTTCTTCCGCCGCGCGCAGCGCATTGAGCGCCGAGGCCTTCACCACTTTTCCGCTCGCGAGCTTGACGTGGTAGACGGTCATGTCGCCGAGATAGGCGATGTCCCACAGCTCGCCCCTCGCGGTGTTGACCGCACTGTCCGGCGGGCGTTTCGAAACCCGGATCTTCTCCGGCCGGATGGCAAAGGCCGTCTTTCGGCCGGCCGCCGTCTCCGCTTCGCTCACCACGGAAAGGACGAAGCCATCCTCTCCGGCAAGCTCGACATGTCCGTTCACCGCCTTCTCGACCGCGCCCTCGAAGAAGTTGACGTCGCCGATGAAGCCGGCCACGAAGCGCGAGTTCGGCGCCTCGTAGATGTCGGCCGGCGTCGCGATCTGGATCAGCTGCCCGTGGCTCATGACGGCGATGCGGTCGGCCATGACCATCGCCTCTTCCTGGTCATGGGTGACGACGATGAAGTTGAGCCCGAGGTCCTGCTGCAAGTCCATCAGCTCGAACTGCGTCTCCTCGCGAAGCTTCTTGTCGAGCGCGCCGAGCGGCTCGTCGAGGAGCAGCACCTTCGGCCGCTTGACGAGCGAGCGGGCGAGCGCGACGCGCTGCCGCTGGCCGCCCGAGAGCTGCTGCGGCTTGCGCCTCGCGAACGGCTCGAGCTTGACCATCTTCAGCATCTGCTGGACCCGATCCGCGATCTCCGACTTCGCCATGCCGTCCTGTTTGAGGCCGAAGGCGACGTTCTTCTCGACCGTCATGTGCGGGAAGAGCGCATAGGACTGGAACATCATGTTGACCGGCCGCTGGTAGGGCGGGATGCCGGAAAGATCCTGCCCATCCAGCACGATCGTTCCCGACGTCGGCCGCTCGAAGCCGGCCAGCATCCGCAGCAGCGTCGATTTTCCGCAGCCGGAGCCGCCGAGGAGCGCGAAGAACTCGCGGCGGTAGATGTGGAGCGTCAGGTCCTTGACGGCGGTGAAGTCGCCGAAATTCTTGGTGATGCGCTCGAAGGCGATGAAGGGCTTTTCCTGAGGGTCGGTCCAGGGGGCGAAGCTGCGGCGGATGCTGCCCAGGGGTCTCATCGGCTTTCCTGATCGCTGCGGGCGGCGAAGTCCCGGCTCGCTCGTCGGAGGAGCCGGGACGCTGCCGTCACTGGCCGGTGACGACCGTCGTCCAGGTCCGCGTCAGGAGACGCTGCGTGCGCTGGTCCTTGGGGCTCGTCGTATAGAGCAGGGCCATGGTCTCCTTGTCCGGATAGACTTCCGGATCGTCGAGCACGCTCTTGTCGACGTATTTCTTCGAGGCGGCGTTGCCGTTCGCATAGTTGACGAAATCGGAGGCCTTGGCGATCACCTCCGGCTCCATGATGTAGTTCAGGAACGCGTGCGCCTCCTCGACATGCTTGGCGTCGGCGGGGATCGCCATGTTGTCGAACCACATCAGCGCTCCTTCCTTGGGGATGATGTAGCGGATCTTGACGCCTTGCTTCGCCTCCTTGGCGCGGTCGCGCGCCTGCAGCACGTCGCCGGACCAGCCGACCGCCACGCAGATGTCACCGTTGGCGAGCGCGTTGATGTATTCCGACGAGTGGAACTTCTTCACGTAGGGGCGGACCTTGAGGAGCAGGTCCTCCGCCTTCTTGATGTCGTCGGGGCTGTTCGAATCCGGGTTCAGGCCGAGATAGTTGAGCGCCGCCGGCACCAGTTCGTCGGAGGTGTCGAGCATGTAGATGCCGCAGCCGGCAAGCTTCTTCGCGACCTCCGGCTTGAAGACGAGGTCCCAGGTGTTGAGCTTGAAGTCCGGCCCGAGCGCCTTCGTCACCATGTCGACGTTGATGCCGAGGCCGGTGGTGCCCCACATGTAGTTGATCGCGTGGGCGTTGTCGGGATCATACTTCGCCAGCCGCTTCATGATCTCCGGATCCATGTTCTTCAGGTTCGGCAGCTTCGACTTGTCGAGCTTCTGGAAGACGCCGGCCTGGATTTGGCGGGCAAGGAAGGTCGCCGTCGGTACGACGATGTCATAGCCGGTCGAGCCGGCGAGCAGCTTCGTCTCCAGGACCTCATTGGAATCGAAGGTGTCGTAGACGACCTTGATGCCCGTCTTCTGCGTGAAGTCCTTGAGGATCTGGGGGTCGATGTAGTCGGACCAGTTGTAGATGTTGACGACCCGGTCCTCGGTTTTCGCCGCCGGAACGGCGTTCGCCATCAGCACTCCGCCGGCGATGAGCGCTGCGCCGAAGGCGAGCAGATCTCTGCGCTTCATGGTTCTTCCCCTCTCGTCTTCTTGTGCGAAGGGGAACGAGGAGACCGCAAACACCACCCCGCCGCCCGTCGATAAGCGAAGCCTAAAAGCGATTTCGAGGCGCGACAAGCGGTTTTCATCGCCCGGGGCGCGGTTGAAGCGGAGCCTCAGCGATGCTTCCGGCCGGCGCCGTAGAAGGCCTTCTCCCAGGCTTTGTGTGCCTTGTAGCCTTCGCGGATGAAGGGCGTGAAGACCGCGAGGTTGAGGACGGCCTTGTTGGTGACGTTCGCCGGGAAGGTCGTCGGCTTCTCGAAGTCGACGAAGAGGACGACGCGGACCTTGTCGGAGTGATTCCAGGCCTCGTGCTCGTAGGCGTCGTCGAAGATCAGCGCCTTGCCCTCCTGCCAGTGGCAGACCTGGTCCTGGATGCGGATCGCGATCTTCTCGGGCTCGTCGGGCACGATCAGCCCGAGATGGAAGCGCAGCACGCCGTTATAGGGCCCGCGATGCGGCGGCAGGTGCTTGCCGGGCTCGAAGATCGAGAACATCGCCGACTTGAGTCCCGGGATCTTCTGCAGGATGCGCCAGGTCTCGGGGCACTGGCGGATCGCCTCCTCCGACTTGATGCCGTAGCCGCAGAGGAAGAACGTCTTCCAGTTCCTGTCCGAGGAGATCGAGCGGACCTCCTGGGATATCTCGTGGAAGGCCGGAAGCTCGCCGCGGCGCACCAGCACCTTGTCGAGTTCCGCGCGGATCAGCTTCCAGTCCGCCTCGACCTCGCGGGCCCAGGGGAACATGCCGGTGTCATAGACCGGCGGATTGCCGAGCGTGGCATATCTCAGGTTGAGCTTCTCGGCGCCGTCGACGAGGCGCTGCACGGAGCGGACGATCAGCCCCTCGCGCGTCATCGTGTCCTGAAGACCGTCGGTCTTCAACTTCTGGTGGTTGGTGCTCATCCCTCGACCCTCGCGCGGGACGCCGCCTCGCCTGCGACTCAGGCGCGCATGCCCGCGCTCTCCCGGCTATATCGGCGACGCTCCGTTTTCAAGAAGAGCCGCATCCTACCGGAAATCGAAGGCGGAGAGACCGGTCACCATCTCGTCGAGCCCGAGGGGACGGGTGAGCGGCGGCTCGGCGCGGGCCGGGCAGCCGCTCCGCTCGCACAGCCGGCAGGACGGGCCGACAGGCACCGGCGGGAGCCGCGCCGGCAGACCGTCGGCATAGATCACGTCCTCCGCCGCCGAGAGATCGCAGCCGAGCATCAGCGCGGCGCGGCGGCGCCGTTCGCCGAAGCCGGCACGCCACGCCTCGAGCGCCCGCGAGACCGTCAGGAAGCGGGCGCCCTCCGGCATCTCGACCGCCTCGACGAGGATGCGGCCGGGCTCGGCGAAGGCAGCATGAACGTTGAGCTTCGGGCAGCCGCCGCCGAAGACCGCCTGCGGGAAGCCATTCGCGCCGCGCCGACGCAGCCGATTTCCGGCCTGATCGACCTCCATCAGAAAGAACGCGATGCCGGCCGCACCGGACCGGGCGAGCGTCGTCAGCCGATGCGCCGCCTGCTCCCAGGAGACCTGGAAGCGCGCGCCGAGGACGTCGAGATCGTAGCGGGCGCGCACCGCGGCCTGGAGGAAGGCCGCGTAGGGCATGAGCAGCGCGTGCGCGGCGTAGCGGGCGAGCTCGAAGCGGGCAATACGGCGGGCCTCGTCGGTGGTAAGCGGAAGCTCCGCGAGTTCGGCCGAGATCGCATCCGACAAGGCGAGGAGGGCGACCTCCTGCGCCACCTCGCGCAGCCGATCGGCCGCAGCCAGCCGCTCCGAGAGGAAAAGACGCATGGAGTGGCGATCGTAGCGGCGGCTGAGGTCCGGCATCACATGGACCGGCAGGAGGCGCACCGCGATGCCATGCGTCCTCCGCAGCCAGTCCTTCAGCGCCGCCTCGCGGTCGAGCGCCGGGTCGAGCGTCGCGGAGAACGCCTCGGCCGCCGCTTCGATGCGGGCGAAATGGTGCGGGCGCGTCTCGAAGGCCTCGCGCACCTCGTCGACCGGCAGGCGCGTCTCGGCGAGCGCCATGCCGCGGCCCTCGCGGGCGAGCATCGTCGACAGGTCGGAGAGGCGCTCGGCCTGCTCGCGATAGGCGCGATAGAGCTTGACGATGCCGGAGGCGACGTTGGGCGCGGCGTCGGCCACCTCGACGAGCTCCTGGTCGCCCGGCAGTTCGCCCCGCAGCAGCGGGTCGGCGAAGACCGCCTTCAGCGCCCGGACCGCGCCCGCTCCCTCGCCCTGCAGGTCCTGCACGTCGAGGTCATAGGTGGCGGCGAGCTTCAGGATGATCTGGACGGTGAGCGGCCGCTGGTTGCGTTCGATCAGGTTGAGATAGGAAGGCGAGATACCGAGGCCGGCGGCCATCGCCGTCTGGGTCAACCCGAGCGCGTTGCGCATGCGGCGCAGCCGCGGTCCCGCGAAGATCTTCCGTTCCGCCATCGCGAGCCTTTACATCCTGTGACGACGGCTCATCCTTGTACGGTTTTTACAAGATGACAATCCGCGGCAGTGAAGATTTCTACTGCTTGACCGGAATTCTTTCCATCTTCTCCGTCTTTTAATGGCTCCACTCCAACGGCTCCTGTACAAATTCCACATGCCGTCCGCTCGCTGGCGGCTCAGAGAGAACCTGTCACGACCGCAGTGGATGAGGACCATGACCGATTTTTACACGCTCGTTCCCGAAGCTCCCGAAGGCCGCTTCGACGGCATCGAACGCCCCTATTCGGCGGCTGACGTGGAGAGGCTGCGGGGGTCGCTCATGATCCGCCAGACGCTCGCCGAGGCGGGGGCGAACCGGCTCTGGGCGCTGCTCAGGTCGGAAGATACCGTCAACGCGCTCGGCGCGGTGACCGGCAACCAGGCGATGCAGATGGTGCGGGCCGGGCTGAAGGCGATCTACCTCTCCGGCTGGCAGGTCGCCGCCGACGCGAACACGGCCTCGGCCATGTATCCCGACCAGTCGCTCTATCCGGCGAATGCCGGACCGGAACTCGCCCGCCGGATCAACCGGACGCTGCAACGCGCCGACCAGATCGAGTCCGCCGAGGGCAACGGCCTTTCCGTCGAGACCTGGTTCGCGCCGATCGTCGCCGACGCGGAGGCCGGCTTCGGCGGACCGCTCAACGCCTTCGAGATCATGAAGGCCTATATCGAGGCCGGGGCCGCCGGGGTGCATTTCGAGGACCAGCTCGCTTCGGAGAAGAAGTGCGGCCATCTCGGCGGCAAGGTGCTGATCCCGACCGGCCAGCACATCCGCAACCTGACGGCGGCGCGGCTGGCGGCCGACGTCATGGGCGTGCCGAGCGTCGTCGTCGCCCGCACCGACGCGGAAGCCGCGAAGCTGCTCACCTCCGACATCGACGAGCGCGACCGGCCGTTCGTCGACTACGACGCCGGGCGAACGGCGGAAGGCTTCTACCGCATGCGGAACGGCATCGGGCCCTGCATCGCCCGTGCCGTCTCCTATGCCCCCTATGCCGATCTCATCTGGTGCGAGACGTCGAAACCCGACCTCGAGCAGGCGCGCCGCTTCGCCGAGGGCGTCCGCAAGGCGCATCCTGGTAAGATGCTCGCCTACAACTGCTCGCCGTCCTTCAACTGGCGGAAGAACCTCGACGACACGACGATCGCGACGTTCCAGCGCGAGCTCGGCGCGATGGGCTACAAGTTCCAGTTCATCACCCTTGCCGGCTTCCACCAGTTGAACCACGGCATGTTCCAGCTGGCGCGCGGCTACCGCGACAGGCAGATGGCCGCCTTTTCGGAGCTTCAGGAGGCGGAGTTCGCCGCCGAGGCCGAAGGCTACACGGCGACGCGACACCAGCGCGAGGTGGGAACCGGCTATTTCGACGCCGTGTCGCTGGCGATCAGCGGCGGCCTCTCCTCGACGACCGCGATGGACGGCTCGACCGAGACTGCGCAGTTCCGGGCCGAGGAGGCCCGTGTCAGGCCGGCCGCGGAGTAGCCGGTCCGCCCGGCCGGCAACCGCAAGCCCTGCCGGCCGGGCCCGTCATCTCGTCCCCCAGCATGTTTGAAAGGAGAACCCCATGGTTTCGATCGCCCGCGTCAAGGAACGCGCCGAAGAACAGGCCTCGTCGATGGATCCGGAGCAGCAGGCGGCCATCCGGACGCTCGCCAACGACCTGCATCGCCTCAACCAGTCGGTGATGAAGGCGGTGGAGGCCGGCGTCTCGGTGGAACTCGTCCGCTCCGCGCGTCACCACGGCGGCGGCGGCAACTGGGGCGACCTGATGATCCCGGTGGTGGTCACGCACGCCCGCTAGCGGCGGCGACAGAAGTTATGCGTTGCGGATCGCGCGGAGACAATTTCGGCAAGCAGGCGTCGAGCGCAGGAACCGCGGTCGAAAAACGGTCTCGGAAGAAAGTCTAGAGGTGGGACGCGATCGCCAGGATCACCGCGCAGGCACCGAGAGCGGAAAGGCCGACAGCCTGCACGAGCGCGGTGCGATCGACGGTCTTGGCGACTGCGACGGCCCGCCCCCGACGCCGATGAACGGAACGGTTGGCATCCTGGCTCATCTTGTCCTTCTCCTTTGAAAAGGTCTCGCCACAATATTTATGCCGTCCCGCACCCGGCACAAGCACACGGCCGGAAATGATCGTGCCGGGCGTTTAATTTTGGATGAAGGGTTGCAAGGATGTCGCATTCTTCCCTCCGCCGCTCCGCTCTCGCAATTCCACCGTGAAAAGGTATGATGGCATCGGCTTCCGGGCCTCGGGGCAACAACGACCGGTGACTGATGACGTCGAAGAAGGTTTCGAACGGACCACAACCGCAAGGCAAAGCATCGCGCAAGATACCGAACCACGTCCTCGCCACGCGCGGCGTGAAGAACTGGAAGGAAGCCGCGGACTGGCTGCGATGGCGCGGCATCGAGGACATCGAGTGCATCACGCCGGACCTTGCGGGCGTGCCGCGCGGCAAGATGATGCCGACCTCGAAGTTCGTGTCCAACACCTCGCTGTCGCTGCCCTCGGCCGTCTTCCGCCATACGATCTCCGGCGACTACCCGGAAGAGACCGAAAGCTTCCGTTACGATCCGCATGACGGCGACCTGAAGCTGACGCCCGATCTCGCGACCCTGTCGATCGTGCCCTGGGAGAGCGACCCGACGGCACAGGTGATCTGCGACATCGTCGACACGGCCGGCAACACGGTCACCTATACGCCGCGGAACGTGCTGAAGCACGTGCTCGACCTCTATGCGGAGCGCGGCTGGCGGCCGGTCGTGGCGCCGGAGATCGAGTTCTACCTCGTCGCGCAGAACGACGACCCGGACTATCCGCTGCATCCGCCGAAGGACCGGTCGGGACGCACCATCGTCGGCGGCCAGTCCTATTCGATCAGCGGCGTCAACGAGTTCGACGAGCTGATCGACGACATCTACCATTTCTCCGAAAAGCAGGGCCTCGAGATCGACACGCTGATCCACGAGGAGGGCCCGGCGCAGCTCGAGATCAACCTGCGCCACGGCGACCCGATCGAGCTTGCCGACCAGGTGTTCTTCTTCAAGCGGACGCTGCGCGAGGCGGCGCTGAAGCACGAGATGTACGCCACCTTCATGGCGAAGCCCATGCAGGGCCAGGCGGGCTCGGCGATGCATATCCACCAGTCGATCATCGATATCGAGACCCGCCGCAACATTTTCTCCAATGCCGACGGCTCGCCCTCGCAGGAATTCTTCCATTTCATCGGCGGAATGCAGCAGTTCGTGCCGAAGGCGATGGTGATGATGGCGCCCTACGTCAACTCGTACCGGCGGCTCACCCCGGACATGGCCTGCCCGGTCAACAATGCCTGGGGCTACGACAACCGCACGACGGCCTTCCGGGTGCCGATCTCGGAGCCGGGGGCGCGACGCGTCGAGAACCGGCTGCCCTCCTCGGACGCCAACCCCTATCTGGCGCTCGCCGCCTCGCTCGCCTGCGGCTGGCTTGGAATGGAGCAGTCGGTCGTGCCGTCGAGCCCGACCGACGCGGCGGCGAACGAGGGGGCGATCGACCTGCCGCGCGGTCTGCTCGAGGCCGTCTCCGCCATCGAGGCGGAGCCGCTTTTCACCAGGGTCTTCGGCTCGGAGTTCATCGGCACCTATTGCGGCGTCAAGCGCGGCGAGTTCGAGACGTTCATGCAGGTGATCAGCCCGTGGGAGCGTGAGTTCCTGCTTCTCAACGTCTGAGGCGGGGGCCGGCGATGACGCTCGACCAGAGCCCGATCGCGCCTGGCATCTCCTGGTACCAGGCGACGGCCGGCGAGCGGCCGGCCTATCCGTCGCTTCCGGGCTCGCGGAGCGCCGACGTCGTCGTCATCGGCGGCGGCTTCACCGGTCTCCAGGCGGCCTGCCGACTCGCGGAAGCCGGCACCGACGTCGTGGTGATCGATGCGGTGCGGTTCGGCGACGGCGCCTCGGGGCGTAACGGTGGCCAGCTCGGCACGGGCCACCGGACATGGCCGGAGGACCACGAGGCGGAATACGGGCTGGAGACGGCCAGGGCACTCTTCGCGCTCGCAGAACGGGCGAAGGCGCACCTCCTCGGCTTCGCGGAAAAGCATGGTATCGACATCGACTACCGTCCCGGACAGTTGTCGGTCGCGCACAAGGCCCGCTTCGTCGACGATTATCGCCGCCATGCCGAAATCATGGCCGAGCGCTTCGGCTATCCGCACATGCGCTTCATGGACCGCGCCGAAACGGCGGAACGGCTGGGCTCGGTGCGCTATCACGGCGGCGTGCGCGACACTGGAACCGGCCACATCCATCCGCTGAAGCTGCTGATCGGCCTGGCGCGCGCGGCCGATGCCGCCGGTGCCCATCTCTTCGAAGGGACGCGGGCCGAGACGATCACACGCTCCAGCGGCAAGATCGTCGTGACGACGAAGAGCGGCACGATCACCGCCGACCGGGCGCTGATCGCCTGTAACGCCTATATCGGCAGTCTTGAGCCGCAGACGGCGGCGCATGTCATGCCGATCCGCTCCTTCATCGGCGCGACCGCGCCGCTGGACGACGGGCTCGGCGTGCTGCCGGGCGGGGAATCGGTCGACGATTCCCGCTTCGTCGTGCGCTACTTCCGCAAGAGCCTCGACGGGCGCCTGCTCTTCGGCGGCCGGGAGGCCTATACGGCCGACAATCCCCGCGATATCTCGCGGCACATCCGCCGGCAGATCGGCGAGCTCTATCCGATGCTGAAGGACGTCCAGATCACCCATGCCTGGGGCGGCTCGGTCGGCATCACGATGCCGCGCGAGCCCTATGTTCGCGAAGTGATGCCGGGCGTCACCGCGATCGGCGGCTATTCGGGCCACGGCGTGATGCTCTCCAACTATTGCGGCCGGCTCTTCGCGGAGGCCGTGCTCGGCCGAAGCGAGGAACTCGAGCTTCTCGCAGGCCTGCGCGTTCCGGCCTTTCCGGGCGGACGGCACCTGCGCACGCCGCTGCTCTTCCTCGCCATGAGCTGGTACGCGCTGCGCGACCGGTTTTGACCAGGCTCATCCGGCACCGCCGCTTTACTTTCCGCCCTGCGACGATAAAACCTGCACCCATCCCCGTCACAACGCCATGGCATCGCGCATTTGCGTCTGGCCTTTTTAAATCGATTTGATTATGACGCGGACAACGATCCTTGGAAAGCAGACACGATGACAAGCCAGATCATCCCCGTCGACCCGTTCGACTACATCGTCTTTGGCGGCACAGGCGATCTCGCGGAGCGCAAGCTGCTCCCGGCCCTCTATCACCGCCAGGCTGCCGGCCAGCTCACCGAGCCGACGCGCATCATCGGCGCCTCGCGCTCCGAACTCAGCAACGAGGAATACCGCAAGTTCGCCCGCGAGGCGCTGCAGCACCACCTCGACAAGAAGGAATGCCAGAGCGACGAGGTCGAGAAGTTCCTCGAACGGCTCTTCTACGTCTCGATCGACGCGACGTCCGATCGCGGCTGGGACGAGCTCAAGGGCCTCCTCTCGGAGGATCCGCGGCGGATCCGCGCCTTCTATCTCGCCGTCGCGCCCTCGCTCTTCGGTGATTTCTCGGAGAAGATCAGCGATCACGGCCTCATCACCGAGAATACCCGCATCGTCGTCGAGAAGCCGATCGGCCGCGATCTCGCTTCGGCCACCGCGCTCAACGACACGATCGGCGGGGTCTTCGACGAGAGCCAGATCTTCCGCATCGACCATTATCTCGGCAAGGAGACGGTGCAGAACCTGATGGCGCTGCGCTTCGCCAATGCGCTCTACGAGCCGCTCTGGAACTCCGCCCATATCGACCACGTGCAGATCACCGTCGCGGAAGCCGTCGGGCTCGAAGGCCGCGCCGGCTACTACGACAAGGCGGGAGCGCTGCGCGACATGGTGCAGAACCACATGCTGCAGTTGCTCTGCCTCGTCGCCATGGAGCCGCCGGCCTCGCTCGACGCCGACGCCGTCCACGACGAGAAGGTCAAGGTTCTCCGGAGCCTGAAGACGATCGACGCGAGCAATGTCGACAAGCTCACCGTGCGCGGCCAGTACAAGGCCGGCGCCTCGGCCGGCGGCGCGGTGCGCGGCTATATCGAGGAACTGGAGAACGGCGAATCGAACACCGAGACCTTCGTCGCCATCAAGGCGGAGATCGGCAACTGGCGCTGGGCCGGCGTTCCCTTCTACCTGCGCACCGGCAAGAGGATGCCGGAGCGCGTCTCGGAGATCGTCATCGCCTTCAAGCCGATCCCGCATTCGATCTTCGACGACACGGCGGGGCGCGTCATGGCGAACCAGCTCGTCATCCGCCTGCAGCCGAACGAGGGCGTGCGCCAGTGGATGATGATCAAGGACCCGGGACCGGGCGGCATGCGCCTTCGCCACGTGCCGCTCGACATGACGTTCGCCGAGAGCTTCAAGGTCCGCAATCCCGACGCCTACGAACGGCTTCTCCTCGACGTCGTCCGGGACAACCAGACGCTCTTCATGCGCCGCGACGAAGTCGAGGCGGCGTGGCGCTGGATCGATCCGATCCTGAAGGGCTGGGACGAGACCGGCCAGGGCGTGCAGGGCTATGTCGCCGGCACCTCGGGCCCGAGCCAGGCGATCGCCCTCATCGAACGCGACGGGAGGACCTGGCACGATGGACGTTAGCCTGCGCCCGATCTCGCTCCACAAGGCCGAAAGCCGCGAGGCGCTGGCCGAAACCCTGGCCGCCACGGTCGCGGTCGCCCTCGATGCGGCCATTGCCCGGCGTGGCGAAGCGTTGATCGCCGTTTCCGGCGGCTCGACGCCGAAGCTCTTCTTCGAGCGGCTCTCGAACGCGGAGCTTCCCTGGGAGAAGGTGACGATCACGCTCGTCGACGAGCGCTTCGTGCCGCCGGAGAGCGATCGATCCAATCACAGGCTCGTCGCCGAGCACCTGCTGAAGAACAAGGCCGCAGCCGCCCGCTTCATCCCGCTCTACCAGCCGGTCGCGGACGTCGACGAGGCGGCCGGCCTTGCCGCGCAGGCGATCGACCGGCTGGCGCTGCCCTTCGACGTCGCCATCCTCGGCATGGGCGCGGACGGGCACACCGCCTCCTTCTTCCCCCATGGCAACCACCTCGCCGCGGCGACCGACCTCGGCGGCACCCATTCCGTCGTTTCGATGGAGGCGCAGGATGCCGCCGAGCCGCGGCTGACGGTGACGCTGCCGCATCTGATCGGCGCCGGCCTGCTCATCCTCCACATCGAAGGGGCGGAGAAGATGCAGACGCTCGAACGCGCACGGCAGGGCGGCAGCGCGGAGGACATGCCGATCCGCGCCGTGCTCGACCATGCGGAAAAGCCGCTCGACGTCTACTGGGCGGCCTGAGACTCATCCGGCCGCCGGTCCCCGCGCGACGGCGGGCCGAACCGAAGGACAGGAACGATGTCAGCCGATCGACGCATCGAAGAGATCACGAGACGCATCGTTGAGCGCTCGAAGCCGCACCGCGAGGCCTATCTCGCGCGCGTTCGCGCCGCCGCGGAAGCGGCCCCCCGGCGCGCGACGCTCTCCTGCGGCAACCTCGCCCACGGCTTCGCGGCCTGCGCAACCGGCGACAAGGCCGCGCTTGCCGGCGACCGGGTGCCGAACCTCGGCATCATCACCGCCTATAACGACATGCTTTCGGCGCATCAGCCCTTCGAGACCTATCCGGCACTGATCCGCGAGGCGGCGCGCGAGGCGGGTGGCGTCGCGCAGGTCGCAGGCGGTGTGCCGGCGATGTGCGACGGCGTCACGCAAGGCCAGGCGGGCATGGAGCTGTCGCTCTTCTCGCGCGACGTCATCGCGATGGCGGCGGCGATCGGCCTGTCGCATAACATGTTCGACGCGGCCGTCTTCCTCGGCGTCTGCGACAAGATCGTGCCGGGCCTCGTCATCGCGGCACTGACCTTCGGGCATCTGCCGGCCGTCTTCATCCCCGCCGGGCCAATGACGAGCGGGCTCGAGAACGACGAGAAGGCGCGCGTCCGCCAGCTCTATGCGGAAGGCAAGGTGGGGCGCGACGCGCTCCTCGCAGCGGAATCGACTTCCTATCACGGCCCCGGAACCTGCACCTTCTACGGAACGGCCAACTCCAACCAGATGCTGATGGAGATCATGGGGCTGCACCTGCCCGGCGCCTCCTTCGTCAATCCGGGCACGCCGCTTCGCGATGCCCTGACCAGGGAAGCGGCGAAGCGGGCGCTGGCGATCACCGCGCTCGGCAACGCGTATACGCCGGTCGGCGAGATGATCGACGAGCGCTCGGTCGTCAACGGCGTCGTCGGGCTGCATGCGACCGGTGGCTCCACGAACCATACGCTCCACCTCGTCGCGATGGCGCGGGCGGCCGGCATCCAGCTCACCTGGGAGGACATCTCGGACCTCTCCGACCACGTGCCGCTGCTTGCCCGCGTCTACCCGAACGGGCTGGCCGACGTGAACCATTTCCACGCCGCGGGCGGCATGGGCTACCTGATCGGACAGATGCTGGAAAAGGGCCTGCTCCACGACGACGTCCGCACCGTCTGGGGTCGCGGGCTCCAGGCCTATGCCGTCGAGGCGGTGCTCGGCGCGGAGGGCACGGTGGCGCGGCAGCCTGCGGCGCGCGAGAGCCACGACCCGAAGGTCCTCGCGGCGATCGATACGCCGTTCCAGAAGACCGGTGGCCTGAAGATGCTGACCGGCAACATCGGCAATGCGGTGATCAAGATCTCCGCCGTCAAGCCGGAGCGCCACGTGATCGAGGCGCCGGCGAAGATCTTCCACCACCAGGAGGAACTGCAGGCGGCGTTCAAGGCGGGCGAACTCGACACCGACTTCGTCGCCGTCATCCGGTTCCAGGGGCCGAAGGCGAACGGCATGCCGGAGCTCCACAAGCTGACGCCGGTCCTCGGCGTGCTGCAGGACCGCGGCCACCGTGTGGCGATGGTGACGGACGGGCGCATGTCCGGCGCTTCCGGAAAGGTGCCGGCGGCGATCCACGTGACGCCGGAGGCCGTCGACGGCGGCCCGATCGCCCGCATCCGCGAAGGCGACATCATCCGCATCGACGCCGTCACCGGCCACTTGACGGTGCTTGTCGAGCCGGAGGAACTGCTCTCCCGCGAGCTCGCCTACCCCGACCTCAGCGCCAACGAGTTCGGCTGCGGCCGCGAACTCTTCGCGCCCTTCCGCGCCGTCGCCGGCGCGGCCGACCACGGGGCGAGCGTGCTCTACTGACGCGCGGCCTTGCGTGGACGGTCGCGTCAGCCTTCCGCAAGCCTTTTCAAGGCCTCAAGGTCGCGCCTGATCCAACGCTCGTCTTCGGCAAAGCGTGCATCGTCCATGTCGGCCTGGCGAAAGAGCGTCAGCATGACCTCGGTGCCAGATCCGTTCTCGATGATCCTCAGCGGCACATAGACGATGCGGCCTTCTCCGAGGTCGACCCAATGGTCCATGACACCGAACGGATTGTGGGGCGAGAAGCGGATCCTGACGGGCCCTTCCGGCCCGCGCGCTGTCCACTCGCCGCCATCCTGCTCAAGTCCCGCCTCGCTCAGGCCGGAAGCCCATGTCGGAAAGACCTCCGGCCGCCAGAACCTTTCGTACACGTCGCGCCAATTGCGGTCGATCGAGACGGTTATGACCTTCGATTGAAGCACTTGAGGATCCTCGCTCTCGCGGTTTTTGGCATTCTTGCCGAAGCCTGCGACCGAGCAAGTTGGAAAAGGGGCGCGGGCCTTTCCGCCCGCGCCCCCTTCATTCCGAATCTATCAGGCCGTCTTACGGCAGCAGCACATGGTTGATGACGTGGATGACGCCGTTCGACTGGTTGACGTCGGCGGTCGTGATCATCGCCTTGTCGCCGTGCTTGTCGACGAGGGCGAGCCCTTTGCCGGCCTTCTCGACGGTCAGCGTCTCGCCGTTGACGGTCTTCAGCTTGTACTTGCCGTGGTGCATCTTGACGTCGCGCATCAGCTCGGCGCTGGAGAGCTTGCCCGGCACGACATGATAGGTCAGGATCGCGGTCAGCTTCTCCTTGTTCTCCGGCTTCATCAGCGAAGCGACGGTGCCCTTCGGGAGCTTCTTGAAGGCGGCGTCGGTCGGCGCGAAGACGGTGAAGGGACCGGGGCCTTCGAGGGTCTTGACGAGACCGGCCTGCTTGACGGCGGCGACCAGCGTCGTGTGGATCGGCGAGTTGACCGCGTTCTCGACGATGTTCTTGCTCGCATACATCGGCGCGCCGCCGACCTTCGGGTTTGCGAGTGCGGCGGCCGGCACAAAGGCCATACCGGCCGCGCCGAGAGCGAGGGCGGTCGAGACGCAGGCCGCGCGCAGGGATTTCGTGAACATGTTACCTCCACTTGGGTCGGGGTTGGTTGACGTGGAGGTTTACGGGGCCCTCGACTGGAAAGTTTTCGGACGCTGTTCACATTGAATTGATAGCTGCGCAAGCCGAAGCGCCGGCGAAACCTTCAGCCGCGAAGGCTCTGGCCGTTCTCGTCGAAGAGATGCATGCGGTCGCGGTCGGCGGTGAAGCGGACCGTCTGGCCACGTTCGAACCGGAGGATTCCCGGCAGCTTGACGATGATCGGCTCGTCCTTCGTCAGCCCCTCGATATAGAGCAGCGTGACCTCACCGAGCGCCTCGATGATGGAGATCGCGCCCTCGAAGAGGAAATCCTCGCCGTTGGCCGGACGCAGGTCTTCCGGCCGGACGCCGAAACTTACGCGCTTGCCGATCTCCGATGCATCGGAGGGGATGTCGAGCGCCACGGACTTGCCGCCGGCGAGTGTCACCCGCGTCGTCTGCCCCGTCTCCTCGATGGTCGCCGGAATGACGTTCATGGCGGGCGAGCCGATGAAGCGGGCGACGAAGAGATTGGCCGGCCGCTCATAGAGCTCTAGCGGCGCGCCGACCTGCTCGATGCTGCCGGCAGAGAGCACGACGATGCGGTCGGCGAGCGTCATCGCCTCGACCTGATCGTGGGTGACGTAGATCATCGTCGTGTCGGGCATCGCTTCCGAGAGCTTGGCGATCTCGATGCGAGTCGCCACACGCAACGCCGCATCGAGGTTCGACAGCGGTTCGTCGAACAGGAAGACCTTGGGATCACGGCAGATCGCCCGGCCGATCGCGACGCGCTGACGCTGGCCGCCCGAGAGCGCCTTCGGCAGCCGGTCGAGATAGGGCGTCAGTTGCAGGATCTCCGCCGCGTTCCTCACGCGCCGCTCGATCTCCGCCTTCGGCTCCTTGGCGATGCGCATGCCGAAGGCCATGTTGTCGTAGACTGTCATGTGCGGGTAGAGCGCGTAGGACTGGAACACCATGGCGATGCCGCGCTTCGACGGCGGAATGTCGTTGACCACCTGGTCGCCGATCTTCATCGTTCCGCCGGTGATCTCCTCCAGACCGGCGATCATCCGGAGAAGCGTGGACTTCCCGCAGCCGGACGGGCCGACGAAGACGACGAACTCGCCGTGCCGGATCTCCAGGTCGATGCCGTGGATGACGTCGACGCTGCCGTACGACTTGCGGATTTCCTTGAGGCTCAGCCCGGTCATCGCATCCTCCATGCGCTGATGTTGCTTTGGCCCTTCCGGAAAGGCGCCGGTCGCCGGCACCGGAGAGGCATGAGCATGATCGAGGTCAGACTAATTCATTCTGTCCGGAGGTCCACCCGCGCGCAGCAAAGGCGCCGGACGCGCCGACGATCTCATCCGCCCTTCACCGAACCCGCGAGCAGGCCGCGCACGAGGAAGCGCTGCAGCGCGAAGAAGACGATCAGCGGGACGACGATGGTGATGAAGGCCGAAGCCGTCAGGATCTCCCAGTTGTTGCCGCGCGAGCCGAGCAGGTTCACGAGCCGCGCCGTCAGCACCAGCTTGTCGTTGCCCGTGCCGAGGAAGACGAGGGCGACGAGCAGGTCGTTCCAGGTCCAGAGGAACTGGAAGATCGCGAAGGAGGCGAGCGCCGGGAAGGAGAGCGGCAGGATGATCTTGACGAAGATGTCGAAGTCGCTCGCGCCGTCGACGCGCGCCGATTCCATGATCTCGCGCGGCAGGCCCGCCCTGTAGTTGCGCAGGAGATAGATCGCGAGCGGCAGGCCGAAGCCTGTATGCGCCAGCCAAACGCCGACATAGGTCTGCGCCGGCACGCCGAAGATATCGCCGATGCTGTTGTAGAAGCGCAGGAGCGGGATCAGCGACATCTGCAGCGGCACGACGAGGAGCCCGACGACGACCGCGATCAGCAGCGTTCGGCCGGGGAAGCGCATCCAGGCGAGCGCATAGGCGCAGAAGGCCGCGATCAGGATCGGGATGATCGTCGCCGGCACGGCGACCGTCAGCGAATTGATGAAGGACTGGCCGATGCCCTCGGAGGTCAGCACCTCGCGGTAGTTGTCGAGGGTGAACTTCGGCGGCACGCTCGCCGAATAGAAGATGCGCTGCGTGCGGTCCGAGGTGACCGGCTTCGGCGAAGCGATGGTGTAGGAACCATCCGCCTCGACGGTCAGCTTGGCGCCGTCCGGGATCTCCACGGTGTCGCCGGGCTTGTTCGCCCGCGGCTTCATGATCGACGAGCCGAACGCCGAGACCGTGCCGGAGCCGTCGCCGAAGACATTGCCCGACAGCACGTACTCGTTCCCCTTCTGCCTGGCCGTGTTCAAGGGCGGCGTGCGGAAGGTCTCGTTCTGGGTGGAGGAGGAGAGCGCCGTCCACCAGCCGGAAACGGCGATCTGGTCCTTGTCGCGCAGCGACGAGATCAGCAGTCCCGCCGTCGGGATCGTCCAGATGACGACGAGGAGCAGCACCGAGAGGTGGACGACGAGGAGAAGAGGCGAGGAGCGGCGCCGCCGGGCTTCAGCGTGCATGTCAGCGCTCCATCTCTTTTCGTGCGTTGCGGATGTTCCAGATCATGATCGGCACGACGAGGATCATGATGACGAGCGCGATCGTCGCGCCGCGGCCAAAATCGCCGCCGCCGCGGAACATCCACTCGAACATGAGATTGGCGAGGACCTGGGTGTTCCACTGGCCGTTCGTCATGGCGAGCACGATGTCGAAGACCTTGAGGACGAGGATCGTGATCGTCGTCCAGACGACGGCGATCGTCCCCCAGATCTGCGGCACCATGATCTTGAAGAAAATCTGCACGCCGCTTGCGCCGTCGATGACCGCCGCCTCGATCGTCTCCTCTGGAATGGAGCGGAGCGCGGCCGACAGGATCACCATCGCGAAGCCCGTCTGGATCCAGATCAGGATCACCATCAGGAGGATGCTGTTCCAGAAGGGGATGGTCATCCAGGCGTGCGGCTGTCCGCCGAAGAAGACCACGATGGCATTGAGCAGTCCGATCTGCTGGGAGCCGGCCGGCCGGAAATCGTAGATGAACTTCCAGATCACCGACGCGCCGACGAAGGAGATCGCCATCGGCATGAAGATCAGCGACTTGGCGATGTTGCCCCACCAGATGCGATCGGCAAGTGCGGCGATGACGAGGCCGAAGAAGGTCGACAGCGCCGGCACGATCAGGAGCCAGAGGAAGTTGTTGAGGATCGACTCGCGGAACTCCGGATCCTGCGTCAGCCAGACGTAGTTGGCGATGCCGACGAAGTTCGTACCCGCCTTGCCGTGGAAGCTCAGCCAGATCGATTCGACGACCGGGTAGACGAGATAGAGGCCGAGGATGACGATCGACGGCAGCATGAAGAGCCAGGGGCGGATAGCGTTGGCCCGCCTCAGGTTGTCCGAGGCCTTGGCGCCCGTCTTGCCCTTGTAGGGCAAAGCCCAGTCGAGCACCCAGTTCGTGCCGTAGAAATAGGCGGCCGCGCCGCACACGCCGATGACGACGGTGATCAGGGCATACAGGATATGCTGCATGTCGCGTCCCTCCCCGGACGGCCGCGGCGGTGACGGGCGCGCGTCATGTGCGCCCGCCGACGGCCTCTCACATCGCCAGCCGGACCGCCCACCCGACGGTCCGGATCCTCCTCATGCCAGGCTGAGGCCCGTTACTTGATCGCGTCCCAGGCCGCCTGCACCTCCTTTGCCGCGTCCTCGGCGGATTCGCCGCCGACGAAGTTCACCATCGCCTTCCAGAAGGCGCCGGCGCCGATCTTGCCCGGCATCAGGTCCGAGCCATCGAAGCGATAGGTCGTCGCCTCGAGCAGGATCGTGTCCTCCCGCTTCAGCACGTCGTTCGGATAGACGTCGGTGTTGGCGAGCTTGAAGGGCGTCAGGAAGCCGGTCTGGGCCATCCAGATCTCATGCGCGATCGGCGTCTCGAGGAACTGGATGAAGGCCTTGGCCGCCGGGCTGTCCTTGGTGATCATCGCCAGCGTGCCGGCACCCTCGACGGGCTTGCCGAGCTCGGGATGATCGGCGTAGGGCGGGAAGTAGAAGAAGTCGACGTCCTTGCCGACCGTCACGCTCTTCGGAAAGAAGTCGGTCACGAACTGCGCCTGCTTGTGCAGGAAGCATTTCGGCGGAACGGAGAAGAGGCCGTTCGGGCTGTCGCGGAAGTCGGTCGTGGCGACGGCCTGCGGACCGCCGGCGACGAATTTCGGATTCTTGGCGAACCAGCCGAACTCCTTGATGGCGTTGACGACGGCCGGATCGGTGAAGGGGATCTCGTTCATCGTCCACTTGTCGTAGGTTTCCGGGGGCGCCGTGCGCAGCAGGATGTCCTCGACCCAGTCGGTCGCCGGCCAGCCGGTCGCGCCGCCGGAGCCGAGGCCGATGCACCAGGGCGTGCCGCCGTCGGCGACGATCTGCTGCGTCAGTTTCTTCAGGTCCTCCATCGTCTTCGGCACTTCATAGCCGGCGTCCTGGAAGTTCGCCGGCACGTACCAGACGAGCGACTTGAGGTCGGCCTTGTAGGGGAAGGCGAAGAATTTTTCCGTGCCGTCCTTGCCCTTGTACTTGCCGAACTTCACCCAGGACTCGCCGGCCGCGTAGTTCTTGCGGACGAAGTCCTCGGTCTCCTGGCCGAGCGGCGTCAGAAGCCCTTTCGACGCCAGGTCCTGGATCAGGCCCGGCTGCGGCAGGATGGCGATGTTGGGCGGATTGCCGGCCTGGGTGTCGATGACGATCTGCTGTTCGTAGTTCTCCGAGGAGGAGTAATCGACCGTCGCGCCCGTCGCCTTCTCGAAATAGGCGACGACCGACATAAAGAGGTCCTGGTCCTGGCCGCGCCACGGGCCGAAGACCGTCAGCTTCTGCCCCTTGAGGTCGTGGTTCTTGGCAAAGTCGTCGTAACTCTTCCAGGTGAACTTGGAATCCTGGTCGGGCTGGAATTTCAAATCGGCGGCGTGAGCGAAGCCCGTCAAAAGGGCAGCCGCTGCGACACCCGCGAAAAATGTCTTGAGCATCTGGTTATCCTCCCGGTCTCTAATGGACCTCCGCAAAGAATGCTGCAGGAACGGTCGAACAGCAAGAGATGAACCGAAGCGTCGTCAACGCCTTGGCCTTGGAGAAACTCCTATTGCGCGTGATGCGGAGTCAAGCCCCTGCTCTGATTGCGCCACGAAATGTCGTAGGCCGCGCGCCAAAAAAGCGCCGGTGACGACGACGCCCTGTCCGGCTCAGAAGGACGGAGCAGCCATTCCTTCGGCGCGGCAGGCGGCGATGACGGTGTTTGCCATCAGCATGGCGATGGTCATCGGGCCGACGCCGCCGGGCACCGGCGTGATGGCACCCGCGACCTCGGCGCACTCGGCGTAGGCGACATCGCCGACGAGCCGGGTCTTTCCCTCGCCACGCTCGGGGGCCGGGATGCGGTTGATGCCGACGTCGATGACGGTCGCGCCGGGCTTCAGCCAGTCGGCCTTGACCATCTCGGCCCGGCCGACCGCGGCGACGAGGATGTCGGCATTGCGGCAGACGTCCGGAAGGTCGGCGGTGCGCGAATGGGCGGTGGTGACCGTGGCGTTCGCGGCGAGCAGGAGCTGCGCCATCGGCTTGCCGAAGAGGTTCGAGCGGCCGATGACGACGGCGTGGAGACCCGAGAGGTCGGCGCCGTGGATACGGCGCACCAGCACCATGGCGCCGGCGGGCGTGCAGGATATGAGCCCGTTCTTCAGGTCGCCGGTCGCAAGCCGGCCGGCATTCACGACGTTCAGCCCGTCAACGTCCTTCTCGGGGCGGATCGACTGGATCACCTTCTCCGAGTCGATGTGTTTCGGCAGCGGCAACTGCACCAGGATGCCGTGCACGGACGCGTCGTCATTCAGTTCGCCGACGAGCTTCAGGAGGTCCTCCTCGGAGATCGCGCCATCGAGCGTGTGCTGGACCGAAGCGAAGCCGCATTCCTTGGCCATGCGACCCTTGGCGCCGACATAGACGTGGCTTGCCGGGTCGTCGCCGACGATGACGACGGCAAGGCCGGGCTGCCTGCCCGTCTCCGACGCAAGGCGCTCCGTCGCCGCCTTCACCGCCGCGATGACCTTTGCCGCCTCCGCCTTGCCGTCGATGACCGTCGCCATGTCGCCTCATCCTCCCGATGTCCTGTCGCCTTTGTAAACCAGCCGTGCGGCGGCCGTGATGGCCTGGATGCGCCCTCGCCTGTCGAAATTCCCGAAGGGGCAGTCGCGGTCAAGCGCATGCCATGGAATGGGACACCATGTCCTGCGGGGAATTCCGGCCAACCCGCCCATCACGATCGGCCGCGGCCGGCGTCGAGATCGGCAGGGGCGCGGGCTGTCAGCCGCCGGCCGTGGGCTTGACCAGCCCCTTGTCCGGGACGGGCTTCAGGTCGTTGGAGCTGTAGTTGCCGCGCACGCGGCTCGCGCGGATATCCTCCTTCGTCAGATAATCGATCTGGTCGACCATGACGTCGTGGAAGAGCTCCTTGCCGACGCGCTTGTTGAGCGCGTCCTTGACCTGCTTGCGGAACGCCGCCAGATCGAAATTGTCCATCTTCGGGAAGTCGATCACGCGGTTGCCGACGAGCAGCGTGTAGAGCTCGTCGGTGACGAGATCCTTGGCCGGCACGCTCATCGCCGACAGTTCGCTCGGGTCGACCGTATAGACGAGGCGGACGAGGAAATAGCCGTGCACGATGCCGCCGCTGATGACCGGCACGGAGGTCAGGTCGCCGCGCACGTAGTCGAGGCCGCCGAAGAAGGGCGCCGGCGGCTTTTCCGACGCCTTGTTCGCCGACATCTGCATCGAGACGTAGACCGAGCCGAGCGACAGGACGCAGATCCAGACGCCGGTGATCAGAAGCTTGATCATGCCGGGTCGCGGCGCCGGAACTGGTCGGCGGTATAGGTGCCGTCCGCCTCGGCCGCCTGCATCGCCTCCTTGATGAGGCCGGCGACGGAGCGGACTGCCTCGACGTGCGCCCGCAGCTTCTTCTCGTTCGCCGCAAGCATGGCGCGGACATCGTCGAGCCTGCGGGCCGAGCGCTCCGTCAGGTCGCCGCGGCCGACGGAGCGGGAGAGCTGCGTCAGCTCGTAAAGGCAGCGGCTCTTCTGGATGTTCGAGGCGCGCACATCGAAATGCGGATCGGAGCCGATGTCGCGGTTCTCGTTGGCGAGCACCCGCTCGAGCCGGTCAAGGACGCCGTTGAGGCGCAGGTCGCTCGACAGATATTCCATTACAGCGCTCCGCTTTTCGTATCGTCGCCGGCCTCGCCCGGGAGCGTCGTGTCGACGGCCTTCATCTGCAGTTGGTGGATCAGGCTGTTCGCCATGTTGAGGCTGTCGCCCGAGACGGAGGATGTCGGCACGCCGCGGCCGCCGAGGCTTGAAAGGTGGCCCTGCAGCAGGTGGTCGGCGATGCCGATGCCGCCGCGGTCGGCGACGACCGTGGCGATCTGCTGGGCCATCATGCTCTTCCAGATGTCGCCGGCGGTGCCCGAACCGTAGACGTCCTGACCGTCCTTCGGCAGCATCGACTTGATGAAGCTCTGGAGCACCATCGCCTCGAACTTGCGGTAGGCCTTCGGCACGTCCTTCGCCGGGACCTTGGCGGCGGCCATCGTGTTGCCGGCGCGGTCGAATTCGGCGCCGAAGGTCTGCTGCGCGGCAGCAGCCGGCCGGGCGAGCGGCGCGCCGGCCGCAAGCTTCTCGCTTGCCGAACGGACCGACGCCGGATCGGCGGCGCGCACCACGTCGAGAACGAGATCGCTGGAAGGAGATATGGCCAAGGTTTCGAGCACCCCTCGTCTTTCGGGCGCATTATCGGCGGCCAAGCTTACGGCAGGCTGGTGGCGGAGCCGCTTCCGATCCGGTCGATGAGGTCGTAGAGGCTCTCCTCCTCCGCCTCGCGCTCCTCCGCGGCCCGCGCCGTATGCGCCGCCTCCTGCAGGCGATCCGCCTTGACCCGCTCGCTGAGCAGCTTCGCCTCCTGGACGCTTTCGAGGCCGGCGAGGCGCCCGTCGCGGACCGTCAGCGTGCCGACGCGGTTCGCATAGAGATGCGAGAAGACGCGATGCTCGGGCGCCATCGATTCCAGCGCGTCGACGACGTCGGCGAGCGACTGCGCGATCCGGGCGCGCTCCCGGCCCGTATCGGCGAGATCGAGCTCGGCCATCCGCTCGATCTGGCGCTGCACGGCGACGAGGCGCTTGAGCTTGCGGGAGCGCGGCTCGGCCATCCTCAGCGCCCGGAGAAGACGGTGTCGAACTGGCTGGCGAACAGGTGGAAGAACTCCGCCGCGCCGAAATAGAAGAGCACGAGCCCGCCCGCGATCAGGGCCGGGACGGAGATGAAGTAAACCGGGATCTGCGGAGCGAGCCGGTTGACGAGGCCGACGGCGAGGTTGAAGACGAAGCCGTAGATGATGAAGGGGCTCGCAAGCTGCAGGACGACCATGAAGGCCTTCGAGAGCGTATCCGTGAGCGTGACCAGCGCGTCCTGCGGGTCGAACGCCTGCCCCGCCGGCATGAAGTCGTAGGAATGCGCAAGCGCGGCGATCACCACCTGGTGGAAGTTCAGCGCGAAGAGCAGCATCAGGCCGACGAAGTTGACCAGCGTCGCAAGCTCGGACTGCGACATGGGCTCGACGATATCGACGGAGCTGATGGAATTGAAGCCGATCAGCATGGCCATGGAGGTGCCGGCGAACTGCAGCGCGAGCACGTAGAGCCGGGCGATCATGCCGAGCGTGCCGCCGATCAGCACTTCGCCGCCGACGAGCGCCAGGTAGCTCGTCGTGTCGGACGAGACCTTCGGATAGATCTGGTTCCAGATCAGCGGCAGGATCGCCATCGACAGCGCGAGCGCCATGAAGAGGCGGATCTGCATGGCGACGCGCGCGGAGGAGAAGCCGGGCATCACCATGACGCAGGTGCCGATCCGGCAGAAGGCCGCGAAGAGCGCCAGGACCGTCCCTTGAGGGTCCGTGATCACGAGATGGCGCCCAGGATCTTGATCTCGATGCCCTTGGCGATCTCGACATGGGAGAGGACGGCGAGCGTCGGGAAGAGGCGCTCGACGATCATCCGCACGTAAGGCCTTGCGTCGGGGGAAGTCACCAGGACGAAGGGCGCGCCCTTGTCCATCTGCTCGCGCACGACCTTCGTCGTCTGCTCGCTGAACTCCTCGAGCTGGCGCGGGTCGATGTCGAATTCGATCACCTCGCCCTTGTTGTCGCGCTTCAGGGCCTGGTGGAAGGCGAGGTCCCAGCGCCCACCAAGCCGCAGGATGCGGAGCACGCCGTTCTCGGTGAGGTCGCCGCATAGCTGCTGCGCCATGCGCACGCGCACGTGCTCGACGATCTGCTCGCTCTTCTTCACGAGCGGCGAGATTTCGGCGACGGCTTCGAGGATCAGGTGCAGGTTGCGGATCGAGACGCGCTCGGCGAGCAGCAGCTTCAACACCGCCTGCAGCCCCGAATAGGACATGTGCGAGGAGCAGATCTCGTCGGCGAGCTTGCGGTATTCCGGGTCCAGCCGCTCGATCAGCACCTTCATGTCCTTGTAGGAGAGAAGCTGCGGCAGGTTGTTGCGGATCACCTCGCTCAGATGCGTCAGCACGATCGAGACGTTGTCGATCGGCTGGAAGCCCTCGCGCTTCAGGTCCTCTGTGAAATGCTCGGGAACCGAGATCGCCGGCATGCCGAAGGCGGGCTCGCGGATTTCGTCTCCCGGCACGCTCGGCAGGCGGCCGCTGCCGGTGATCACCATCACCTCGCCGACGCGGACCGTGTTGGAGGCGACGGTCGTCCCGTGGATGCGGATCTGGTAGGTCTTCTCGGGGATCGAGATGTCGTCGCTGACCTTGATCTCGGGAACGACGAAGCCGTACTGGGCGGCGAACTTCTTGCGCATCTTGCCGACCCGGAAGGCGAGCTCCTGGTGGGAGCCGAGAAGGCGCATCGCCACCTGCTTGCCGAGCAGCAGCTCGACCTCGGCGGTCTTCAGGATCGACTTCACCGAATCTCGCTCCTGCGCCTCGGCCTCCCGGACCTTCTTCACCTCGTCGGCGCGCGCGGCGGCGTCGCGGCTCGCCGTCTGGCGCGGGATGAACCAGCTTCCGAAGGCCATCACGCCGCTCAGGAACGCGAAGGGCAGGAACGGCAGGCCGGGGAGCAGCGCGAGGATCGCAAGCAGGATCGAAGCGACGAAGAGGGCCCGGGGATAGGCGCTCAACTGGCCGATGACGGCCTGGTCGGCGGAGCCGATCGTACCGCCGCGCGAGACGAGGAGGCCGGCGGCGAGCGAGACGATCAGCGCCGGGACCTGCGAGACGAGACCGTCGCCGACGGACAGCTTGACGAAGACGTCGGCCGCCTCGCCGATCGGCATGCCGTGGCGGGCATAGCCGATGATGATGCCGCCGAAGATGTTGATGCCGGTGATGATCAGGCCGGCGATCGCGTCGCCGCGCACGAATTTCGAGGCGCCGTCCATGGCGCCGAAGAAGGAGCTCTCCTCCTCGAGCTCGCGCCGGCGGCGCTGCGCCTCCTTCTCGTCGATGATGCCGGCGGAAAGGTCGGCGTCGATCGACATCTGCTTGCCGGGGATGGCATCGAGGGTGAAGCGCGCGCCGACCTCGGCGATACGCGTCGCGCCCTTGGTGATGACGATGAAGTTCACCGTGATCAGGATCAGGAAGACGATGACGCCGATGACGAAGTCGCCCGACATGACCATGCTCGCGAAGCCGGCGATGACATGGCCGGCGGCGGTCGTTCCCTCGTTGCCGTGCGACAGGATCATGCGCGTCGTCGCGATGTTGAGCGACAGGCGCGTCATCGTCGCGATCAGCAGGATCGTCGGAAAGGAGGAGAAGTCGAGCGGCCGCTGGATCCACAGCGACGTCATCAGGATCAGCACCGAGAAGGCGATCGAGAAGGCGAGCCCGATATCGATCAGGAAGGCCGGGATCGGCAGGAACAGGATCGAGAGGATGATGACGATGCCGATCGCAAACCCGATGTCGCGGCCCTGCGGCGCGACTTTGGGAAGGGCAAGCGCGGGTGACTGGGCCATGGCTCTCGACATTCTTCGCGGACGCGCGGCGCCTCATGCGCCGCGGATGCGAGAGCGATGCTAGCCGGCGAAGCTTGTGCGAGGGTGGGCCGCGAGCCTGGCTAGAAGCCGGACTGGATGCGCGAGAAGACGAGGTTCGTGAAGGTCGAGATCTGGGCGCCGACGAAGGGCGCCGTGAGGGCGACCGTGAGCAGGATCGCGACGATCTTCGGCACGAAGGTGAGCGTGATCTCCTGCACCTGGGTCAGCGCCTGCAGGAAGGCGATCCCGACGCCGACGACCATCGCCACCAGCACCGCCGGGCCGGAGGCGATGATGACCGTCCAGATCAGCTGCTGGACGAGGTCGAGGGCATCGGCTTCGTTCATGCCGTGCTATTTCACCGTCACGCCGGACGTGACGGGGACCTGGTCTCCCGTATCGAGGAAGGCGGTGAGGCCGCTCGACGTCAGCTGCACCTGCTGGACGACGCCGGTGACCGATCCGTCCGCGCTCGTCAGCGTCCGTCCGATGACGGCGTCGGCCTCCGAGAGCGCCGATGACGCGATCAGGTTCTCGAGGTTCTTGTTCGTCTGGATCGACTGCTCGACCTGCGAGAAGGTCGCGAGCTGCGAGACCTGTTGCGTCGGGTCCATCGGGTTCGTCGGGTCCTGGTTCTGCATCTGCGCGATCAGCAGCTTCAGGAACGTGTCGTAATTGACATTGAGCTGGCCTGCCGCCTGGCTCGACGCCGTCTGGCCCGTCTGCTGGTTCTGCGTCACTCCGGACGTGGCCCCTACCGCCATGGCGCGATCTCCCTCGTGATCTGTTCCATGCGCGCCGGCGTCATGCCGGCCGCGTCGATGATGCTCTTCTCGGTCGCGAAGAGGCCGCGGATCGCCTTCAGCGCCTCGAAGCGCCGGTCGTCGGCGACCAGTTCCTCGATGTTCTTCAGCTCGGCGAGCACGTCGGCGTTGGTGAAACAGGACTGGAGCATGGCGATGGACTTGCGGAACATCGCCTCCGTCTGGCGCGCGCCCTCCGGATTGATCAGCATCATCTGGACGATGAAATAGAGCTGCTTCAGCGGCGTCGTCGCGTCTTCCGGCTGGATGACGTGGTTTTCGAGAAGGAACGTGACGTCGTTGAGGAACTCCAGCGAGACCTTGCGGTCGACCCGCAGCACGGCGCCGTTGATGAAGATCTTCTCTCCCGATTTCAGGGAAATCCTGAGCGTGCTCGTCATTTCAATCCGTCCCGGATGATGCCGGTGACTTCGCTGATGCCGGCGAAGTTCCGCGATTCGCCGCGCCTGATCTTCTCGGCTTCCTTGAGGATCCAGAGCGCGACCGAGATCAGGTTGGCGCGCAGCTCCGGATCGAGCTCGTTGCCGGGAGAGCCGAGATCCTCGACGAAGCGCACCCAGACCTGGCGGACGAGGTGCAGCGCATCGATGGCGGCACGCGAGCCCGGACCCTGCAGCGCCGCCTCGTCGAGGAGCGCGATCGAGCGGTCCAGCAACTGGCGCTCGCGGCCCTTGGCCTCGGTCACGTCGTCCTGCTGAACTTCGGCATAGGAGAACTGGTACATCAACGGGTCCTTGATGATGCGCCCGATGGCGCCGCCTTAGAGGTAATCGACGAGACTGAGTTGCTGGATGCGGCCGGTGAGCGTGTAGGATGTCTCCAGTTGCGTCAGGAGCGTGTTGACCTTCGTCGCCGCCTCGTACGGGTCGACGCCCTGGAGGCCGTTCAACTGCGTCGTCGCGATGTCCTTCTGGCTGGAGAGCGCGTCGTTGGCGCTCTTGACGCGGGCCTGCGAGATGCCGAGCTGGCTCTGCATCAGGTTGAGACCGGAGACACTGGCCCCGAGCGCGGACGTCGCCGAACTGACGACCGCGGTGCGGACGTCGCCGCTGATGTTCTTGTCGAGAAGCTCGAGCGTGACGACGGACGCGAAAGCCATGCCGCGCACGCCGTCGCTGTTGGCGGAGACCGAGCTCTGGATCGTCTCGTTGTTGCTGATCCGGCTCGTCATCGTCGTATCGGAGGCGCTCGACCAGTCGGTCGTCCAGGTCGCGTCCAGCGTCGTGCGATAGCTGTCGAGGAAGCTCTTCATCTGGTCCGCGGTGATGCCCGCGACCTGGGCGCTGTCGTCCGGCGTGAAGCCGAAGGTGTCGCTGAAGGCCTTCTCGAACGTCGCCTGCGCCGCCGATCCGTCGGTGTATTCGGTGAGCGGCTTCTGGGCGGTGTTGATCCCGGCGAAGAGATATTCGCCGCTGGAGGAGAGGTTGCCGGCGGCGAGGAACGACTGCAGCGCGTTGGCGGCCTGCGTCCGCGTCGTCTGGATCTGAGCCGTGTTGCCGGAGGCGCCGAGGCTCACCAGCGAATCGAGAGCCGCCTGGACGTCGCCGCTCATCTGCGAGAGCGCCGTCTGCGCCGCCGAAAGGCGGGAGTTGACGAAGCCGTTGGCGTCGATCGACGACTGCAGGCCGGCGATCGAGCCGGTCAGGTCGACGACGTTCTTCGTGCGCCCGCCGAGCGCCTCGCCGATGTCGGCGTAGATGCCGGTGGTCGCCTCCTGCTGGTTCTTCTGGAGCTCGACCTGTGCGTTCAGGATCTGCTGGCGGAGCGTGTTCTGCAGCGATTGCGTGGAAACGAAGGTGGTCTTCATGGTCTTAATGCACCGCGTCAAACAGGGCCGACAGCATCGCGTCGACGGTCGTGATCATCTTGGCGGAAGCCTTGTACGACTGCTCGAGGTCGAGAAGCCGCGACATCTCCTCGTCGATGTTGACGCCGGTGGCGTTCGACAGCGCGTCCTGGCTGCGCGACGTCAGCGCGTCCTTGTTCTCGGCCGCCGTCGAGGCCGTGCTGCGATACTGCTCCAGCCAGCCGACCGATGCGGAGGCATAGTCGAAGAGGCTGATGCTGGTGCCGGCGCCGGCCGACATGTCGAAATTGACCGGTGCGTTGAGGCCGTTCAGATATTTGTTGAGGACATCCGAATAGCCCGCGCCGCCTTCCGTATTGGGCGACGGGACGCCGCTGATGTCGCCGTCCCGGAGCTTCAGCGGATCGCCGCCCTGCGTCTGGTCGGCGGCCGGATTGACCATGATGCTGCCGGCGAGGCCCGGGACGATGGTCCCGCCGGCGGGAACCAAGCCTCCGGTCCAGGTGAAGAGGCCGGCGCTGAGGTTCGGCGGGGTCGCCTGGTCGGATTCGGCGAAGTTCGAAACCAGCCCGCGGGCGATCTCGTCGAGCTGGCTCTGGAAGGTCGGCGCGACGTCGTCGCGCAACTGGAGGAGCGCCTGGAGCTTGCCGCTCGCCGTCGTGTTGGCGCCGTCGCCCGCCGGCAGTGCGACGCCGTCGATATAGACGCCGTTGCCAGGCGTCGTCGCGTCGAAAGCCGTGGTCGGCGTAAATGAAACCGTCCGGGGGATCGTCTCGAACAGCGTCGTGCCGTCGTTCGTATAGATGACGGTGTCGTTGTCGGCCCGCTGGACGGTCGTGATGCCGACGTAGCCGGAAATCTGCTTGAGCAGGGCGTCCCGCTTGTCGAGCGCGTCGCTGATGTCGGTGCCGGTGCGCGTCCCCTGGACGACGGCGTTGTTGGCGCCTTCGAACTGCTGCAACAGCGAGTTCAGGTCGCTGACACCCTGGGCGATCTGAGAATCGGCGTCGGTCCGCACCTGCTGAACGGCAGTCGTCGCGTTGTTGAGCCCGTTCGCGACGTCCTTGGCGGCATTGACGGCCGATTGGGCAGCGGTGGCGTCGCCGGGCGTGACGGCGTAGGTCTGGAGCGCATCGCGCAACGCCGCGATCAGCGTCGAGGGAGCGCTCTCGTAATTGTTGCCGCCCATGACGGACTTCAGCGTCTCGAGGCCCTTCAGAAGCGTGTCCTGCGCGCTCGAGGCGCTGGTGCCCGAGAGAAGCTGCTTGAGCAGGGCGATGTTCTGCGCCCGGCTGATGCCGGCGACGCGCGACCCGTTCGCGGTGGTGACAAGGGTCGCGCTGCGCTGATTGTAGTCGGCATTGCCGGAGTTCGAGATGTTCTTCGAAACGAGCGCCGTCTGCGTCGCCGTGTTCGACAGCATCGTCTGGGCGGCGTTGATCGCCGAGGAAAGGGACATCGTCGTGCTCCGTGCTTTTTACGACCCGCTCAGCGTTGCAGATTGACCAGAACGGTGAGCAACTCCGACCCCGTCTGGAAAACCTTCGAATTCGCCGTGTAGCTCGCCTGCGACTGGATCATGTTCGTCAGCTCCTCGCCGAGGTCGACGTTGGAGCTTTCGAGGACGCCGGAGCGGATATCGCCCAGGCTGCCGGAACCCGGGAAACCGAGCTGGACGTTGCCGGACGTCAACGTCGTGGAATAGACGTTGCCGCTGAGCGGCTGCAGATTGTCCGGGCTCGGAACGTCGGCGAGCGCGATCTGGTAGAGCGGCTTGGTCGTGCCGTTCTGGTAGTTGGCGGTGACGCTGCCGTCGCCGTTGATCGTGACGTCGGTGAGCTTGCTCGGCGCGTTGCCGTTGGCGACGGCGGTGCTGACGTCGAAACCGTAGGCCAGCTGCGTCATGCCGGACATGTCGATGGTCATCGACTGCCCGTTCGGCACGGTCAGCGTCATCGACCCGCCGGCGGTCAGCTTGCCGGTCGTCGAATCGAAGCCCATCGCCTGCGGACCCGCGAGCGGCGTCGCCGGATTGTCGTGGTCATAGGCGACGGCCTGCCAGGTACCGACGCCGGTGTCGACCTTCGTGAAGTAGATGTCGATCAGCTTCTGGTTGCCGAGATTGTCATAGGTGACGAGCGACGTCTTCTGCGTGTAGGAGGTGCCCCCGTTGCCCATCGCATCGGCGGCAGGCACCGCCGTCGCATTCGACGGCAGGTTGGCCGTGAAGGTGCCCTGGGTCGACGGCACCGCCGTGACGTCGCTCTGCGCCACATTGACCGGAACGAGCCCGGCATAGCCGTTCGCCGTGACCGCGGGCGTGCCGCCGGTGGCGTCATAGCCGAGCAGCGTGAAGCCGGCCGCGTTGACGAGGTTGCCGTTGCCGTCGGGGAGGAAGGAGCCGGCACGCGTCAGGAACGGCGTGCCGTTGGCGTCGGCGACGATGAAGAAGCCGCCGCCGTCGATGCCAAGGTCGGTCTTGGAACTGGTCGGCACCAGATCGCCGTTGGTCGCGACGTTGTAGCGGGTGTGGCTGTCGACGCCGCCGGAGGCATAGCCACCGCTGCCGCCGCCGGAGATCACCATGGTGGAGAATTCTTCGTCGGCCTTCTTGTAGCCGGTGGTATTGGCGTTCGCGATGTTGTCCGAGATCGTCCCGAGCTTGTTCGCCTGGGCATTCATGCCGGAGACGCCGGTGCGCATCATCCCGTAAAGGCTCATCGAATTCCCCTTTCCAAGTCCGGGGACGAGAATACGCGTCGCGACTTGCGCGAAGCTGTCTGCGGAAGCGGCTGATGCGCCTCTATTATTGCGGGTCGAGGCAATAGCCGAGGAAGCGCTTGGAATCGACCGGATCGTGGCCGAGCCGCTTGCGCAGCTTCTTGCGCAGCTTCGAAATGTGGCTTTCCACGACGTTCTCCTCGACCTCCTCGTCGAAGACGCCGTAGATGGCGTTGAAGATCTGCGCCTTGGTGACGCGGCGGCCGCGATTGGCGACCAGGTATTCCAGGATGCGGCGCTCGCGGCGCGGCAGCGGAAAGGTCTCGCCGCCGACTTCCGGGTCGCGTCCGTCGGAGAAGACGCGGATCGCGCCGACGTCGGTGTGGTTGGCGAGCGCCTTCAGCCGGCGACGGATGGCGGCGGCACGCGCCAGGATCTCGCGCGGATGGACCGGCTTGCGCACGACGTCGTCGACACCGGAATCGAACAGCGCCAGCGTCGTCTCCAGAGAAGGGGAATCGCTGACGGCGATGACGGGAGCGCTCGAACGGTCGCGGATCGCCCGCGGCAGGTCGATGGTCTGCTCACCCTGGCCGATCAGGAATGCCTCGACCGCGTCGATGTCGGTGTCGGCGGCGGTGTGGACCCATTCGTCGAACTCGTTCGGGTCGAAGCCGGCGGAGGGAACCCCCTCGCGTCCGAACAGGGATGTATAGCCGCTCGTCACGAGCTGCCGCTCGTCAACCACCACGATCATTGGTCTGCCCCCGAATCAGTGTGTTGCCCTCGACCGCCAACGGGTACGAATCGGGCGAATCAGCGACAACTATGGAAAATGACCGGTGGAAAATAGCAGTTGCTTAACCATGTTCTGCTGATTTGATCTATATCTTGATCTTCCCGCAGCCGTAGACACAACATGTCCGCCGAATAGTTAACAAATCGTTAACGTCTTTCTGTTGCGCGGTTGCATCAGCCGGCTGCCATACGTTTCCTGCCGGAAGCGTGCCTGCAATTACAGATTGTCCTACATGCAGAAGGCGCGGGCGCCCGGCGTCCAGTTGCCGTAGCCGGTGGCGACGAGGTTGGCGATGACGCGGCAGACATATTCCTTCTGCGCCGGATCGTTGTCGGGTCCGGCGTGATAGCGCGCGACGGCCATCGTCCAGGTCTGGTGCTCGGCATGCAGCTCCGCGAGGAAGCGTGCCGCATAGTCGACGTTCAGATGCGGGTCGAGCATGGCGCTGACCGAGGGGAACGCCGTGTGGTGATAGAGGTAGTTGATCTGCATGCAGCCGAGGTCGATCAGCTGCTTGCCCGCAGCCCGCGCGGCCGTGAAGGTGCTGAGCGCTTCCGCCTCCGAGCCGGCGAAGACCGCCTTGCCCTCGATGTTCAGCGCGTAGGGCTGGAGGGAGCCCTTGCGGCCCGTCTCGGCGAGCCCGACCGAATAGAGGATGCCGGCGGGCACGCCGTAGCGCGAGGCGGCGGCGAGAATTTCGCCTTCGCAGGCGCCGGCCTTTGCGAAGCTGCTAGAGGTAGATGCCGTCAGCGCCGCGACGGCCGTCGCCGTGAGAAGCAGAAGAAGCCGGCTGCGCGGCCACGGTCGACGCGCCGGCGTCGGCTCGGCCTCCCTGTCCGCCGGCGCCGCGACCGAAGGACTGCTGCCGCGCGCCCGAGCCGGCCTGGCCGCTTGCCTGCTGCTGGCCGGAGCCGAGGTTCTGCTGCAGCTGCGCCTGCCCTGGCCGGTCGGCTCCGCCGACATGCTGCACCGTGACCTGTTCGACCACATATCCGTGACCCTTCAGCTTGTCGACCAGGGCATCGTTGCCCGTGGAGAGTTCGTGGTAGGCGGCGGCGGTCTCGACCTTGAGGTCGATCGCGAGCTTGTTGCCGACGACGCGCAGCGTCGCGGTGACGGACCCGAGACTGGCCGGATTCAGCTCGATCTTCAGGCTGCTGACGGTTCCGGGGACCGCCGACGCCGGGTTCATCGCGGAGGCCACGGCCTGGGATGCCCCCGCGGCGGACGCGCCCGACGCGATGCGGACGGCGAGCGTCGCGATGTTGCGCGCGGGAGAGGCAAGTCCGGGGTTTCCTCCCGACATGCCCGCCAGGAGAGCGCCGAGATCGGACTTGGACCCGCCTTTGTCGCCGGCCGTTTCCGTACCTGTGTCGCCGGATGCGATGCCCGCGACGCGGGCTGCATCGGCCGCCGCCTTCGTCGTCTGCTCGTCGTTCACCGGGGCAGCCTGCGCCGTGGCGCCATCAGTGCCCTCGCCGGAGGCCTTGATCGCGGCGAGGCGGGCATTGAGGGAGAGGAGCGCCGATTGCGGATTTCCCGCCGCCACGGTCGCCGCAACGGGCCGCGGGCCTGCCTGCCCGGCCGCTGCCTGCGGTTTCCCGTCGGCGGGACGGTCCTCCGCCGCCGCAGCCGCGCCGCCGGCGGCCGCGGTCTTTCCGGCAGTCGCATCGGACGCGGCGGCCTTCGACAGCGCTTTCGCAAGATCGGGGAGCGCTGCGACCGGCGCCAGGATGGCGGCGATCACGCCGCTGGCGTCCGCATCCTTCTTGTCCTTCCCGCCGGCATCCGGAGCGTCGGCATCGGACCCGTCACGGGGCGCCGCGTCGTCGGCCTTGCCGGTGGGTTTGCCGGTCGCCGGCAGGCCGGTGCCTTGCGCACCGCTCGCCGCGCCGGCGTCTGGGGTTGCCTGCTTCTCCGCCGCGTTGGCCACTGCGGCGTCCGTCGCCTTCGCGGCATCGGAGGAGGCCTGTCCGGTTTCCGCTCCGGCGTCCTTTCCCGTGCCGTTTCCGGCCGTCCCACCGGCCTTCGGGCGAGGTGCGGACGAGACGTCGCGGCCCGTCGCATCGGGCGCGGCCGCCTGGCCGGGACCGGCGTTGCCGCCACCGGCGCCGCTGCCCGATCCCGCATCGGCCGGGCCGGCGGCCGCCTGCGAAGTGCCCGGCTGCTTCCCACCGGCGCTGTCATAGATGTCGGAGAAGCCGTTGCCGCTCGACGCGCCTCGGGCGCCCGCCGACCGGACCTGGGGCTGTATGTCGCTTGCTCGAATCGGGCTGGCGCTCATCGACCGGTCTTCCCTAGCAATGCGTCGATCTCCTTCAGCCGGCTGCGCTGCTCCTCGACGAAGCTCGCGAGCCTTGCGGGATCGACGCCGGTCTCCTTCCGCACGGCGGGACGCGACGGGATCGGCTGGGACGGCGGATCACCGGCGGCCGCGCCACGCCCATCGGCTGAGGCGGCAAGCTTTGCACGCCGGGCTTGTTCGAGGCTGGCCGAATCGGGCAGCGTGGTGACGGCGCGTCCGACGGCAAGGGCCGCCGCCCGAAGCCGCCGATCCCGCTCGGAGAGCTCGGCGGCCGGGATGGCCTCGATCCTCGCCATCGCGGCCTCGACATCGGCCGTCGAGAGATTGGAGATGCCGGCATAGAGGTTCGCAAGAAGCGGAGCGGGCGTATCGTCCTCTTCAGGAAGCGCCCGGGCGCGCCGGGCCGCGTCCTCCGCGAGCTCCCGCTTGCCCTTGATCGTCGCCTGCCGCGCGATGCGCAGATAGACCGCGCGCTGCCGCTTGACGTCCATGCCCGCGAGCACGGCCATCAGGTCGTCGCGGCTCACCGCATCGTCGTTGTCGACGACGAGACCGACGAGCAGGTCGGCGAATTGGCCGGCGTACGGCGAATGGAGGAAGCGCCGCGCATAAGCGTCGCAATAGGCCATGCCCTCGCGAATGAGATGGGCATGGCTGGCGACGGTGATCGACCGCCGCAGGGCCGACTCCTCGAGGATGGAGCCGGGCGCGAGCAGGCGAACCCAATCGAAGAGCTCGAGCGCTTCCTTCGGCTTCGCGGGCGCGTCGGCGTTCGCCGTCACGAGCGTCAGATAGGCCCCGATCGCCGTCTGCCGGAAGTGGGGCTCCATGGCCTCGAGATCGGCGGCGGCGGCATCCGGCTTGCCGGTGAAGTAGTCCGAGAGATCGCTGACGAGCCGGTGATCGAAATAGCCTTCGACATCACGCGATTCGAGGAGGACGAGCGTCGCGGGATTGCCGCCGCTCATGGCATAGATCAGGGCGGCGTCGACGTTCCGCGGGTCCTCGAAGACCGTCTCGTCGGCATGGCGCAGGCGATCGTCGATCTCGCCGAGCAGGAAGCGCTGCATCTCCATCGCGGCGTGGTCGCCGTTGACGATGGAATCCTGCACATATTCGAGCGTCCGCACGAGCTTGTAGATCGGCAGCGACGGGTCGTCGGCCCGCGGCGGTTCGGCGGCCGCCGCAGCGGCGGTGACGGCAAGCCATGCCGCGAGCAGGCTGGCGATGCCGAGGCCCGCCCGCCTCATCCGTCCGATCCGTCGGTGCGAAGCAGGATCTCGATACGCCGGTTGGCGGCCGCATAGGGATTTTGCGGATCGATCGGATCGCGGTCGGCGAAGCCTGCGATCTGGCCGACGCGCTGCTTGTCGAGGCCGCCGTTGACGAGCATGTAGTAGGCGCTTTGGGCGCGCGCCGTCGAAAGCCGCCAGTTGTCGTAGCCGTTGCCCTTGAAGGGTCGGGCGTCGGTATAGCCGCGGATGACGACGCGCCCTTTCCGCCCGGCCAGGATACGGCCGATCTTCTGCATGGCGATCACCATGTCGCGGCGGGGCACGGCGGAGCCGACGTTGAACATGCCGTCGTCGACGCGATCGGTGACGCTGACGAGGACGCCGCCCTCGACCGCCTTGACGCGGATGCCTTCGGCCAGTGTTCCGCTCGTGCCCTTGGTCGCGGCGCGGATCTCGTGCTGAAGGGCCGTCGCTTCTGCGGCCGTGCTCGCCTCCTTCGAGGCCGCATCCGCCGTCTTCTTCGCCGTGACCTCTCCGCCGGCCTTCGCGGCTGGCTTGTCCTCGGCGGAATCGCGCGGCGTCGGCGCGGCCTTTGCCGCCGTCGCGGCTATGACGGCCGGACCGGCCCGCGTCGCCGCGGCCACCGCGATGCCGGACGGGTTCTTTTCCAGCGTCGCCGTCCTCTGGGTCCGCGCGGCGCCGGCGTTGGCGACCGGAGCGGCTATATCGCGTTCGCTGGCGGGCGGGCCGTCGACCGCCTGCACCTGCTGCACCCAGAAATCTGGATCGAAGGGATCGCGATAGGCCTTGCCGCCGGAAGCGCCGGTCGCGGGACCGGAGCGCTGCGCACCGCCCTCTCCGGCCGAGCTGACATTGGCCTTCTCGCCCGACTGCTGGGCGATCTCCGCGAGCACGGCAAAGGGTTTGTCGAAATAATCCGCGTCGGAATATTTCGTCTTCTCGCCCGAGGTCGCCTTCTTGTCGTGGCCGGTATCGCCGCCGGCGCCCGTTCCCGGCTTGTCGCCCGTCTGGCGCGCCCGCGCCTCGTCGGCCTCGCCGCCGCCGTCGGCGCTTCCCGACGAGTGGATGCCGCGCGAGACCGGCGTCTGGTCGACGAGCTTGATCGGATTGAAGTAGCTCGCGACGGCGGCCTTCGTCTTGTCGTTGGCCGCGTTGACGAGCCACATGACGAGGAAGAAGGCCATCATCGCCGTCATGAAGTCGGCATAGGCGATCTTCCAGACGCCGCCGTGATGGTCGTCATGGCCTTCGCCGAGCCGCCGCTTGACGATGATGATCTCGTTTTTCGTATGATGGGCGGACTGTTCCTCGCTCACGACAGCGCCTCCGAAAGGGCGCGCGTCCAGGCCGAGAGCCGCGTCTCGACGGTCGTTCCGTCGACCTCGAACGAAAGATCGACCGCCTCCGCCTCGACATGGACAAGTGCGACGCCCGATCCGTCGAGGCGAGCGGCGAGCCGGTCGAACAGCGCACGCGGACCCGAAACCCGGACGCTCGCCGCCCGCTCTTCCCCGAGCGCGCGGGAAAGGTCGGTGGCAAAGGCTTCAAGCATCCGGCCCGTCACGTCTTCGGTGAGAAGCGGCGCGAGGATGCCGGCCAGAAGGTCTGAGACCTGCCCCACCGCGCCCGGCAGCAGCGCCGCGATGGCCGACGCGACATGGCCCGCGACCTCCTCCTCGTGGCGGCGTGCGAGCGTAGCCAGCGCCTCCTCGTGGGCGGCCTCGCGGGCGGCGGCCTCCGCGGCGTTGCGAGCCGCGCATTCCTCGGCGGCGGCGCGCCAGCCCTCTTCATAGGCTGCAGCACGCACGGCCTCGACGTCGACGACCGGTGCGGCCGGCGCCGGCGCGTGACCGTCGGACCGCGTGGCGCCCGGCAGCGACCGCTGGCCGCGCTGCGGCCGGTCCGGCGCGCCGAAATCCTTCAGGAGGCGCGAGACGGCGCTCGTCATGAGAGACCGCACCACAGGCTTCGGCCGGTCATCGATGGCGGCAGGGCTGTGGCTTCATCGTGCATAAGCGGCCGGCGGTCCTGGCGCGCCCCGAGCCCCGACGGGCGGACGCGGAATTCAAGGATGAGCCCAAGCTCTAGGATTCGAAACTTGCGCGAGGGTGAAGGCTGTCCGACGCCGCTCATCCTCGCGCAAATGAAGAAGCCGCGCCTTCCGGACGGAGGGCGCGGCTCTGACAGGCGGAGCTCCGATGGGTCGGTGGGAATGAACCCACCGAAGCCCCGGTGTCCGAACCTCGTCGCTGATCCTTAGCGGAAGAGCTGGAGGATGTTCTGCGAGTTGGAGTTGGCGATCGACAGCGCCTGGATGCCGAGCTGCTGCTGCGTCTGCAGGGCCTTCAGCTTCGTCGACGCTTCGTTCATGTCGGCATCGACCAGCGTGCCGATACCCGAGTCGATCGAGTTCATCAGGCTCGACAGGAAGTCCGACTGGTTGGTGATCTGCGTCTTGGTCGCGCCGAGGTCCGAAGCCGCGGTCGTGACGCTCTGGATCATCTTGTCAACGCCGTTGATGTAGTCGCCGATCTGGGCAGTCGTCGCGTTGGTGATGTCGAGACCCATCAGGTCGAAGTCGTTGGCGCCACCGCTCGCCTTGACGTTGCTGATCGTCAGGCTCGATGCCGAGCCGGTCTTGCCGGTCGCGGTCGTCAGAGTGATCGTACCCGCGCTCTCCGTCGTATAGACGCCGGAGCCGACGAGGGCCTTGTTCAGGACCTGGCTCATCTCGGTCGACGAGGCGATCTTGCCCTTCGCACTGGCGCCCAGAACCTGATCGATCGTCGCCCGATTGATCGTGATGTTCTTGGCCGCGCCGCCGTCAACGGCGACATCGAACGAGATCGTGTCGTTGGAGTCGAGCGTGACGGAGGAGAAGCCAGCCCAGTCCGTGGTCGACGCATTGCCGACTTCCGCAACGCCGGCCGTTTCCGTCTTGGCGCCGGTGACGTCCGTGGTGCCCACCGTCGTGGCAGCAAGCGTACCGCTGGTCGTCGCCGACAGGGTGACGCTGGAGTTGGCGCCGAGAGAGTCGGAGGTCAGCACGATGTTGCCGCTGCCATCCATCGAGGCCGAGAAGCCCGAAAGCTGGTTGTTGGCAAACATCTGGTTGATCTGATTGAAGACTTCCGCCTGCGTGACGTTGCCGCTGGCATCGGCCGTGACGTCAACCGTCTGCGCCGTACCACCGTCGACCGCGATCGACAGCGTCAGCTTGTCGCCGGCGGCGCCGGAGTCATAGGACAGGGCATTGCTGATCGCCGCCGTGCCGTGCGTAGCAGCCGTCGTCACAGCACCGGCAACGTCGGCAGCGGCGACACCTGCAGCCGAAGTATTGCCGAGGCTCTTTTCGAGCAGGCCGGAGCCCGTCGCGCTCGAATCGAAAAGTGCGGTCTTGGACGTGTCGATGCCGATCGTGCCGAGCGTGATCGCACCCGAGCTGTCACGCGTGAAGGAAGCGACGACGCTCTGCGTCGTGCCCTTCGACGAGTCGATCGAAAGGAAGTTCGAGCCGGAGAAGTTCGCCGAATCCGCCGTGCTCTTGATCGTCTGCTGGAGCGACGTGATTTCCGACTGGATCTTCGACTTGTCGACGCCCGGCTGCTGGGCCGAGACGAGGCGCGACTTGATGTCGTTCAGCGTCGTGATGGTGGAGTTGAGAGCGGTGTAGGCGACGTCGACCGTCGAGGCGCCGAGGCCGAGCGAGTCGGAAACGGCGGAGAGCGCCTGGTTGTCCGACTTCATCGTCGTGGCGATCGACCAGTAGGCGGCGTTGTCGGAAGCGCTGCCGACGCGCAGGCCCGAGGAGATCTGGTTCTGCGTCGAGTCGAGCTGCTGGTTGATCGAGCGCAGCGTCTGCAGCGCGGCCATCGCAGACGTGTTGGTCAGAATGCTGTTGGACATGAGTGAGTCCCCTAGCCAAGATCCAATGGACCAAGGACATGCCGGACTGAAAGCTTCACCGGCCTTGGAGACAGGGCATCATGCCGTTCGGCTCGCTGAAAATCGCGACCGACCCCCCAATGATCACCGCGACAATGGCACCCGGCGGCTTACCAACTCCTTAACGGAGGCGATGTCCCGACCGAATCACGGTTAACACCTGTTTAGCAGAAGATCGGCTGCCGGCCCCACCCAAAAAATCGGGAGCCGGATTGCCGGGGTTGGGGGCAACGCGTCAATGGAAGGAGCGCACGAGGCTGCCGACGAGCAGGTTCCAGCCGTCGATCAGCACGAAGAACAGGATCTTGAAGGGAAGCGCGATCGTCGTCGGCGGCAGCATCATCATGCCCATCGACATGGTGATCGTCGCCACCACGAGATCGATGACGAGGAACGGCAGGACGACGAGGAAGCCGATCTCGAAGCCGCGGCGGATCTCGGAGATCATGAAGGCGGGGATCAGCACGCGATAGTCGATCTTGCCGTTCGATTCCGTCTCCTGCCCCTTCTCGCGCGCGAGGTCCACGAAGAGCGCAAGGTCCTTGTCGCGGGTGTTCGCGGCCATGAAGTCGCGGAAGGGTTCGGCGATGCGCTTGACCGCCTCCTGTTCGTCGATCTGGTTGGCGATCAGCGGCTGGACGCCGTTCTGCCACGCGCGGTCGAAGGTCGGCGCCATGACGTAGAAGGTCATGAAGAGCGCGAGCGAGATCAGGATCAGGTTCGCCGGCGTCGTCTGCAGGCCCATGCCCGATCGCAGGATCGAGAAGGCGATGATGAAGCGCGGGAAGCTCGTCACCATGACGAGGATGCCCGGCGCCACCGAGAGCACGGTTAGGAGGCCGAAGGTGCGGATGATCCAGCTTGCGGCCGAGCCGTCGATCTGGCCGCCGCTGAAGAGGTTCGACGGGAACTGCTGCGCATGGGCGGCCACCGTCGCGGCCGCAAGAAGCGCCAGGGTTGCGAAAATGCGTTTCATTCGATCACGAAGGTGCGGACCATCAGCTTCCGCACGGCGCCTTTCGAGCGAAGCTCGGCGCGCGCCTCGAGGTCCTGGCGAAGATTCTGGAAGCCGCGCGGGCCGGAAATCTGCTGCAGCGAGACGGTCCTGAGATAGGCGAGCAGGTCCTGGTGGATGGTCTCGGCCATCTTCACGTCCGGCTCGCCGCGGAAGAGCAGCGACACCTCGAGGCGCACCCACGTGTCGCTCGGATAGGCGAGATTGGTCGTCATCGGCTCGAGATCGACGACGCCGTTGGCGGCCGTCGAGATCTTCTCTTTCTGCTCCGCCTCCGCCTCCTTGCGCTGATCGTGCTCGATGTGCGTCGCCGCCGCCTTCTCCGCGGCGCTCTTCTGCGGACCGAGCATGCTGCCGAGATACCAGCCGCCGCCGGCGGCGACGAGCGAGAGCCCGGCGACCGCAGCGAGCGTCACGACGAGCGAGCCCGACTTTTTCGGTGCGGGTTCCGCTTCGATCAGGGCCACCGGCGTCTTCCTCAGATCGGCGAGAACTTGTTGACGATCTGCTGGCCGATCGGCGGGTTCTGGACCTCGCTCAGGCGGCCGCGGCCGCCATAGGAGATGCGAGCCTCGGCGATCTTGTCGTAGGAGATCGTGTTGTCGGCGTTGACGTCGCGCGGACGCACGATGCCGGCGACGTTGAGGATGCGCAGTTCCTGGTTGACGCGCACTTCCTGCGAGCCGCTGATGACGAGGTTGCCGTTCGCCAGGATTCCCGTGACGACGGCGGCGACGCGCAGGTCGAGGGTTTCGGAGCGTTCGATCTTGCCGTCGCCGTTCGTCTGGGCGTTCGATCCGAAGGCGAGGTCGGCGTTGCCCTTGCCGCTCGACGGGCCGACCGCAAAGTCACCGCTCAGGTTGAGGCCGGTCTTGCTGGTGCGCGTCTGGTCGGTCTTGTTGTCGAAGGACGCCTTGTCGTTGAAGGAGATGTTGACGGTGAGGATATCGCCGACATTCATTGCCCGCGCGTCCTTGAACAGCGCCGCCTGCCGGTCGTGCCAGAGCGAATAGCCGCTGTTGCCGCTGCGCGGGAGCTGCGGATAGAGCGCCATCTCCGGCGTCGCGGCGAATTCGAGGCCGCTGCCGATCGGGCTCATCGGAGGCGCGCGGCCGATGTCGTCGATCGACTGGCAGCCGGCCATCAGCGCCAGAAGGGGAAGGATGGCGACGAGCCGATTCATGTCGGGTTCCTGGGGCTGTTCGGATCGCCTGCGGGCGCGTTCGGATCGCTCGCCGAGGTATTGGGATCGCCGGCGCTGGCGATGATGCCGGCGAGCGCCGCGGCGCTCTCCGGGTTCAAATCGGTGAGGATGGCCCTCGCCGCGGAGGGCGTGTGCTTCAAGACGATCGCCGCAGCGACGTTGGGGTCGTCGAGTTGCAG
>JBQCEN010000122.1:0-7823 GCA_051960215.1 Pararhizobium sp.
GAAAGATTTACGAAGGATGGAATCAAAGAATTCGGGCACCGGCGCCGGGCCGGGCGGCCCGCTTCATCAGTCTTCCCCATCGTGGACGGGCGACGCCATGTCGTCGTGCACTGAGAGCGGCGTCAACCGGTAGCCGACGGCATAGGCCGCCTTCGCCAGAAGATGCGCCGAGATCGGCGCCGTCAGCAGGAAGAAGACGACGCCGGCCAGCGAGCGCGTCGCGACGCCGAGATCGCGAGAGTGGATGGCGATCGCGATCAGCATCAGCCCGGAGCCGACGGAGCCCGCCTTCGAGGCGGCGTGCATCCGGGTATAGAGGTCGGGCAGGCGCACGATCCCGATCGCGGCGGCGAGCGCGAAGGCCGAACCGACGACGAGCAGCGCCGCCACGACAAGGGTGAGCAGGCCTTCGATCATCCGAGCCTCCTGCCGTGGCGGCCGGGAAGGCCGAGGGGCGTGTCGCCCTCCTCCACCTCCGCCTGGATCGTCTCGGCCTGCATGCCCTTGGTCAGGATGAAGCGTGCGAAGGCGACGGTCGCGAGGAAGCCGACGAGGCCGAGCGCGATCGCGATGTCGACATAGAGGGCGTAGCCCGTCTTGATCGCGATGACGGCGATGAAGCCGATCGCGACGGCGACCAGCATGTCGAGGGCGAGCACCCTGTCCGGCAGACCCGGACCGCGCACGACCCTGTAGGCCGTCAGCAGGAAGGAGAGGCTGAGGAAGATCAGCGACAGGAAGATCGCGCCGTGGAGGATCGCCAACGTCGACATCAGCCGAACGCCTCCATGATCTTGCGCTCGAACCCGCCCGCGATGTCGCGCCTCGCGCCGTCGGGATCGGAGCAGTCGATCGCGTGGACGTAGAGGATGCGGCGGTCGTCGGAGACGTCGACGGAGAGCGTGCCGGGCGTCAGCGTGATCAGGTTCGCGAGCAGCGTGATCTGGAAATCCTCTTCAAGCCGCAGCGGATAGGCGAAGATGCCGGGCTTCAGCTCCATGCGCGGCGAGAGCACGAGACGCGCGACCTTCAGCGCCGACATCATCAGCTCGTAGAGGAAGAGTAGGAGCAGCGACAGGATCCGCCAGGCGCGCGTGACATAGCCGACCGTGCCGACCTCTTCGCGGATCAGCGACAGGGCGAACATCGACAGCACGAAGCCGAAGGCGAAGTTGAGGAAGGTGAACGAGCCGGTCACCGCCGCCCAGGCGATGGCGAAGAGCACGTTCATGATGAAAAGCGTCATCCGGCGCCTCCCGGGAAGACGGACAGGATATAGGAGGACGGATCGAGGAGGCCCTGCGCTGCAACGTCGGCGGCGCGGATGACGATATCGGGGAACAGCCCGGCAGCAATGCTGATCGCCGTCAGCGCGGCAAGCGGCAGGTAGCGCGCGACGACCACCGCTCCCCGCCCCGCCGCCTCGCCGGCAAGCGTGCCGTCCGCGGTCGGGCGCCAATAGGCGAGCAGCCAGACGCGGCCGACAGCAATGGTCGTCAGGAACCCGGTCACGAGGATCGAGGCGGCGAGCCACCATGCGCCGGCCGCAAGCGAAGCCTTGACGAGCATCACCTTCGGCCAGAGACCCGAGAAGGGCGGCAGGCCCGAGACCGAGAAGAACAGGACGAGCGAAAGCGCCGACAGCAGCGGCCGCGCCCGATAGAGCCCGCCGATTTCGGCAAGCGAGAAGCTGCCCGCCGCCCGCCCCGCGATGCCGACGGCGATGTAGAGCGCGGTCATGACGACCATCGAATGCGCCATGTAGAAGACCGTCCCGGAAAGGCCGGCAGTCCCGGGAAGCGCGAGGCCGGCGAGCAGGACGCCGATGCCGGAGATCACGAGGTAGCCGAGCAGCCGGCGGATGTCGGTCTGCGCCAGCGCGCCGAGCGAGCCGCCGAGCATGGTCAAGACGGCGATCGCGTCGATCAGTGCGGAGAGCGTCGCGTGCTCGGCCGGCATCAGCATGACGAGCGTGCGCATCAGCGCGTAGACGCCGACCTTCGTCAGCACGCCGGCGAAGAGTGCGGCGGCGACGATGCGGGGCGTGTGGTAGGAGGCCGGCAGCCAGAAGTTCACCGGAAAGGCCGCCGCCTTCATGCCGAAGGCGAGCAGGTAGAGCGTGGCGAGCGTCATCAGCGGCTCGATAACGGCCGCATGGCGGGCCTTCACCGCGATGTCGGCCATGTTGAGGGTGCCGAAGATGCCGTAGAGGTAGGCCGTCGCGATCAGGAAAAGGGTCGTCGCGACGAGGTTCAGGAAGCCGTATTTCGTCGCGCCGTCGATCTGGCCCCGCTCCGAACCGAGCACGAGGAGTCCGAAGGAAGCGATCAGAAGCACCTCGAACCAGACGTAGAGGTTGAAGATGTCGCCGGTGAGGAACGAGCCGGAGACGCCGGCCATCAGCAGGAAGAGGAACGGGTAGAAGCCGTAGCGCCGGCCGCTGTCGTCGACCTCGACGACGCCGTAGAGCCCGCAGGCGAGGGCCGCGAGCCCGGCCACCAGCGCGAGCACCGCGCCGAAGAGATCGGCGGTGAAGGCGATGCCGAAGGGCGGCAGCCAGCGGCCCATGGTCATCGTCATCGGGCCGTGCGCGGCCACCTCGGCGACGAGCAGCGCATCGAGAAGCACCAGAACCGCGAGGCCGGCGAGCGCGACGGGCGGCTGCGCGGCGACGTTCTTGCGCATGACAAGGAGCACCGCGCCCATGACGATGCAGAGCACGACCGGCGCGATGACCAGCCAGTCGGCGAGCGTCGGCGGGGTCAGGACGAGGGCCTGGGCGAGGTCGACGATCTTTGCGGAGGGTGCTGCCATGATCAGTAGCCCAGCGGCGGCGCCGGCTCGTTCGCCGGTTCGGCCACGCGCATCTCGTCCGTGTCGTCCGTGCCGAGTTCCTGATAGGCGCGGAAGGTGAGGACGAGCAGGAATGCGAAGAAGGAGAAGGAGATGACGATCGCCGTCAGGATAAGGGCCTGTGGCAGCGGGTTCGCCGTCACCGCCTGCGGCACGTCATAGCCCTCCGGCACGATCGGCGGCACCTCGCGCACGATCCGGCCCGTCGTAAAGATCAGCAGGTTCACGGCGTTGCCGAGGATCGCGACGCCGAGCAGGATGCGGATGATGTGCTTCGACAGCATCAGGTAGATCGAGACGGCGAAGAAGATGCCGATGACGACGGAGAGGAGCCCTTCCATCACTCCTCCCGCTCCTCGAGCGCCAGCGCGATCGAGGTGATCGTGCCGACGACGACGAGATAGACGCCGGTATCGAACATCATGACGGTCGCGAGCGGTACGGTCGTGCCGAGAAAAGCCGGATAGATCCAGAGCGCCGTCATGAAGGGCACGTCGGCGAGGAGCGAGAGCAAGCCAGCGCCTGCGCCGAGCAGCAGGCCGATGCCGGCGATCGTCATCGGGTGGAGGCGAAGCGCCCGGCGGACTGGAGAGACGCCGCAGGCGATGCCGTAGATCGCGAAGGCCGAGGCGGCGATGAGCCCGCCGATGAAGCCGCCGCCCGGAGCGTTGTGGCCGCGCAGCAGCACGAAGATCGAGAAGAGCACCATCAGGCTCGTCAGGTACGGCGCGACGGTCCGGAAGATCAGCGTGCGCATCAGTCGGTCCCTCCGGCCTCGTCGGCGCCCAGCTCGTTGTCGGCGAGCGGCGCCTCCCGCGCCCCGGCCTGGATGCGGATCAGCGCGAGGATCGCGAGGCCGGTGATCATCACCACCGATATCTCGCCGAGCGTATCCGTGCCGCGGAAGTCGACGATGATGACGTTGACGATGTTGTGGCCGTGGGCGATCGGCTCGGAGAACCTGGAGAAGAAGTCGGAAAGGCGATTGTCGAACGGGCCTTGCGTCACCTTCATGAGGAACAGCATGAAGCCGAGGCCGCCGGCGGCGGCAACGACGAAATCGACGAGCATCTCGCCGAGCGGCCGGTGATCCGCCGGCGCGAGCCGCAGCCGGGTCATGACGAGGGCGAGGATGACGACCGACAGCGCCTCGACCATGAACTGCGTGAAGGAGAGGTCCGGCGCGCCGTAGAGCATGAAGATCAGCGCGACGGCGAAGCCCTGTACGCCGAGCGAGACGATCGCCGTCAGCCTGTCACGCGCGACGATGACCGCGGCAAGGCCGATCAGCGCGATGGCGATGACGACGAGCTCATAGAAAGGCGCGTCGCTCGGCCATGTCGGCCAGGCGGGGAGCTCCCCATAGGCGATCATCGGCACGAGAAGCGCTGCGGCGGCGACGACGAAGGTCACCGTCATATAGACTTCGAGCGAGCCCGGCTGCATCAGCGGGTTGAGCCTGTGGGCAAAGCGCAGAAGGCCGCGCATCGCCTGGTCGAAGCCTCGGTCCGGTCCCCAGCCGATCGCCCGAAGCGTGCCGGCGATCGCCGCGCGTGCAGGCTCCAGGCCGCGGTAGACGAGGATGCCGAAGACGATCGTGGCGAGCGACAGGGCGAGCGGCAGGCCGACATGCGGCACGAGCGTCGCCTCGACATGCACGGCGCGGGCGCCGACCGCGCTCGCCATCGGCGACGACAGGACGGCGTGCGCGAAGGGCGAGACGATCGCGAGCAGGATGCCGAGGAGCCCGAGGACGGCGGGTCCGAGCCAGAGCAGGACCGGCCCTTCGTGCGCCGCCTTCTGGGCCGCTTTCGGCTGGCCGAGGAAGGGATTCAGCGCGATCGCAAAACCGATGACGAGCATCAGCCCGTTGCCGACAACCGCGGCGGCGAGGAAGACGAGAGTCCAGGCGTCGGCGCGGCCGAGGGCGCTGTAGATTTCCTCCTTGGCGAGGAAGCCGAAGCCCGGCGGCACACCGCCCATCGAGATCGCACCGGCGAGCGCCGCGGCGAAGGTGACGGGCATCGCGGCGCGCAGGCCGCCGACGGCGCGGATGTCGCGGGAGCCCGCCTCGTGATCGATCAGACCGGCGACCATGAAGAGTCCGCCCTTGAAGAGCGCATGGGCGATCAGGTAGAGCACCGCGCCCTCGATCGCCGCCGTCGAGCCAAAGCCCGTCATCATCACGAGGAGGCCGAGCGAGGCCGTCGTCGTGTAGGCGAGCATCAGCTTCATGTCGGTCTGGCGGACGGCGAGCAGCGCGCCGGCGACGAGCGTCAGGCCGCCGAAGACCGGAAGCACGGTCTGCCAGACCGCCGTCGCCGCGAAGACGGGCGCGCGCCGCATCAGCAGGTAGACGCCGGCCTTCACCATCGTCGCCGAATGCAGGTAGGCGGAGACCGGCGTCGGCGCCTCCATCGCGTTCGGCAGCCAGAAATGCAACGGGAACTGCGCGGACTTGGTGAAGGCAGCCGCAAGAATCGGAATCAGGGCGGCGAGCATCAGCGGGCTCTCCCGCACGATGCCGCTGAGGGCCGAAAGCTCCGAAAGCCGGGTCGCGCCGCTGATCGCGCCGAGGACGAGGAGGCCGGCGAGCAGCGCAAGCCCCCCTGCCCCGGTGACGATCAGCGCCTGGAGCGCCGCCCGGCGCGCCGCCTCCCGCTCGTGGTCGAAGCCGATCAGCAGGAAGGATGCGATCGACGTCAGCTCCCAATAGACGAAGAGCATGAGGAAATCGTCGGCGAGCACCAGCCCGAGCATCGCCCCCATGAAGAGGAAGATGAAGGACAGGAAGCGGCCGAGGTCCGGATGGCCCTTCAGGTAGCCGCCGGAATAGAGGACGATCAGGGTGCCGATGCCGGAGATAAGCAGCGCGAAGACGAGCGACAGACCGTCGACCGCCCACGAAAAGGTGACGCCGAAAGCCGGTACCCAGGGATAGCCGCCAATCAGAACCGCTCCGCTGCCGACGCCCGGGGCGAAGCTCGCGAAGAGCAGGAAGACGGAAAGCGGCGCCAGCGCCAGTACCCAGACGGCGCGGTGGCCCATCAGCCGGACGAGATAGGGTGCGAAGGCGGCCGCGACGAAGGGCAGCATCATTGCCGTCATCATCACGCGCGCCCCGTCGGCGTTCATCGTCTCTCCCGTCCAGCGCGGCGCAAGCCCGACCTCGCGCATCGTCGTGACGGAGACCCTTAAGTGCCGGGAATCCCGATCGCAAGGTCGCGATGCGAGTTTCCACCTCGATTCGCGGCGACAGGCGGGCGATGGCGCGGCGGCCGGCTGCGCGGAGGGCGCGTCTAGACGGTCTTCACGTAGGCGACAAGCTGGTCGAGAGCCTTGCCCCAGCCCTCGTGGAAGCCCATTTCGCGATGCTGCCGCGCTCCGTCCCGGTCGGCGTGGATGGCGACTGCCGTGTATTTCGTGCCGTCCGTGCCGTTCGGCTCGAGCAGGATCGCCGCCGAGAAGAGGAAGGGTGCCGCGGCGGCCTGCGGCCGGTAGCCGGGCCTCAGCGCCGACGTCCAGACAAGCCGCTCGTTCTCGACGATCTCCAGGAAGCAACCGACATTCGGGTGGTCGGCGCCTTCCGGCGAGCGCATCACGGTGCGGAAGATGCCGCCGGGCCTCAGGTCGATCTCGCAGTCCACCGTCTGCCAGGGCGCCGGCGTGAACCACCTCTTGACGTATTCAGGTCGCGTCCAGGCGCTCCAGACCAGCCGCGGCGGGACGTCGACGACGCGCTCCAGCACGAGATCGAGGTCCGGGTCCAGTTCATGCTCGAAGCCCTTGATCATTCGCCCTTCTCCTTCAGTTCCCTGACGAAATCGTCCATCGAATCCAGCCGCCGCTCCCAGAGCGCGCGTTGCGCGGAGAGCCAGTGCTCCGCCGCCTTCAGCGGCCGCGGCTCGATCGTGTAGATGCGCGAGCGCCCCTCCTTCCGCGACCGCACGAGGCCCGAGGCCTCCATGACGCCGAGATGCTGGGTGAAGGACGGCAGCGCCATCGCGAAGGGCCGCGCCAGCTCGCTCACCGTCGCCGGTCCCCGCGTCAACCGTTCCAGCACCGCGCGGCGGGTCGGATCGCTCAGCGCCTGGAAGACCGCCGTCAGTTGTTGGTTAGCCATGCACCTAATCAAACAGGGCGTGACGCTTAGGTCAATACCTTATCTTTCCACCGGCCACACCTTACCGATCCGTAAGTTCGCGGAAAGCTGGCGGCGATGATGCCTGCCTAACACCAGACCGCGCGCGGACGCGGGGTCGACGGCTTACCCGCGGCGCGCTCCTGCGGCGAAGCCGGACGAAGGAGATCGGCATGGAAGCGACTGCACGAGACCTGCAGGGCCGCAAGATGCTCTGCAAGGTGCCGGAGATCACCCTCTATTTCTGGATCATCAAGATCCTGGCGACCACGGTGGGGGAGACGGCGGCCGATTTCCTGAACTTCAACCTCGGCTTCGGCCTCACCGGGACCTCCGCCGTGATGGGCGTCCTGCTGATCGGCGTGCTCGTCCTTCAATTGGCGTCGCGGCGCTACATCCCGTGGCTCTACTGGCTGACGGTCGTCCTCATCAGCATCGTCGGCACGCTCATCACGGACAATCTCAGCGACAATCTCGGCGTGCCGCTCTGGATCTCTACGCTCGGGTTCAGCGTCGTCCTCGCGATCACCTTCCGCATCTGGTATTCGAGCGAGAGGACGCTCTCCATCCATTCGATCTTCACGACGCGGCGCGAACTCTTCTACTGGGCGGCGATCCTCTTCACCTTCGCCCTCGGAACGGCAGGCGGCGACCTGGCGACCGAAGGCATCGGCCTCGGCTATCTCGAAGGCATCGTCATCTTCGGCGGGCTCATCGCGCTCACCACCTTCGGCTACTACGCCAGGGGGCTGACTTCGGTTTTCGCCTTCTGGGTCGCCTATATCCTGACGCGGCCGCTCGGCGCCTCGATCGGCGACCTCCTCATGCA
>JBQCEN010000123.1:0-14475 GCA_051960215.1 Pararhizobium sp.
AGTCAGAACTCCCGACGCTCTAGCCGCCAGGAAGCCGGACAGCCTTCATTGCGCGGCGGCGGCCGGTGCGGCCTCCGTGTTCTGCGGCACGGGCGTCGCGGCGGAGGGCGTCGGCGGCCCCGATTGCAGCGCGGTCGGCCCGCCCGTCCCGGGCTTCTCGGCTGGCAGCGTCCTGTCGTCCGGCTCGGGATCCCAGCGCGCCGCGTCGGCGCGGCCGGCGGGTGGCTTGATGATCCGGCCTTCCTTCACCAGGAGCGTGCGCGGCGCACGCGGATCGACCGGCGGCGGCGTTCCGCCGCCGAGGAGCGCCGTATCGCCGTCGAAGCTCGGATCGTTGAGCGCAATCGGCTCCGTGCGTACGATCTCCGACGGCGGCTTCGGCTTGGCTCCGTCCGGTCCTGAAGCGCCGCCGTTCGACAGCGCGGCGATCGCCTTGTCGGCGGCATCGCCCAGGATGCGGTGCAGCGGCTTTTCGGCATAGAAGGCGAGCTTGCGCTTGCCGGCGGCCGTCAGGTTGATGCCGTCCGGACCGCGCAGGCGCACCGGCTGGCCGTTGATGTCGGAGCCGGTGAAGATGAACTGGCCGCTGTCGTCCACGAAGCCGTCCCATGGATCCACGAAGTCGCCGCCGGCATTCGTCGCCACGGTCCGGAAGATGCCGTCGAAGGCGAGGATGTCGGCCGACATCGACGGCGACTGGAAGGCCGGAACGCCCACCCAGACGAGCGGTACCTTATGCGCCGTGATCGCCTTGGCGAGGGCTTCGGCACGGCGCGTATATTCCGCTGTCCAAGCGTCGGAGCGCACCGGTTCCCGGTTGCCCGCGACCGTCATCTGCTGGCGGTCGTTGGAGCCGATCAGCACGACGACGGCGGCCGGCTTCGCCTGATCGATGATCGCGCCGATCTCCGCCGACCAGTTGTAGTAGTCCTGCCGCACGAGCCCGGACGACCCGTTCGTCTCGTCGTCGATGACGACGCCCGGCGACTGCGCGAAGGCTTCGGTCAGGCCGTCCGCGAGGCCGGACGCCATGAAGTCGCCGACGACGAGGACGGTGCGGGCGTCATCACGTTTTTCGACCGGCTGCGGCTCGTCGGGCGCAGCAGAGGCGGCGGGTGCGCTTGCCGGAGCGCTGCGCGATCGCGTCGTGCGCGGCCGGCGGGCGCGCCGCGGCGCCGGGGGCGGTTCGGGATAGGCCTGCCGCCGCCGGCCGAAGAAGAAGTCGAGGATCGATCCGCGCTCGACGCGCTCCTGGGCCGTTGCCGGCCGTACCGACCCTGTCGACAGGGCAGAAACGGCGGCGAGACACATGAGCGCCGCCGCGGCGATCCGGATCATTCTGTCTGCGGTCATGGGCTCGGCGTCAGGCGCCGCTCCGGGCGCTCATGGGCTGGACCTCGAGGCCTTCAGCGCCTCAGGGCTTTCAGCACATGCTGCGATGGAATTCCGGTAGCGGTCAAGCCGTTCTGCGTCTGGAACGCGGCGATCGCCGCGCGCGAGCCGGAGCCGAGGTTGCCGTCGATATTGCCGTCATAGTAGCCGAGCGCCTTCAGCCGCGTCTGGATCTCGAACTTCTGGTCGACGTCGAGCGAGCCGGCGGGCCGCGGCCAGGGTTGATCGACGCCGCCATAGCCGGCGATCCGGTCGGCCAGCAGGCCGACGGCGAGCGCGTAGAAGTCGGAGCTGTTGTAATGCTTGATGACGTAGAAGTTCCGCGTCATCAGGAAGACCGGGCCATCGGCCCCCCCAGGCATCTTCAGGACGGCGCGCTCCGAGGGATGCGGGAACGCCTTGCCGCGCGGCCGCCGGAAGCCGAGGGCCGCCCATTGCGCCAGTGATTTCTCGTGGCCTTCGTAGCGGGCGCCGCCGCTCGGCAGCACCGCCTCGTAACCCCAGGTCTTTCCCGTCTGCCAGCCGTTCCTGTTCAGGAGGTTCGCCGTCGCCGCCAGTGCATCGGGAATCGACCCCCAGATATCGCGCTTGCCGTCGCCGTCGGCATCGACCGCGAAGGCGAGGTAGCTCGTCGGGATGAATTGGGTATGGCCCATGGCGCCGGCCCAGGAACCCGTCATGTGCCGCGGCGCGACGTCGCCGTCCTGGAGGATCTTCAGGGCGGCGATCAATTGCCGGCGCGCGTAGCTCGCGTGCGAGGGGTCGGCATAGGCGAGCGTCGCCAGCGCCTGCGGCACGTAGTGAAGGCGGTCGGGATCGCCGAGCACCGCGCCATAGTTGGTCTCCATGGACCAGATCGCCAGCATGACGCTGCCGTCGACGCCATAGTGGCGCGCCAGTGCGTCAAGCGTCGCGTGGTAGCGGTGCTCCATGGCCTGGCCGTTCCTGACGGTCCAGGAATTGACGCGGGAATCGAGATAGTCCCAGATCTTGCTCGTGAACTCGGGCTGCGAGCGGGCCTTCTCCAGGACCGTCGGATCGGGATCGGTGACGCCGGCGAAGGCGCGCTCGTAGGTGCGCCGCGAGATGCCGTTCTTCGCGGCGACGCCATAGAAGCTTGCGATCCAGCGCCGAAAGCCGGTATCGGCGCTTGCGGGCGCGGAGGCGAGCGTCACGCCGGCCCCGATGGCGGCGGCCAGCAGAGCGCGTCTCGAAATGGAACCCTTCCCTGCGTTCATCAGTTTCTCCCCGCAATCGGGTTGAAGGTCGGTCGGCAGCGTGGGGAAATCTGTGATCTCACGTCCCACGAGGCGGGACGACGTCTTCTGCGCCCCCGCCGCAAACGATGGTAAGTCCCCTTCGTCAACAAATTCTTTACCAAGACAGCGGCGTCGGATTAGCGTTGTCGCAATCGCACCATAACCGCGACTATAGACCTTTCCCGACTCCCGTCAGCAGATCAGGAACATCAAAACATGACGAAAGTCCGCAAAGTCCGCAAAGCCGTGTTTCCCGTCGCGGGCCTTGGAACGCGGTTCCTCCCGGCGACCAAGACGGTGCCCAAGGAGATGCTGACGGTCGTCGACAAGCCGGTCATCCAATACGTGGTGGACGAGGCGCGGGAAGCCGGCATCGAGCACTTCATCTTCGTCACCGGCCGCAACAAGGGCGTCATCGAGGACTATTTCGACGCGCAGGTCGAACTCTACGACACGCTGCGCCAGCGCAACAAGGCGGAGGAACTGGCGCTCCTGAAGGACCTGCAGCCGAGTGCGGGCCAGACGAGCTTCACCCGCCAGCAGGAGCCGCTTGGCCTCGGCCATGCCGTCTGGTGCGCGCGCGACATCGTCGGAGACGAACCGTTCGCGCTGCTCCTGCCCGACATGGTGCAGGACGGCCTCGGCAGCATGAGCGGCATGATGAGGCTCTACAACGAAGTCGGCGGCAACGTCGTGGCGGTCGAGGAATGCGATCCCGACATGACCCATAAATACGGCATCGTCGGCATCGGCGAGGAGCTGAACGGCGGCTTCCGCATCACCGGCATGGTCGAGAAGCCGCCGAAGGAGAAGGCGCCGTCGAACTCCTTCCTCAACGGGCGCTACATCCTGCAGCCGGACATCTTCGAGCTCCTCGCGAACCAGGAACGCGGCGCCGGCGGCGAAATCCAGTTGACCGACGGCATGTTGAAGCTCGCCGAGAAGCAGCCCTTCGCCGGCTATCGCTTCACCGGCAACACCTTCGACTGCGGCTCGAAGGAAGGCTTCATCAAGGCCAACGTCTTCTTCGCCCTGGAACGTGACGACATCCGCTCAAAGGTCGACGAGGACCTGCGCCAGCTCATCCGTGAAGGCGCGCGCTAGATCGCTCCCCACGTCCCTGGAAATGGGGCCGGCGTCACCTGCGAAGGGTGACGCCCAGCGTCGCCGCGGCGATCGTCTGGTCGGGGGAGCCCGGCTGGCGGCTGCGTTCATAGCTGACGTCGCCGTCGATGCCGAGGGTGCGGGTGAGAAACCACGTGAAGCCGGCATTGGCGGAATAGACGACTTCGTCAGGAACGCCCGGATCGGCGACGTAGGTGCGGCGGAGATAGCCGGCCCCGATACGTGCGACGACCGAATCGCGGACCTCCTGCGTGATCTCCGCCGTCAGCGCATAGGCGATCGGGCCGCTCTGGCCCGGCGTCGTCGAATCCTCGATGGCCGTGGTGAGGCCGGCGGAGACGTCGGTGCCGCGGCGCGGCGACCATTTCAGCGTTCCGTCGACGGCGAAGCCGTCGATATCGGCGAGCCGGCGGTCCTCGAAGCTGCGCAGCGTATAGCCGGCAGCGAGCTCGCCGGAGGTCTTCTCCCCGAAATCGGCGGCGACGCCGGCCTCGGCCGTGTAGCTGTCGGAGGAGCGGCGATAGCCGGAGGCGTCGGCGCCGGCATCATAGCCGGTCCGCAGATAGCTCATCTGCACGAAGGGAACGAGGGCCGACGAGGCGGCGTAGCCGATGCGCGTCTTGAAGAGGCCGGCGGTCGTGTCGCGGTCGGATTGCGAGATGCGCGTGCCGTCGGAAAGCGTCGCGGCGCCATAGGCGGTATGGATCATCTGGCCGGAGACGGAACCGCGAAGCAGACCGAGATCGCGCTCGATCGAGGCGCCGCCGGTGAGAACATTGACGGTGGATTGGGTTTCCGCGTTGGCGAGGGCGTTCGGATCGGTCGAATCCTCGCGGAAGAACGAGTAGCTGCCGGTCACATGGCCGGTCGTCAGCGCGCCGAGGTCGAGGCGCAGGTCGGCCGAGACGTCGGCTTGCGGCTGCGTCTCGCCGGAGCCGGCAATGTTGTCCTGCCAGATGCCGCCTCCCGTGACCGTCAGCTGGTGGCGCGACCAGTCGGACGTCAGCGTGCCGCGCAGCGTCGTCTGCAGGTAGGCGCGGCTGCTGTGGAAGGCGCCGAAGCGGCGGCTCTCGACGCCGATCCCCTCCGAGACCTCCGGCCGGAGGACGAAGGTTCCGAGCCGGATGCCCGGCGCGGCATTCGCGTCATCGGGCAGCCGCCCTCGCGGCGCGCGCCCGATCGGCCGTTCCGGCGTGTTGACGGGGCCGATGCGCGTGATCCTGCGCTCGACCGGTTCGGCGGCCGGGCCGCGATTGGTTTCCTCGGCAGTTGCCTGCGGCTCTGACGCCGGAGCGGCGGCAGGCGGTGGCGCGGCGAGGTTTTCCGGCGCCGTCGGCCCGAGCGCCTTGCGGAGCAGAAGATCGTCGTAGCCGCTCGTCGCCGGCGCGCCGAGGGGCGGCGCGGCGACGGGGGCGGCCGTTGCGGATGTGCCCGTCAGGCCGCGAAGGCTCGCGACGGCGAGGTCGGAATCGCCGGTGCGGGCATCAACGCCGGCCGCGGATGCCGGGCCGGCAACGGCAAGTGACAATGCCATGAACCCGGCCGTCGCCGCTGCCCTCGATCGTTTTCGCGGTTCGTTGAACCGCGAAAACGATCCATGCTTTCGTTTCCTCGCGTTTCCGAACGGAAAACCGGTTTCCACTTTTCCTGGAAACGCTCTCGTGCGCGTGGCCGGTTCCGCGGCGCGCTGGAGGGATCGAGGGGTCTCGGGGAACATGGACGGCCGATCGTTGCAAAGCCCGTATGGTTTGCAGACGGTAAACCGGGATGGTTAGCGATCCTTTAACCGGGCTGCCGCCGGGCGGGATCAGGCGGCATCGACGGTCAATTCGCGGCCGACGCTGCGGGTGACGCGGACGCGGGTTCCGGCAGGCAGGTCGGGGCCGGAGACGACCCACCAGGTGTCGTCGAGCCGGATGCGGCCGCGCCCCTCGCGGATCGGTTCGTCGAGCACTGCCGTCCGGCCGACGAGGCTCGCGCCGCGGCGGTTGAGGAAGGGCTCGTCGCTGACCGTCCGGCTGCCCGCCATCACCTGGCGCCCGACGAGGGCCGCGAGGACCGCAAGGAGGGCGAAGGCGATCAACTGGATCTGCCACGTCCAGAACGCGCTCTGCCAGTGCAGCAGCGAGACGACGCCGATCAGGATCGCGGCAACGCCGATCCAGACGAAGAAGACGCCGGGAACCGCGATCTCGGCGATCAGCAGCACGATGCCGAGGATCCACCAGCTCCAGGGGCCGAGCCCCGAGATCAGGTCCAGAACCACCTCAGAGGTCCTCCTCCGGCGGAACCGGCGCGGGCGCGCCGGTGACGGGCACTGTCCGGGGCATGCCGTGCGATCGCCGCGTCGGCCCGCTCGGCCCGTCGTCCCCGCTGCCAGCCTCGCCGTTGAAGACCTCGCGGGCGATCGCCCCGATCCCGCCGAGCGAGCCGATCAGCGAGGACGCCTCCATCGGCATCAGCACGATCTTCTGGTTCTTCGCGCTGCCGATCGCCGTCAGCGCCTCGGTGTATTTCTGCGCGACGAAGTAGTTGATCGCCTGGACGTTTCCCTTGGCGATCGCCTCCGAGACAACGGCCGTCGCCTTGGCCTCGGCCTCGGCCAGCCGCTCGCGCGCCTCCGCCTGCCGATAGGCGGCTTCCCGTTCGCCCTCGGCCTCGAGGATCGCCGATTGCTTGGCGCCCTCGGCCCGCAGGATCTGGGCGTTTCGGGTACCTTCGGCCTCCAGCACCTGGGCGCGCTTCTCGCGCTCCGCCTTCATCTGGCGGGCCATGGAGGCGACGAGGTCGCTTGGCGGTGCAATGTCCTTGATCTCGATGCGGGTGATCTTGATGCCCCAGGGAGACGCGGCCTCGTCGACGACGCGCAGGAGCCTGTCGTTGATCGCGTCGCGGTTGGAGAGAAGCTCATCGAGGTCCATCGAGCCCATGACGGAGCGGATGTTCGTCATCGTCAGGTTGATGATGGCGTGCTCCAGCCCGCGCACCTGATAGGCCGCCTGCGCCGCATTCAGCACCTGGTAAAAGGCGACGGCGTCGGAGGAGACGCTGGCATTGTCCTTGGTGATGACCTCCTGACGCGGGATGTCGAGCACCTGCTCCATCATGTTGAGCCGTGCGCCGACGCGGTCGATGAAGGGCACGATGATGCTCAGGCCCGGATCGAGCGTGCGCGTATAGCGGCCGAAGCGCTCGACCGTGTAGCTGTAGCCCTGCGGGACCGTCTTGATGCCGGCCATCAGGATGAGGATGATCAGGATGACGAACGCGATGACGACGACGTCGAAACCGGTGATGGGCAAGAGATGTTTCCTCCTCCGGACGTGCTGCCGGCGGCGTCAAGAGGCGCGCCACCCGTCGAAGCATCGTCGTGAAAAGAGGTAGGATCAGCCGCGGGCGTTTGCAAATCGCCCGGCGTGGGCAGCCGTCGGCTCAGATCCAGCCGGACAGCTCGCGCCGCACCACCGTCTCGATGACCGCCATGCCCTCGGGGCTGTCGTTGAGGCAGGGAATGTGGGTGAAGTGCTCGCCGCCATGCGCCTCGAAGCTCTCGCGCGCCTGCACGGCGATCTCCTCCAGCGTCTCGAGGCAGTCGGAGACGAAGCCGGGATTGATGACGGCGATCCGCTTCACGCCGCCCTTCGCGAGTGCCTCGACGGTCTTGTCCGTATAGGGCTGGAGCCACTCCTCCGGCCCGAAACGGGACTGGAAGGTCACCATCAGGCGCTCCTCCGGCCAGCCGAGCCGCTGCGTCAGCAGCCGCGCCGTCTTCCTGCAATGGCAGTGGTAGGGGTCGCCCTTGCGGAAATAGGACTGCGGGAGGCCGTGGAAGGAGGCGAGCACGCGCTCGGGTTCCCAGGAGAGGCCGGCGAGGTGCGTCTCGACCGACTGCGCCAGCGCATCGATGTAGGCCGGGTCGTCGTGATAGGGCGGAACGGTCCTCAGCGCCGGCTGCCAGCGCATCGCAAGCAGCGTCTCGAAGGCCTTGTCGTTGACCGTTGCCGTGGTCGCGGCCGAATATTGCGGATAGAGCGGGAAGACGAGGATGCGCTCGCAGCCGCGATCCTTCATCGCCGTCAGCCGATCGCGGATCGCTGGCTCGCCATAGCGCATCGCCCAGTCGACCTCGACATCCGGGTGACCGGCGAGGCGGGCGCCGAGGCGCTCGGACTGGTTGCGCGTGTAGGTGCGCAGGAAGCTCTCGTCGAGCTCGGTGTTCCAGATGGTGCGGTAAGCCTTGCCGACCTTCGCCGGCCGCGTGTTGAGGATGATGCCGTGGAGGATCGGCAGCCAGACGGCCCGCGGCGTCTCGATCACGCGCCGGTCGGAGAGGAACTCGCCGAGATAGCGCCGCATCGCCTTCTTGTCGGTCGCGTCCGGCGTGCCGAGGTTGACGATCAGCACGCCGATCCGCCCCGCCCTGATTGGCGGGTGGCCGTCCGGCCGCGGCGCACCCGCGTCGGCCTCGGTCGGGGATGCGATCTCGTTCATTCGGATTTCCGCCGCTGCCTGCGCCGACTGTCGTGGAAGATTATCGTGCCGAACATAAGCGCCGTATGCCGCTTTTCAATCGGTCGTAGGGGCGCGGCTCGACGCGCGGCGTTCCCCGGCGGCGCCTTGTCCGGCGCATCGCCGCGCCACCTTCTCCCCGACGGGGAGAAGGAAGGGCGGTTGCGGGCGGTTCAGCCGGCGCGACCGGCCCGGTTGAGCGAGAAGTGCGCGCCGCTGCTGGAGGTGCAGTTGAGCTGCGTCGGGTTGATCTCGGCGCAGTTCACGGTCGAGTCCGTGTTGCGCAGGATCGAGTGCATGTTGATCTGGACGACGTTGCCCGCCGTCTGCGTGTAGCTGCCGGTCGCGAGCACGGAGTTGGTGTCAGTGGTGCGGGTCTCGAAGGTGCCGTTGCGGAAAGAGGACATGATGCCGTTCTGGTCGATCCAGTTGCCCTCGATGCCGGCCGGCTGCGGCCGCATCGGGGCCGGCGCATAGCCTGCCGTCTCGCAGCCTCCGAGCGCAATCGTCATGGTTGCAAGGCTGGCGAAGACGAGTGCCCGCTTCATTTCTTTTCCTTTTCTTGATCCGCCGCCGCGCGAATGCGCCGCGACCCTGCGTTGCCTCAGGATGCCGCCGCCGCCGGCCGAACGCAAGCGGCGGTAGCAGACGCGCCGGAGAGCCGGCGCGAATCCGACAATCCTCAGTGGACGAGAATGTTCCGGAACTGCCAGGGATCGCTCGGATCGATGTCCTCCGGGAAGAGGCCCGGCCGGCCGGCGAGCGGCGTCCAGTCCGTATAGTGCCCCTCGACCGGGCCCAGATAGGGCATCTGGATCTGCAGGCAGCGGCGATAGTCCATCTCGTCGGCCTCGACGATGCCGGCTTCCGGGTTCTCCAGCGCCCAGACCATGCCGGCGAGAACGGCCGACGTGACCTGCAGCCCCGTGGCGTTCTGGTAAGGCGCGATCACGCGCGTCTCCTCGAGCGACAGGCGCGAGCCGTACCAGTAGGCGTTCTTCTCATGCCCGAAGAGGAGAACGCCTAGCTCGTCTACGCCGTCGACCAGCTCGTTCTCGTCGAGGACGTGCAGGACCGGCTGCTGATGGCCGCCATTGCCGAACATCTCATGGAGCGAGAGCACCGCGTCGTTCGCCGGATGATAGGCGTAGTGGCAGGTCGGCCGGAAGGCGACGGCGCCGGCCTCATCCTTCAGCGTGAAGAAATCCGCGATCGAGATCGACTCGTTGTGGGTGACCAGGAAGCCATAATGTGCGCCGGGCGTCGGACACCATGTGCGCACCCGCGTATTGGCGCCGGGCTGCTCAAGGTAAATCGCCGCCTTGCAGCCGCTCTCGTGCTCCTTCGCATTGTCCGGCTGCCAGCGCTCGTGCGTGCCCCAGCCGAGCTCGGACGGCTGCAGGCCTTCCGAGATGAAGCCTTCGGCCGACCAGGTGTTCCAGAAGACGTCGAGCGGCTTCGGATGCTTCGTGCGCTGCGTGTCGCGCTCGGCGATGTGGATGCCCTTGACGCCGACGTCGCGCATCAGCCGCGCCCAGCCTGCGCGATCTTGCGCGGCGGGTTCGGCGAATTCGAGCTTCAGGCTCTTCGCAAGGTCGACGAGCGCCTTCTTCACGAACCAGGAGACCATGCCGGGATTGGCGCCGCAGCAGGAGACGGCGGTCGTGCCGCCTGGGTTGCGGGCTTTCTCGGCGCGCACCGTCTCGCGCAGGGCGTAGTTCGTGCGCGCCTCGTTGCCGGCGCTCTTGTCGAAATAGAAGCCGAGCCAGGGCTCGACGACGGTGTCGATGTAGAGCACGCCGAGCTCGCGGCAGAGCTTCATCAGGTCCAGCGACGAGGTGTCGACGGAGAGGTTGACGCAGAAGCCCCGGCCTTCGCCGGCCGTGAGGAGCGGCGTCAGGACGTCGCGATAGTTGTCCTTCGTGACCGCCTGCTTCAGGAAGCGCACGCCGTGCTTCTCGAGGATGCCGGTCTCGTCGTCGCGCGGATCGATCACCACCATGCGGCTCTTGTCGAATTTGAAGTGGCGCTCGATGAGCGGCAGCGTGCCGCGGCCGATCGAGCCGAAGCCGATCATCACGATCGGGCCGGTGATTTCGCCGTGGATCGGGTGGGATTGATCCGCCATTCTCGCAAAGCTCCTTAGGAAGGCCGGGGGACTGCTCTAAAGCACAGACGGCGGGGTAAAATAAAGGGCGGGCGGCGTTGTTCTCAGCCGGCTGCGATCGCCGAAAGCTCGGCGATCAGCCGGTCGCGGGTCGGGATCAGCCCCATGTAGGCGATCTGCGGCGGGGTCAACACCTCGATCTGCGTCCTGAGGCTCGTCGCAAGCCGCGCCGCGTCCTCGTGGGCGGCGATCGCCGCCAGGGGGTCGACGTGGATGCGGATCGTGAAGAGGATCGCCCCCGTCTGCGGCAGCTTGCGGAGCGTCTGGCGCTCGACCCGGAGGAAGGTGTCGTACGGCCCGACCTTCGGCACGAAGCGATCACCGCGCTCGACCTTGTTCTTCGGGTGATGGAGCGCGGCGTCGGGATAGATCGACCAGTTCGGCCGCCAGACCGGCTGGTCGACGAGGAGCTTGTCGAAGATGCGCTCGACCAGAGCCGCGTTGCGCGTGCCGGCGCTGAAGTCGGGGACGGAATGGTGGATCTCGGTGATCGAGCGGTCGAACTTCTCGGCAAGCGACCAGGAGGAGGGGAAGGCGAGCGCGGCCGCCGAAAGCCGCCAGCCGTCCGCCTGCTTCTCCATGAGGACGAGGTCCTCGGGCACGAGCCGCGCCGCGCGCTCGAGCGGCGGCATCGCGTCATCGGCGAGGTCGACGCTGCGGCCGCTGCCGCCGACCGCCATCCGCGGGCCGTCGCGCCGGTAGAGGTCGGGGAAGCGCTCCGGCAGGGTGCGGACGAGAAGGGCAAGCGCCTCCTCCTGCGCCGCCCGGCTCTCAGGCGTCGCCCGGATCGTCATCTCGCGATGGTCGGAGAAGAGCCGGTCCTTTTCCGCCAAGTAGGGTTCCAGCGCGTCACCGGGCTCGATCCAGTCGCCGAGGTCGAGCGGTTTCAGCCCGATCGTGAACGGTTTCGCCGAGCCGTCATAGGGCGTGTGCGCAAGCGCCATGCGAAGTCCTCCCCAGCCGCCTTCCGGCTAGATCGTTTCCGCGTTTCAGTGAATCGCGAAAACGATCTATGTCTTTGTTTTGTCGCGCTTCTGGACGGAAAACCGGTTACCACTTTTCCTCGAAGCGCTCTAGCTCCTGGCATCGAGCGCCGCAAGCTCGTCGATCAGGCCCTCGATCATCGACAGGCCCTTGCTCCAGAAGGAGGGATCCGAGGCGTCGAGGCCGAACGGCGCGAGCAGCTCCTTGTGGTGCTTCGTGCCGCCGGCCTTCAGCATCTCGAAATACTTCTCCTGGAAGCCGCTCTCGGCGTTCTGGTAGACCGCGTAGAGCGAGTTCACGAGGCAGTCGCCGAAGGCATAGGCGTAGACGTAAAAGGGCGAGTGGATGAAGTGGGGGATATAGGCCCAGAAAGTCTCGTAGCCCTCCGAGATGCGGATCGCCGGCCCCAGGCTCTCGCTTTGCACGGAGAGCCAGAGCTCGCCGATCTGGTCGGACGTCAGTTCGCCCTCGCGGCGCGCCGTGTGGACCTTGCGCTCGAACTCGTAGAAGGCGATCTGGCGCACGACCGTGTTGATCATGTCCTCGACCTTCTGGGCGAGCATCGCCTTGCGGTCCTTCGGATCGCGCGTGCGGTCGAGCAGCGCGCGGAAGGTCAGCATCTCGCCGAAGACGGAGGCCGTCTCGGCAAGCGTCAGCGGCGTCGAGGCCATCAGCGCCCCTTGCCCGCCTGCAAGCACCTGATGGACGCCGTGGCCGAGCTCGTGGGCGAGCGTCATCACGTCGCGCGGCTTGCCCATGTAGTTGAGCAGCACGTAGGGGTGGGCGGAGGGGACCGTCGGATGGGCGAAGGCGCCGGGCGCCTTGCCGGGGCTGACAGGCGCATCGATCCAGCGCCTGTCGAAGAACCGCCCGGCGATGTCGGCCATCTCGGGCGCGAAGCCGGCATAGGCCGACAGCACCGTCTCGCGCGCCGTCTGCCAGGGAATGGAGGCCTTCGGCGTCTCCGACAGCGGCGCGTTGCGGTCCCAGAAGTTCATCCTGTCCATGCCGAGCCACTTCGCCTTCATCGCGTAGTAGCGGTGCGACAGGCGCGGATAGGCTTCGCGAACGGCGGCGGCCAGCGCATCCACGACGCCGCGCTCCACCCGGTTGGCGAGGTGGCGGGAATCGGCGATGTCCTTGAAACCGCGCCAGCGGTCGGAGATATCCTTGTCCTTGGCCAGCGTGTTGGTGATCAGCGTGAAGGTGCGCAGGTTCTTCGAGAAGGTGGCGGCGAGCGCCTCGGAGGCCTTGCGGCGAACCTCGCCGTCAGCGTCCTGCAAGCGGTTCAGCGTCGGCTCCAGCGTCAGTTCCTCGCCGTCGACGGTAAAGCGCAGGTCCGCCATCGTCTCGTCGAACAGGCGGTTCCAGGCGCCGCGGCCGGTCACCGACTTTTCGTGGAAAAGCTGCTCGATGCGATCTTCGAGCTGGTAGGGCTTGTCCATCCTGAGGTCCAGCACCCACGGCCGGTAGTGGCCGAAGGCGGGATCGGCGTCGAGGGCTGCTTCGATCGCCGCGTCTTCGATCAGGTTGAGCTCCAGCGCGAAGAACAGCAGATGTGCGCTGGCGTCAGTCATCTTCTCCTGCACGTCGCCGTAGAGCTTGGCGCGCTGCGGATCGACGGTGTTGCCGGCATAGACGAGGCCGGCATAGGAGACGATGCGGCCGATCAGCTCCTCCAGTGTCTCGTATTGCTTCAGGGCCTCGCCGAGCTTGCCGTCGCTGCCGCGGCCGGCCTCGGCGGCCAGCGTCCCCTTCCAGCGGCTTTCGAAGGCGATTGCGTCGGCGGCCGCCTTTTCCAGATCGCGCCTGAGTTCCGGCGCCTCCATGCCGCTGTAGAGATCGGCGAGGTTCCATTCCGGCAGATCGCCCATGGTCGCTCCCTTAGTCGCCGCCGTGCCCTGAGCGGTGGAAGCCGCGGCGAGCCGGCGGCGCAAGATGATGTTCATGCCAGTACCTTCAGCGAGGGTTGGGACGGAAAGCCGGTCAAATGCGAAGCAATTCGTTCACCGGCTTTTTTGAAAGCTTATTTAGAACCCTGTGCCAGGATGATCCATAGGGCAGAACCGTGCAGCCTGAGAATTCGAACGACCGATGACAGGTTCCATCCTCATAGTCGATGACGATCCGGTGCAGCGGCGCATGCTGGAGGCGGCGGTGACCCGTTTCGGCCACGCTACCGTCGTTGCCGAGGGCGGGGAGGCGGGCTTGAGTGCGCTCGACGGCCCCGGGGCGCGCGATATCTCGGCGATGATCCTCGATCTCGCCATGCCGGGACTGGACGGCATCGGAGTCCTCAAGGCGATGCGCGAGCGCGCCATCCATGTGCCCGTCATCGTGCAGACGGCGCAGGGCGGCATCGAGACGGTGGTGCAGGCGATGCGCCACGGCGCCTTCGACTTCGTCGTCAAGCCGGCCTCGCCGGACCGCCTGCAAACCGCGATCGCCAACGCGCTGAAGGTGGAGGCGGTCGAGGGCGAGGTGAAGCGCGGCGCGCGCCGCAGTGGCGGTACGCTCACCTTCAAGGACATGATCACCCGCAGCCCCGCCATGGATCGCGTGATCCGGCTCGGCCAGAAGGCGGCGGCCTCCAACATTCCGATCCTCATCGAAGGCGAATCGGGCGTCGGCAAGGAACTGGTGGCGCGCGCCATCCAGGGATCGGGCGAGCGCAGATCCAAGGCGTTCGTCACCGTCAATTGCGGCGCTATCCCCGACAATCTGGTGGAATCGATCCTGTTCGGCCACGAGAAGGGCTCCTTCACCGGCGCGACGGAAAGGCACACCGGCAAGTTCGTCGAAGCGCATGGCGGCACGCTGTTCCTCGACGAGATCGGCGACCTGCCGCTCGACGTGCAGGTCAAGCTCCTGCGCGCGGTGCAGGAGGGCGAGGTCGACCCGGTCGGCGGCAGGGCCACCGTCAAGGTCGACATCAGGCTGATCTCGGCGACGCATCGCGACCTGTTGCAGCGGGTCAGGGACGGCGCCTTCGACTTCGTCGTCAAGCCGGCCTCGCCGGACCGCCTGCAAACCGCGATC
>JBQCEN010000124.1:0-12970 GCA_051960215.1 Pararhizobium sp.
GAGGGTGTCGGCGACGGCGTAGCCTTCGCGGATGGCGTAGTTCGTTCCGCGGTCTTCGGGATAGACCTGGGCCATCGTCGAGATGAAGGCGTTGTCGAAGGGCGTCTCGCGGCCGGGCACATAAGTGGAGTAGCCGCGTTCGGTCACGGGCTGCGCGTATTCGGAACGCCAGACGCGGTATTCCTTGACCCAGGAGCGATCGAAGTCGGGGAACATGCGCTTCAGGTGGTCGAACGCGAAGTCGGCATATTCGTCCTCGCTATAGGCCCAGATCGGGTCCTCGACCGGCAGGTAGCGCGAGAGGAAGGCGATGCGGGAGCCCTTGTAGTGCTCCGGCGGGTCGAAGTTCGTGTGCTCGATCACGCCGACGAAGGGGAAGCCGGGGTCGTTGACGTTCAGCCAGTAGATGTCCGACAGGCTGCGGTCGAGCCTGAGCACCAGGCACATGTTGCCGAGGTAGCGCACGCGCCGCAGCCGGTTCAGCCAGGCCGGATCGGCGCTGCCCTCGAAGATGTCGGCGATGAGCGGGAAGGCAGGCGTGAAAAGGAAGCGGTCGGCCTTCACCACGCCGTCCTTGAGCTTCAGCGCCGTGATGCGCCGTCCTTCCGTCTCGACGCCGGTGACCGGCGTGTTGAAACGCACCTCGCCGCCGGCCTTGCGAATCGCATCGACCATGATCTCGGCGAGCCGCCCGAAGCCGCCCTTGAAATAGGCGAGCTGCTCGCCGCCCGTCTTGTCGCGCGTGCTGCCGCGCAGCACCAGCTTCTTCCAGAACCAGACGGCGCTGATCTTCTCGGCGTAGATCGAGAACTTCGACTGGATCAGCGGCTCCCAGACGACGCGGTAGACGTTGCGGCCGACGATCGGCTCCAGCCATTCGCGCACCGACAGGTTCTCGATCGTCTTCCAGTCCTTGACGCCGCGCACCTTGAAGACGACGAGGCCGAGGCGGATGCGGTCGATCAACGGCAGGGCGGTGAAGCGCAGGAGGTCGAGCGGCGTCGTCAGCTTCCAGAGGCGGCCGTTGAAGTACATGCCGTTGCGCGACGGCTTGACGACGATGTCGCCGTCGTGGCCGAGGTCGCGGACGAGCTCCGGCACGTAGACGTCATTGTTGAACCAGTGGTGGTAGAACTTCTCGATGCGCGTGCCGTCGGCGAATTCGAAGGTGCCGGCGAGGCCGCCGGCGCTGTCGTCCGCTTCGACGACCAGAACCTTGCGGCCGGCCTTGGCGAGCTTGTAGGCCGCCGAAAGTCCGGTGAAGCCGGCGCCGACGATGGCAACGTCGAAGGTCTCGTCAGTCATGCGATCTCTCGTTCTGTCAGGCCTTGGCCTGGTGTTGCGTCGCGAGCGCGCCCCGGAAGAGCTCGGGCCGCACCAGCATGGCGATCCCGCCGGCGAGCGTCGTCGGGATCCAGACCATCAGGTGGGAAAGGATCGCGAAGCTCGTGGCCGTGTCCTTGTCGCCGCCAAGCAGCGAGATGGCGGCGAAGGCGGCCAGGTGGAACGGGCCGATATAGCCGGGCGAGGAGGGGACCAGCGTCGACAGGACGACGAAGGCCATCACCATCAGCGGCGCCAGAAGGCCGCCGCCATGGACGCCGAAGCCGGCCATCGCCGCCCAGAAGACGCCGGATTCGCCGAGCCAGGCGAGGATGGAGAGCGCGAAGACAAGCGCCAGCGTCCGCGCCCCCGTCATCTGGCGCACGCCGGTGAGCAGCAGCGCCACCGAATGGAGCAGCCGGGCGATCGCTGTATGCGCCGGATGGCGGTTGGCGAAGCCGGTGATGATGCGTGCCACGACGTTGCCGAGGAGGAGGATCGAGAACAGCGCCCCCGTCGCGACGACCGCAAGCAGCACCGCTCCGTCGGTCAGCCACGCCGGCAGCTTGCCGGCGCCGACGGCGGTGGCGCCGACCGCGAGGAACAGAAGCAGGGTCAGGAGGTCGACGAGGCGTTCCATGACGATCGAGCCGATCGCCGCCGTGCGCGGGACGCCGATCGCTGCCGGGAAGACCGTCGCGCGGACGATGTCGCCGAGCCGCAGCGGCAGCACGTTGTTGAGCGCGATCGAGCCGAGGAAGGGCGCGGCACAGCGCGGCAGGCTCGCCGAGGCGCCCGTCGCCCGAAGCATCACCGCCCAGCGCGCGATGCGCATCGTATAGCCGAAGGCGAGCGGCAACAGGCCGATCAGGAGGTAGGGCACGCGGAACGAATGCATCGCCGCAAGCACGCCCTGAAGGTCGACGTTGTAGGCGATCAGCCCGATGCAGGCGATCGAGATGACCCAGCCGATCGCCGAGCGCAGGCGCGCCCGGCGTGGGTTCTGAAGCGTCGCGGGCCGCAGCGGGTCGCTCATGACTGGTGTGTGTGCCATACGCGCCAGGGCGCTCCCTTCTGCCAAAGCTTTTCCAGTTCGCGCTTGTCGCGCAGCGTGTCGCAGGGCTGCCAGAAGCCGGTATGCTCGAAGGCGGCAAGCTCGCCGTCGCGCGCCAGGCCCTTCAGCGGCTCCTGCTCGAAGGAGGTCGCATCGCCGTCGATGTAGTCGATCGCCTTCGGCTCGAGCACGAAGAAGCCGCCGTTGATCCAGCCGATCTCGTCGCTCGGCTTCTCCTGGAAGGAGGAAACGATGCCCGAGCCGTCCTCGATGGCGAGGACGCCGAAGCGGCCCGGCGGCTGGACGGCGACGACCGTCGCGAGCTTTCCATGCTCCTTGTGGAAGCGGAGTTCGGCGCGGATGTCAACGTCCGACAGGCCGTCGCCATAGGTCATGCAGAAGGTCTCGTCGCCGAGATAGGGGGCGACGCGCTTCAGCCGGCCGCCCGTCATGGTGTTCTCGCCGGTGTCGATCAGGGTGACGCGCCAATCCTCCGCCTGGCTCTCCAGGATGCGGTGGCTGCCGTCCTTGAGGTTGATCTCGACATCGGAAAGATGCCGCTGGTAGTTCATGAAGAACTCCTTGATCACATAGCCCTTGTAGCCGAGGCAGATGATGAACTCGGTGATCCCGTGGTGGGCGTAGGTCTTCATGATGTGCCAGAGCAGCGGCCGGCCGCCGATCTCGACCATCGGCTTCGGTTTGCTCTCCGACTCCTCGGCGATCCGCGTTCCGAGGCCGCCGGCAAGGATAACGAGTTTCATGAACGCTCTCTGGCTAGAATTTCAGGTCGGGCTTGTCGATGTTGATGGCCTGGTCGATGATGGCGAGCGGCTCGGCCCGGAGGATCACGTAGATCCGCAGGATGTATTCGCCGATCACCCCGAGCAGCAGGGACTGCAGGCCGATGCCGAATAGCACGAGGATGTGGATACTCGCCAGACCTTGCGGCAGAGTCGTGTCCAGCAGCCGAAGCAGCACGCAATAGATCGCTCCGAGCGCGCTGACTCCGATCATTACGATGCCGAGGATGGTCGCCATCCGGAGCGGCACGGTTGAATGGTTGAAGACGGCAGTGATGCCGAGACGGACGAGGCGCGCCATGCCGAACTTGCTCTTGCCGGCGCTTCGCGCGTCCCGGTCGTAGGGGACGCCCGTCTGGTTGAAGCCGAGGCCGGAGATCATGCCGCGCAGATAGGGGTTGTGCGTCTTGTAGCGGGCAAGCGCCTCGACGACCTTGCGGTCGAGCAGCCGGAAGTCGCCGACGTTCGGCGGGATCGGATGCTCGCTGATGGCGTTGATCATCCAGTAGCCGAAGCGCCGGAAGCCGTTGAGCAGCGGCGATTCCTGGCGCCGGCGCCGCAGGCCGTAGACCACCTGGTATCCCTGCTGCCAGAGGCCGAAGAAGGTCTCCAGCATCTCCGGCGGGTCCTGCAGGTCGGCATCGAGCTGCATCAGCGCATCGCCGCGTGCGTGCAGGTAGTTGGCGAGGATCGAGCGCTGGAAGCCGATGTTCTTCGAGAAGCGGATGGCGCGGATGCGATCGTCGTTCGCCGCCAGAACCTGCAGCCGCTCCCAGGTCCCGTCGGAGGACTGGTTGTCGGAAAAGACGAACTCCAGCCGGCACTTGTCCTTCATCTGGATTGCGAGCTCGCAAAGGCGCCCGTAGAGGCGCTCGAGGTTGTCGAACTCGTTGAGGACGGGGATGCAGATCGAGACGAGCGGCAGGGAGGGCGCTTCGCTGGCTTCTGCTTGCGGCAAGGACATCAGCAATTCGTCTCCTGAAGCAGCGCCCGGACGCCATCGGCCAGCGCCTCGCGCAGGTCGAGCCGGCGCGCCGGCCCGATCGCCCGATCGAGCTTCTCCGTAGCAGCGGTGACCGCGGCGAGCTCGTCCGGCCGCATCGGCAGTTCGCCGAAGCGCAGCAGCGTGCGATCGGCATGCATGGTCTCGGCCAGTGCCACGGCGAAGGCCGCGACGGTCACGGGCTCGCCGCCGGCGAGATTGTAGACGCCGGGTGCTGCCTCGCCTGCGGCCAGTGCATATGCCATCCGCCGGATCGCCGCGCAAGCATCGTCGACATAGAGGAAATCGCGCACCTGCGTGCCGGCCGAAAGCGGAACCGGCTCGCGCCGCGCAAGCTTCCCGACGAGCGCCGGAAACAGCCGATGCGGCTTTTCCCCCGGGCCAAAAATGTTGAAGGCGCGAAGCACGGCGGCGGGAAGGCCTGCATCGGCGACCGTCGCCTGGACGAGCAGCGAGCCGGCGGCCTTCGTCGCTCCGTAGAGCCGCGACGTCTCCAGCGCGGCGGTCTCCGGGATGGGCGCGGCGTCCGTGAGCGGCGCGTATTCGGCGCTCGATCCGATCTGCACGAAGGCGGAAACGCCGCAATCGGCTGCCGCAAGCGCGAGACGCGCCGGAAAGACGGCGTTCGCGGCAACAAGCCGCTCGGGATCGCGGTCCTGCGGATGGACGCCGGCGGCGAGCAGGTTGACGACGGCGTCGATGTTTCCTTCCGCCATGAGCGCGCGATAGGCGGCCGGATCGAGCGGATCGTCGACGACGGCCGTCCGGCAGGCGAGGCCGTGGTCGCTCCGGCGCGCGACGGCAAGGACGGTGTCGCCCGCCTCCGTCAATTCGGAGACGAGCCGCCGCCCGATGAAGCCGGTCGCGCCGGCGATCAGGACGCGCATCAGGCCGTCTCGGCCGCGGCGAGGCGGCTCCGCCAGTCCTTGATCTGCGCGATGGTCACGTCGCGCATCGTCGCGCCGTCACCGCCGGCGTCGTACTAGGCGCGGTACCAGTCGGCCGTGCGGCGGATCATCTCCTCGGTGCTCCAGGGCGTCGTCCAGCCGAGCCGGTTGTGGGCGAGCCGGCTGTCGAGCGCCAGCGCGCCGGCTTCCGGAAGCGGGGCATCGAGGTAGTCGAGATCCGGTCGCGACCAGGTGTCGGACAGGATCTCCATCACCTGGCGGACCGAGTATTGCCGCAATTCCTGCGGACCGAGGTTCCAGGCGCGGGCGTAGCGGCCGGCGTCGTCGGAGAGCAGGCCGGCGGCGAGCATGCCGTAACCCTGCACGAGCGCCAGCACGTGCTGCCAGGGCCGCGTCGCCTCGGGAAACCGCAGCGTCAGCGTGCCGCCGCCGACCACCGCGCGCACGAAATCGGGGATGAGGCGGTCCTCCGACCAGTCGCCGCCGCCGACGATGTTGCCGCCACGGGCAATGGCGATCCTCGGGCCGTCGGGAAACGAGCTGCTATAGCCCTTGGCGACCATCTCGGCGGCTGCCTTGGAGGCGCTGTAGGGGTCCTTGCCGCCGAGCGGATCGTTCTCGCGGTAGGCCCAGTCCCATTCGCGGTTCTCGTAGACCTTGTCCGTCGTGATGCAGACGACGCCCTTGACGCCGGGCGTCTGGCGCGCCGCCTCGAGCACGTTCGCCGTGCCGAGCGCGTTGACCGCGAAGGTGCGCAGCGGCTCGCGGTAGGAGCGCCGCACCAGCGGCTGGGCGGCGAGGTGGATCACGATGTCGGGCTCGAATCGGGCCATCGCGCCGGCAAGGACGTCGTAGTTCATGATGTCGTCGGTGACGGCGTCGACGCTTTCGTCGAGGCCGAGGACGCGGCTCAGCGCCGGGTCTGTCTCGGGCGGCAGCGAATAGCCGAAGAGGGTGGCGCCGATCTCGCCGAACCAGGAGCAGAGCCAGCTTCCGGTGAAGCCGGAATGACCGGTCACGAAGACGCGCCTTCCGCGCAGGGCTTGCTCGAATTCCAGCATGGCGTGGTCGTCACTCCGTATCAGCCTGGAGCCGGCGATCGCGGCGCCGGCGCCGCGACGATCCGTCGCCGGCTTCGTCCCGCGGGCGTCATACGCCACTTCCAGGCGGCGAAACAACGGCAGTTCCGGTCGAGCCCTCATTGCGCCTTCGCCCGCTCAGACAGGAGCGGGAGGATTTATCGCGAGGCCGGAAAGGCGACCGATATCCGACAGCCGGGTCAGAGCGCCTGGGCGGCCGACCTCATCGCCTTCTTCGCAAGCTTCCTGATCCGCTCACGTTCCGCCGCGTTCGTCTCATCGGATCGCTCGGGATCGGCGAAGCTGATCATGGCATATTGCGCGACGGCGTCGCGGACGTTGACGCGCACCGTCACGATCCGCTCGCTGCCGAAATCGGAGAAACTGATCCTGGCGTCGTTGAATTCCATTTCCGCCGCCCATTAGCGTGCGCGCACTAAACCAGAACTTGCGGCTTTTGCAATTGCGCAGATCGCCCTGCGGCGTTTCCGAAGCGTGAAGGAGACGGATGATGCATGCCGGCAACAGCCGGCCGCCCGGAGCGCTTCCAGGAAAAGTGGAAACCGGTTTTCCGTCCGGAAACGCGACCAGACAAAAGCGTCGATCGTTTTCGTGGTTGGCGAAACGCGGGAAGGATCTACCCCGCCGCGAGGATCTCGCGATAGATGGCGGCGGTGCGTTCCGCGGTGTGCTCCCAGGTGAAGGCCGCCGACTGCCGGCGCCCTGCGGCTGCAATCGTCGCGCGCGCCTCGCCCGACCGCGCGGCCGCAGTCCCGATCGCCGCCGCCCAGGCCTCCGGCTCGCGCGCGGAAACGTAGGAGGCGGACTCGCCTGCGACCTCGTGCATGATCGGAATGTCGGAGACGATGGCCGGAAGACCCGCCGCCATCGCCTCGGCGACGGGAATGCCGAAGCCTTCGTAGATCGTCGGGAACAGCAGCGCTGCGGCCGAGGCGTAGTAGGCGGCGAGCGTCGGCTCGTCGGCATAGCCGGTGAAGCGGACGCTGCCTTCCTGGCGAAGCGCGTCGGCGTGGCGCGACGTCAGCCGGCCCCAGCCCGGCTGGCCGACGAAGACGAGAGGGTGGGCGCGGCGGAAGTCGCGCGGCAGCCGCGCATAGGCGTCGATCAGCACGTCGTGGTTCTTGCGCGGCTCGATCGTCCCGACCGTCAGGAAGAATTGCCCGGCCTCGAGGCCCTGCGCCGCGACCCCGGCAAGCGCGGCCTCTGCCGGGGGCTGCCGGAAGATCGGGTTGACGCCGGGATGGCTCACCCGGATGCGCTCGATCGGGTAGCCGTAGAAGTCGGCGATCTCGTCGGCGCTGAACCGCGAGATCGTGTTGAGCAGCGGATAGCGGTCGAGGTGGCGCAGGCCGCGCCTCAGCCAGGCGACGCGCTCGGCGGGATGGGCCTGCGGGAAGCGTTCGTGCGAGACGTCGTGGATCAGCGGCAGGACCGGAACGGCCACCTCCGCCGGCGCGACGTAGTTGATCGCGTGGAAGAGGTCGAAGCCGCCGACGCCGCGCCTGAAGCGGAGGCCCTTGTAGGCGCGGTAGGAGGCGCGCATCAGCGGCACCTGGCGGGCCCGGTGGTAGAGGCGGCTCGAGGTCCGCTCGCCGCGATCGGCCCTGAGGATCGCCTCCAGGCCTTCCTCCGTGAGCGGCGCGAATGACGAGCCGTCGAAGCCGGAGAGCTCGGACACCGCCTCCTGGCGGAGCAGGTTGAAGGCGAGGAACCATGCGTAGTAGGCGATGCCGGCGAAGCGGGCGCGGAAGGTCGAGGTTTCCAGGCAGACTTTCATGGAATCGCTTTTCACCGGGCTCAAAGGCGGATCGCCGAAGCACGTGATCGCCGTTCTGGACGAGGATTGCAATCGGCGCTCCGGTGCCAGCCTGCGACACATCTTTGTGGCAGGACCAAGGGCTTTGTGGCAGGACGAAGGGCCGCAAGACCTGCAACTGGCCAAAATGGCGGTGGCGCTCTAAGTTGTTGAGGCCGCGGGCAGCATATTCGCGACCGGGCCGCAAGACCTGCATGAGAGGCCGATGTCCGACACCGCAGCGACCGCAGATGATCGTTTGCCCGATTTCCTCACCGGAGGCGGCGAGATGGCGGCGCTGATGCGGGCAAAGGACTGGTCCCGCACCGTCCTCGGCCCCGTTGCCGACTGGCCGCAGAGCCTTCGCACCTCCGTCAGCACCTGCCTCAACTGCGCCTTCCCCATCCTCGTCTGGTGGGGCCCGGACCTCGTGATGCTCTATAACGACGAGTACCGGCCGATCCTCGGGACTTCGAAGCATCCGCGTGCGCTCGGCGAGGCGGGGCGGGCGGTCTGGCCGGAGATCTGGGAGGTGATCGGGCCGATGCTGGCGCAGGCCATGGGCGGGGAGGCCGCGCGGGCGCGCGACCTTCTCCTCGTCATGGACCGCAACGGCTATCCGGAGGAAACCTACTTCTCCTTCTCCTATTCGCCGATCCACGACGAGAGCGGCGGCGTCGGCGGCGTCTTTTGCCCCGTCATCGAAACGACGGAGAAGGTGCTTGGCGAGCGGCGGCTGACGACGCTGTCGGAGCTGTCCGCGGCGGCTGCCGCCCGGGCGAAGACGGTCGAGGAGGTGCGCCGGCTCTGCATGGCGGCCCTCGAGGCGAACCGCGCCGACGTCCCCTTCGCGGTCCTCTACGACCTCGAAGGCGCGCGGCCGCGGATCGTCGGCCGCTTCGGGGTCGACGTCGGCGCTGCGGCGCCGGACTTATGGCCGCTCGAGGCCGTGCTCCGGGGCCAGGCGGTGCCGGTCGAGGACCTCTCGGCCTTCGGCCGCATCGAAGCGCTCTCGGGCGAGGCGGTCAGGGGCGCGTTCCTCCTTCCCATCCCGCGGCGCGATCAGGGGCAGGTGACGGCGGCGCTGCTCGTCGGCCTCAATCCGCGCCGCGCCTTCGACGCGGGCTACCGTCTTTTCCTCGAGCGCGCCGCCGGCGCGATCGCGACGGCATCGGCCAATGCGCGCGCCTTCGAGATCGAACGCAACCGGGCCGAGACGCTCGCCGAGCTCGACCGCGTTAAAACCGCCTTCTTCTCCAATGTCAGCCACGAGTTCCGCACGCCGCTCACCCTGATGCTCGGGCCGCTCGAGGAGGCGCTGGCGGATGCCGACAGCCTGCAACCGCAGGAGCGCGAGCGGGTCGAGGTCGTCCACCGCAACGGCCTCCGGCTCCTGAAGCTCGTCAATTCGCTGCTCGATTTCTCGCGGATCGAAGCAGGCCGCGTGCAGGCGCGGCTCGAGCCGACGGACCTCGCGGCGCTGACGGCCGATCTCGCCAGCCATTTCCGCGCAGCCTGCGAGGCCGCCGGTCTCGCCCTCGTCGTCGACTGCCCGCCGCTACCGCGGCCGGTGCATGTCGATCGCGACATGTGGGAGAAGATCGTCCTCAACCTGCTTTCCAACGCCTTCAAGTTCACCTTCGACGGCCGCATCCTCGTCCGGCTGCGGCAGGTCGGCGACCGGGTCGAGCTGACGGTTACGGATACGGGCGTCGGCATCCCGGAGAACGAGCTGCCGAATCTCTTCGAGCGCTTCCATCGCGTCGAGGGCCAGAAGAGCCGCAGCCACGAGGGAAGCGGCATCGGCCTCGCCCTGACGAAGGAGCTCGTCGAACTGCACGGCGGCACGGTGCGCGTGACCTCTATCGAAGGCGGCGGCTGCAGCTTTGCCGTCTCCATTCCGGCCGATGCGACCGATCTGCCGCTGGAGCCGGCTGCGGCCTCGCCCGATTCGGCGTCCGCGAGGGTCGCGGCCTACGTCGAGGAGGCCTTGCGCTGGCTTCCGGACAACGCCACCACGCCCCCGGCACAGGACCGGGCATCGGGGCCGGCGCGCGCGACCGAGGGCGCGCGGGTGCTCGTCGCCGACGACAATGCCGACATGCGGACCTATCTCTGCCGGCTCCTGCGCCCGCACTGGCAAGTCGAGGCGGTGGCCGACGGCGCGGCCGCGCTCGAAGCGATCCGCAAGAGTCCGCCGGACATCCTGCTTGCCGACGGCATGATGCCGCATCTCGACGGCTTCGCGCTGCTCGCTGCGCTGCGCGTCGACGCGCGGCTGAAGAACCTCCCGGTGATCATGCTGTCGGCGCGCGCCGGCGAAAGCTCGCGCATCGAGGGGCTCGCCGCGGGCGCCGACGACTACCTGGTCAAGCCATTCTCCGCGGAGGAGCTCGTGGCGCGGGTCGACAATACGCTCGCCATGACGCGAATGCGCCGTCAGGTCGACGAGGCGCTCAGGCGCAGCGAGGAGCTGAAGAGCCGGATCCTCGAAAGCAGCCAGGACTGCATCAAGGTGCTCGACCTGGACGGCCGCTTCGTATCGATCAGCGCGGCGTGCCGCCTGCATCTCGAGATCGAGGACGATGCCCGGGTCGTCGGCGTCTCATGGCTCGATCTCTGGCTCGACGAGCACCGGGACGCAGCCCAGAGCGCGCTCGACGCGGCGCTGGCCGGCGGCATCGGTCGGTTCGTCGGCTTCTGCCGGACGGTCAGGGGCACACCGAAGTGGTGGGATGTGGTGGTGACGCCGATCGCCGATGGCGAGGGCCGGCCGGAGAGCTTCCTCGTCGTGGCGCGGGATACCACCGAGCGCAAGCGCGGCGAGGAGCAGCAGGCGCTTCTTTTGCGGGAGCTCAACCACCGCGTGAAGAACAACCTCGCGACGGTCCAGTCGATCATCAACTTCACGCTGCGCACGTCGGAGTCCATGACGGCGTTCCGGGACGGCGTCAGCCAGCGCGTCAACGCTCTGGCGCGCAGCCATACGCTGCTGACGGACAGCCAGTGGACCGGCGCTCCCCTCATGAGCATCCTGCGCTCGGAGCTGGAGACCCACGACGACGGCGGCCGGCTCAGGCTCGACGGGCCGGACGTCTATCTGCCCGCCAACATCGCGGTGCCGTTCGCCATGGCGGTCCACGAACTGACGACGAACTCCATTAAGCACGGCTCTCTTTCCGCCGAGACGGGCCGGCTCGACGTGACGTGGAGCACGCGGCCGGGCGATGACGGAGCCGTCCTTCACCTGGAATGGATCGAGAGCGGCGGCCCGCCGGTGTCGCCGCCGAAACGGAAAGGCTTCGGCTCCATCCTTCTCGAGCGGCTTCTCGGGCAGCAACTCGGCGGCGAGGTGACCCTGGACTACGCGCTCGAAGGCCTGCGCATGCGCATGGACGTGCGCCTGACGGACGGGACCGTCGGAACTTCTTCCGCTCCCGCCAGTTCATCGTCCTCTGGATGACAGAGAGGATGATGTGACGGAAGGTCGCATGGCCGGGGCGCGGGTGCTCGTGGCCGAAGACAATCTGATGGTTGCGCTCGATCTGGTTGCGATCCTCGAGGATGCCGGGGCCATCGTTATCGGTCCCGTCGCGCGGGTTTCGGAGGCGCTTGACCTTGCAGAGAACGACAATCCGGAGGCTGCGATCCTCGACGTCAATCTCCTCGATGGAACGGCGACGCCGCTCGCCGAACGGCTGATCGCGCGCGGCGTGCCGCTCGTCTTCTGCACCGGAACGGAAGCGCCCGCAGAGATCCTTCGGCGCGTACCCGACCTGCCGGTCTTCAAGAAGCCGACGGACGCTGTCCGGCTCATCCGCGAGCTCGCCCGCCTCCTCGGCCGGTAGCGCAGGACCGGCACCGGCCTCGCCCGCGCCTGGAACTTCCAGTCGGCGAGCGTGTTCGACGTGGCCCCCGGAGGAGGGTCGCCGATGCACGTTCTGTTGCGGACCACTGTCGTCGTCATCTTTTCGGCCACCACGGTTCTTGCGGCGAGAGCGCAGTCGATCCGTCCACCCGCCTCCGCGGCGCCGCCGGACGACGGCCAGTGGGTGATGCCCGCCAAGAACTATGCGAGCACGCGCTACAGCGCGCTTTCCGAGATCAAGCCCGGCAATGTCGGCCGGCTGCAGGTCGCTTTCACCTTTTCGACAGGCGTCGACCGGGGCCAGGAGGCCTCGCCGCTCGTGGTCGACCAGACCATGTACGTGCTGACGCCCTACCCGAACATCCTCTACGCGCTCGATCTCACGAAGCCCGGCGCCCCGGTGAAGTGGAAATACGCGCCGAAGCCGGAGGCGGCCGCGCAAGGGGTCGCCTGCTGCGACGTCGTCAATCGCGGCCCCGTCTACGGCGACGGCCGGATCTACTACAACACCCTCGACGGCCACACCGTCGCGGTCGACGCGAAGACGGGCGCCGAGATCTGGAACGTCAAGCTCGGCGACATCAACATCGGCGAGACGATGACGATGGCGCCGCTCTTCGCCAAGGGGAAGGTGTTCGTCGGCGATTCCGGCGGCGAGATGGGCGTGCGCGGCTGGCTGCAGGCGCTCGACGCGGCGAGCGGCAAGGTCGTGTGGAAGGCCTGGGCGACAGGTCCGGACAAGGACGTGCTGATCGGCGCGGACTTCCACCCCTTCTACCGCATGGACCAGGGCAAGGATCTGGGCGTGAAGAGCTGGCCGCCGGATGCCTGGCAGCATGGCGGCGGCAATTCCTGGGGCTGGATTTCGTTCGATCCCGACCTGAACCTGATCTACTACGGCACGGGCAATCCCGGCCCGTGGAATGCCGATGCGCGCCCCGGCGACAACAAGTGGACCGCCGGCATCTTCGCTCGCGACGCCGACTCCGGCTCGGCCAAATGGTTCTACCAGTGGAGCCCGCACGACCTCGCTGACCATGACGGCATCAACGAGCAGATCCTGCTGGACATGGACTGGCAGGGCAAACCCCGCAAGGTGCTGGTCCGGCCGGAACG
>JBQCEN010000125.1:0-20617 GCA_051960215.1 Pararhizobium sp.
ACTTCCGGTTGTCGGCCGTCCCTTCCGGAACGGCGATACAAAAACGCATCCGGCGACCTGCGCCGCCGGATGCACAATGACACGTTTTTCAGTCCGCTCACATGCCGAGCGCGGCCTTGTAGAGCTTGATCTGGTTGTCGCGCCCGAGCTGGTCGGTGAGCTTCTCCCAGGCCGCCGCGATGTTGTCGGCTCCCTTCTGGGCATCGACCTGGCCGGCGAAGACCTTGGCCAGTTCGTCCTCGGCCAGGCTGTAGTACTGGAAGATGCCCGGGATGCGGGGCTCGATCGCCGCGTTCGGGTGGTTGTAGGAGTTGAACTGCGAGTCCAGATAGTCGGAGATGAAGGCCTTGTCGTAACCCGCCTCCACCCACTCGTCGATATTGTGCTGGCTGTTGCGATAGCACTGGAAGCCGGACGGATAGGCCGACATCCAAAGCGCAAGGTTCTTGCCGCCGAGATGGGCGGCCGCGCTCCACGCAGCCTTGTGCTTCTTCTCGTCGCTCTCGGTCTTCTTCATCACGTAGACGCCCCAGCCGAGATAGGCGAGGTTCGGCGCGTAGTTCGGGCCGTTCGACAGCTTGTCCCACTTGCCGGTCTTGGCGTTGTAGACGTCGTCGGACCCCGGAAGGATCGAGAAGCCGCAGACGTCGCCGATGACCGAGGTGTCGCTCGTCTTTGCCGCCGCACCCACGTCGCCCCACCAGACGACCATCGAGCCGGTGCCGCCGAGGAACTCGGAGAAGCCCGTTTCGTTCGGGTCGGCATTGATCTGGTTTGGCGGCTCGGACGGCAGCGCGTCGACGACGTCCTGGATCGCCCGCACGAAGGCCGGATTGTTGACGCGCGGCTTCATGGTATCGACGTCAAAGAGCCAGGCCTTGTCGTCGGGATGCTTGGCATAGGCCGTCGTCCGGCTCGCGAGGAAGTAGAAGCCAAACCCGCCCCAGGGCTTCGGCGCATCGAGGTAGCCCCAGGCAGGCTGTCCGTCGATCTGCTTGCCCTTGAGGAACTTCGTCACTTCCTGGACCTGCTGCCAGGTCTTCGGCAGGCCCCACTCGCCCTTGTGGCCCTCATCCTTCCACGCCTTGGCGAGGTCCTTGTTGGAGAAATAGTCGGTGCGATAGTTGAAGATATGCGTGTCGCCGTCGATGGAGACCCGGTAGAGCTTGCCGTCCCAGGTGCCGACCGGCGGCTTCAGGTAGTTCACGTAGTCCTCGGTGTCGATCATCTTCCGGACCCAGTCCGGCATCTCCGAGGTCAGCCCACGGCCGCACACGTCGCCTTCGAAGGGCGCGCCCATCTCGAGGACGTCCCAATCGATCGTGTTGGTCGAGCTCGCCTGCTGCAGACGGGCGTTGTAGTCGGCCTGCGCCAGGTCGATCCAGTTGATCTTCGCGCCGGTGTACTGCTCCCAGGGACGCAGGAAGCCGCGGAACAGGAAATCGTGCGTGTTCTGGTTGTTGAGGCCCATGAAGGTCAATTCGACCCCCTTGAACTCGCCTTCCTTCACCATGGCCTTGGTCGGACCGAGGCACAGCTCGCCGACCTTGCGGTAATCAGCGTCGGTCGGCGAACCCTTGCCGACGCCCGGGATCTGCAGGATCTGCTTGCGGAGCGCCTTGTCGTCCGCCGACAGGCCGCCGCCGGAAGCCTGCGCAAAGGCCGGCGACGCGAAGCCGCCAAGGCCGGCCGAGCCGGCCGCGGCTGCAGCGCCCGTCGCGGCGACGCCTTGCAGCAGCCTCCGCCGGTTCACCTGCATCCGCATCAGTTTTTCGTAAATGTCGACTTTCACAGCTCACCTCCCAATGAACATGCCGCAGGGTCTGATGATCTTGCGCATGCCCACGCTACCATAACCGCGCCGGCCATGCGGAACCCTGGAATGCAACGGTTTTCCGTCTCTTCACGCCTTGGTTGTCGTCTTGCCTCCCACGGCGAATCCGCCTCCTCTTGCCGCCCGGAGCGGGTGTCGCGCAGTATGATTCAACGCTTGCCGAAGTCAACCGAACGCGGCCAAGATTCTTCATTGAAATCGGATGGCATTCATATTTGAATGCTCCCGTTAAGATGAAGTCGGGGCACCGGCAGTGGACAGCCGCCGGAGGCTCGTCTACTCATGCCGCGGGATCAGGGTGCGGCGCCATCGGGGAGGAGCAATGGCCAAAGTCACGATTCGCGGTGTCCGCAAGGCGTTCGGCTCCGTTGATGTCATCCATGGCGTCGACGTGGAGATCGAAGACGGCGCGTTCGTCGTTCTGGTCGGGCCGTCCGGTTGCGGCAAGTCGACGCTGCTGAGGATGATCGCCGGCCTGGAGAACGTCTCCGACGGCATCATCGCGATCGGCCGGAAGGTCGTGAACAACCTGCCGCCGGCGCGCCGCGACATCGCCATGGTCTTTCAGAGCTACGCGCTCTATCCGCACATGACGGTCGCCGAGAACATGGCGTTCTCGCTGAAGCTGCGGAAGATCGGTGCCGGCACGATCGCCGACCGGATCAGGACGGCCGCCGAGATCCTCGGCCTCACGCCCTTTCTCGAGCGCTACCCGCGGCAGCTTTCCGGCGGCCAGCGCCAGCGCGTCGCCATGGGGCGGGCGATCGTGCGCGAGCCGCAGGTCTTCCTTTTCGACGAGCCGCTGTCGAACCTCGACGCCAAGCTGCGCGTCCAGATGCGCACGGAGATCAAGCAGCTTCACCAGCGGCTGAAGACGACGACGATCTTCGTCACCCACGACCAGATCGAGGCGATGACGATGGCCGACCAGATTGTCGTCATGCAGGGTGGCATCATCGAGCAGATCGGCACGCCGCTCGAGCTCTACGACACGCCGCGCAACCTCTTCGTCGCCGGCTTCATCGGCTCGCCGGGCATGAACCTGATCCGCGGCAACGCCCGGACGAACGGCGCGCTTCGCGTCGTCGCCGGCGAGACCGAGCTGCCGGTCCCCGGCGGATCGTCCGTGCGGGAGGGCCAGTCGCTGGTCTACGGTATCCGGCCCGAGCACCTCGAGCTTGCCGAAGACGGCATCCCCGCCCGCGTCAACGTCGTCGAGCCGACCGGATCGGAGACCATGGTCTTCCTCAGCCTCGGCTCCGACGACATCGTCGCCCTCTTCCGCGAGCGCCACGACTTCCAGCCGGGCCAGACGGTCCGCCTCCGGCCGAACCCGCGCCACGTGCACCTCTTCGACGGCGACACCGGCCAACGCATCTAGAGCGTCTCCAGGAAAAGTGGAAACCGGTTTTCCGTCGGGAGACGCGACAGACAAAGACATAGATCGTTCGCGAAACGCTGAGCGATCCAGAGAAAGAAGAGAAGGAGAAGCCCGCATGCTGAAGGGGATCGACCCGCGGCTGAACGCCGACGTGCTCTACGCGCTTCGCGCCATGGGGCACGGCGACCACCTGATCATCGCCGACACGAACTTCCCGTCGGATTCGATCGCGCGCCAGACCCGGCTCGGCCGGCTCCTGAGGATCGACAACGTCACCGCGGGCGAGGCCGTCTCGGCGATCCTCTCGGTGATGCCGCTCGACACGTTCATCGACGATGCGGCGCAGCGGATGGAAATCGTCGGCGCGCCGGACGACATCCCGCCCGTCCAGAAAGAGGTCCAGCGGGCGATCGACGCCTCGCAGGGCAAGAGCTGGCCAATGACGTCGATCGAGCGCTACGCCTTCTACGAACATGCGAAGCGGGCCTACTGCGTCATCCAGACCGGCGAGCGCCGCTTCTACGGCTGCTTCTCCTTCACCAAGGGCGTCATACCGCCCGAAGCCTGAGACGAACCGCCCAAGGTCCCCTTCCCCATGCCGACAATGAAACCGATCGTCATCCTCGGCGTCTTCGTCGCCGACACCGCCTACCGCGCCAGCCGTCAGCCGAAGCTCGGCGAGACGATTCTCGGCAACGACTTCAAGCTTGGTCCCGGGGGCAAGGGTTCCAACCAGGCCGTCGCGGCGGCCCGGCTCGGCGGCGACGTCTCATTCATCACGCGGCTCGGCAAGGACGCCTTCGCGGAACTGGCGGAGCGGACCTGGCGGGAAGCGGGCGTCAAGCCGGTCGTGACGCAGGACCCGGAAAGCTATACGGGCGCCGCCTACATCTTCATCGAGGAGGCGACCGGCAACAACGCGATCATCATCAGCCCCGGCGCGGCGGGCCGCATCTCGGTCGCAGACGTCGAGGCGCAGGCGGAGCTGATCGGCGCGGCCGGCGTCTTCGTGACGCAGCTCGAACAGCCGCTGCCGGCCGCCCTGCGGGCGCTCGAGATCGCGCGCAAGGCCGGCGTCACGACGATTCTCAATCCAGCTCCCGCCGCCGAACTCGAACCCGGCATCTTTGCGCTCTGCGACTATGCGACGCCGAACGAATCGGAAGCGGAGGCATTGACCGGCCTGCCGGTGACCTCGCCCGACGAGGCCCGCGCCGCGGCCGACCGCCTCCTCGCAAAAGGCGTCGGCACCGCGATCGTGACACTCGGCGAAGCCGGAGCGCTGTTCCACACGAAGGACCGTTCGGAACTCGTGCCCGCCGTCAAGGCGGGGCCCGTCGTCGAGACCACCGGTGCGGGCGATGCCTTCAACGGCGGTTTCGCCTTCGCGCTGTCGCGCGGCAACGATCCGCTGGAAGCCGTCCGCTTCGGCTGCGCAGTGGCGGGCATATCGGTGACGCGGCCCGGCACCGCGCCCTCGATGCCGCATCTTTCCGAGGTCGAGGCGCTGCTCGCAAAGCGATAGCCCTCCCCGGCGGCTCAATTGCCGCTCCGCTTTTGTCGGGTGATTGCGAACGGCGCGGAACCTTCCGCGTGCGGCGTTCATTGCAGCGTCGAGGCTTGGGGCTTCAGACTCGTTTGCAAGGGCGCTCGCCATGTCATCTCAGGTTGCTGAAACGCGCACATCCGCGAAATCGGAGATCGTCGCGTTGATCCCCGCGCTTCGCGCCTTCGCGCGGACCTTCTATGCCAACCGCGACGACGCGGATGATCTCGTTCAGGACACGCTTTTGAAGGGGATCGACAAGATCCACCTCTACGAGCCCGGGACGCAAATGAAGTCCTGGCTCTTCACGATCATGCGCAACACCTTCTACAACCGCATCCGCAAGGAGAACCGGGAGCGCCCGGGTTTCGCCGAATGCGCCTCCTCCCGGCCGACGACGGCGGCGACGCAGGAATGGTCGGCGCGCGGGCGCGAGATCGCCGAGGCCATCGACCGGCTGCCCATTTCGCAGCGCGAGGTGCTGATGCTGGTCTGCGTGCTCGGCACCCCCTACGAGGGGGCCGCCGAAATCTGCGGCTGCGAGATCGGCACGATCAAGAGCCGCATCCACCGGGCCCGGGCGGGCCTGCTCGAGCAGCTCGGCGAGAATTCGGGGGAGACCGCGATCCGGCTTCCAGCGGACGAGGCCTCCGGTTATCGCTCGCGGAGCGCAACCTCCGGCTAGGCAATCTATCAGGCGGCGGCAGGAACATCAGCCGCACCCTGTTGTTCGGCACCCGATGAGCCCTTGCGAGGGCGGAGATCGGGAGCACTCGATGAACCATTCTTCCTATTCGGGCGACAGGCATTCCGGCGGAACCGATGCCTTGATCGCCGGGCTTTTCTGCGTCGCCGCCGGTGCGGCGGCCTATTACGCCGTGAACCACTGGCCCTTCGGCCGGTCGGACGGCCGGAGGCGCGACGACGCGCCCGAGCTCGCGCGGCGCCATGGCAGGGGCCGCGCCTGGCGGGAGAGCGCGCTCGTCGGCCGGACGGTGACGATCAAGCGGCCCCGAAGCGAGCTCTATGCGTTCTGGCGCGACCTCAAGAACCTGCCGCAGTTCATGGAGGACGTGCACTCCATCGATGTCCTCGACGACAAGCGCTCGCGCTGGACCGTCGCCGGACCGGGCGGAGCCGAGGTCGAGTTCGTCTCCCGGATCACCGAGGAGCGGCCCGACGAGCTGATCGTATGGGAGTCGGAGGAAGGCTCCAGCGTCCGCAACAGCGGGCGCCTCACCTTCCGCGACGCGCCCGGCAATCGCGGGACGGAGGTCGAGATCGAGCTCGCCTACGACCCGCCGGCGGGCACGGCCGGCCGCATGGTCGCCAAGATGATGCAGCGAGAACCGAATGTGCAGGCGCGCCGCGAACTGAAGCGCTTCAAGCAACTGATGGAAGCCGGCGAGATCGCCACGGCGATGCCGGGCCCGGCCGCGCCGCGCGCCTGACGAAGACGGAGACAGCGAATGAGAGCCCTCACCTGGCACGGCAAGAAGGACGTCCGCGTCGACACGGTCCCCGATCCCGAGATCGTCAATCCGCGCGACGCGATCATCAAGATCACCGCGACCGCGATCTGCGGCTCGGACCTGCACCTCTACGACGGCGTGATCCCGACGATGCAGAAGGGCGACGTCCTCGGCCACGAGTTCATGGGCGAGGTCGTCGAGGTCGGGCAGGCCAACGGCAAGCTGAAGAAGGGCGACCGCGTCGTGGTCCCCTTCGTCATTGCCTGCGGCAAGTGCTTCTTCTGCGAGAAGCAGCAATATGCGGCTTGCGACAACTCCAATCCGGTCGACGTCGCCGACATGTCTGAGACGCTCTACGGGCACTCGATGGCCGGCCTCTTCGGCTATTCGCACCTGACGGGTGGCTACGCCGGCGGTCAGGCCGAATATGCCCGCGTCCCCTTTGCGGACGTGGGGCCGATCGTCGTCCCGGACGAGCTCGACGACGAGAAGGTGCTGTTCCTCTCAGACATCCTGCCGACGGGCTGGATGGCGGCCGAGAACTGCGCGATCGAGGACGGCGACACCGTCGCCATCTGGGGTGCCGGGCCGGTCGGGCTCTTCGCCGCGCAGAGCGCGCGCATCATGGGCGCCCACAAGGTCGTCGTCATCGATCATTATCCGCACCGCCTCGACCTCGCGCGCCAGCTCGGCGCGGAGGTGCTGAACTTCAAGGAAACGAGCGTCTACGAGGCGCTGATGGAGATGACCGGCGGTATCGGCCCCGACGCGGTGATCGACGCGGTCGGCATGGAGAGCCACGGCTTCTCGATCGACAACATCGTCGACTATGCCGAGCAGAAGCTGATGCTCGAGACCGGCCGTCCGCACGCGCTGCGGCAGGCGATCGTCGCCTGCCGCAAGGGCGGACGTCTTTCGATTCCCGGCGTCTACGGAGGCTTCGTCGACAAGTTCCCGCTCGGCGCGCTCATGGAGAAGGGGCTGACCGTCCGCTCCGGCCAGACGCACGTCCAGAAGTACCTGCCGAAGCTTCTCGACATGATCCGCGAAGGGAAGATCGACACGACTTTCCTGATCAGCCATCGGCTGCCGCTCGAGGAGGGGCCGGAAGGATACCGCATGTTCTCCCAGGAACAGAACGAGACGACCAAGGTCGTGCTCAAGCCCTAGAAGGAACGCGTCATGCCCGAGACAACCCCGCTTGCCGTCGTTACCGGCGCCTCGACCGGCATCGGCTACGAGCTCGCCAAGTGCTGCGCCGAGCAAGGCTTCGAACTCGTCGTCGCCGCGGACGAGGCGAAGATCGAAGAGGCGGCGGCCGAACTGAGGAAGACCGGCGTCACCGTCACGGCAGTCCAGGCGGATCTCGCGACCGCCGAAGGCGTCGACAAGCTCTATCAGTCGCTTGGTGGCCGGCCGGTCGACGCGCTTCTCGCCAATGCCGGTCGCGGGCTCGGCCACGCCTTCCTCGACCAGGACGAGGCGGCCTTCCGCCGCGTCATCGACACCAACATCACGGGCACACTGCTCCTCACCCACAAGATCGGCCGCGACATGCGCGCCCGCAACCGCGGCCGCATCCTCTTCACGGGCTCGATCGCCGGCTTCATCCCAGGCAGCTTCCAGGCCGTCTACAATGCCACGAAGGCCTTCGTCGACAGCTTCTCCTGGGCCCTGCGCAACGAACTGAAGGACACCGCGGACACGTTCACTTGCCGGAGGCCGGGACCGCCCGACACCGACTTCTTCGCGCGCGCCGACATGTCGGATACGAGCGTCGGCGCAAGCGACTCCAAGGAAAGCCCGGAGAAGGTGGCGCGTGTCGGCTTCAAGGCCATGATGAAGGGCGAGGCCGGCGTCGTCAGCGGCTTCAGCAACAAGATGCAGGCGGCGATGGCCCATCTGGTGCCGGCGAGCATGCTCGCCGAACAGCATCGCAAGATGGCCGAACCCGGCACGGCGCACTGACGAGCCGGAGGAACGGGCGCGCTGCGCCCCGTCTCGGTTCGCCCTATTTCACGGCTGGATAGCCGTTGGCCTTCAACAACCGGGCGAGATGCGCGCTGGTGCGGGCGAGCATCCGGGCGGCCGAGGTGACGGTCTCCGGTACTTCCTTCAGATCCTTGAAATCCTTGCTCTGCATCGCTTCTCCGACCCAGTAGGAGACGGCGTTCGGCGCCAGCGTGAAGCCGACGTCGTTCAGGGCCTGGTAGAGCTCGGCCGAGACGTGATGCGCCCCGTCCTCGTTGCCGACGACCGCGACCGCCGCGACGCGCCCATAGGACGGCATCCGGCCGCCGTCGTCCGTCTCGGACAGGAAGGCGTCCATCCGCTCCAGCACGCGCTTGATGACGCTCGAAGGCTGGCCGAGCCAGACAGGGCTTCCGAAGACGACGATGTCGGAAGCAAGAATACGGCTGCGCAGTCCGGGCCAGTCGTCTCCCGGCCCCTCGTCGGAGGTGACGCCGGGCTTTATGTTGAGGTCGGCAATCCGCACGATCTCGCCGTCGGCGCCTTCCTTCGCGAGTTCGTCGAGGACCAGCGACAGCATCCGGTCGGTTGATGACGGCTCCTTGGACGAGGTCTTCAAGGTCGCGTTCAGCGCAAGCACCTTCAGACGCGCGTTATCGCTCATGGCATTACTCCTCAGATGGTGTTCGGATTGGCGGAAAGGCGGAGGCGCCGACGACGCCTCCGGTGAAGGGAACCGGCGGCGTCACGCGGTGAGCGTGGCTTCGCGCGTCCAGAAGCGGAGTTCGCCGCAGCGTTCGACGAAGCCTTGGGCGGCGTCGCCGGAGCCGAGTTCGACGCAGCCTCGGTCGAGATCGGACGCGATGCCGGCCTTCTCGAAGAGCGCCCGGGCTGCCGACGTATAGGCGATGAACTTGTAGTGCGCGAAGGCGTCGCTGACGAAGTCCTTCGCCGGCGGCATTTTCGCGAGCCGGGCCGCCCCCTCCTCCGAGACGACGACGGCGACGGCGTCATAGAGCACCGACGGGCCGCCATCGATCTTCTGCTTGGCCTCGATCCAGGTGCCGTCGCCGGCCTCGACGCCGCCGATCATCGGGGCGACGAACTCGATCTGCGCGCCCTCTCCCTCGACGGCCGCCTTCAGCGCCTTCAGGACCGCCGCTTCGGCGCCGTCGCTGACGAGCACGCCGAGCTTGCGGCCCTTGAAGCTGTTCGGGCCGTTCAGGATGATCGAGAGCTTCGGCGACTCCTTCAGGTCCGTCCTGGTCGGCTGCGCGGCATCGGCGGCTCTCGGCATTTCCTTCAGCCGCAGGCCGTCCGCCACGCCTCTCGCGAGTTCGTCGTCGATGTTCATGAGATGCGAGACGATGCGGGCGCGGATTTCGATCCTCTCGCATTTCGAAAGCTCGAAGGTGAAGGCGGCGATGATGTGCGCGCGCTCGACCGGCGTTTGCGAGCGGAAGAACTGCCGGGCCTGGCTGTAATGGTCGGCGAAGGTCTCTGAGCGGATGCGGCGCTTCTCGCCTTGCATCTCTTCTGGATAGGAGGTGAAGCCGCGCTGCGGCGCCTCGCGCGGACCGCCGATCTCCTCGCCCCAGGAATTCGGCTCGTAGTTGACGCGGCCGACGGGGTTGTAGAAGGCCATGTGGCCGTCCTGCTGGAAATGATGGAACGGGCAGCGCGGCGCGTTCACCGGCAGGTGGGTGAAGTTCGGCGAGCCGAGCCGCTTCAGCTGGGTGTCGAGGTAGGAGAAGTTGCGGCCCTGGAGCAGCGGGTCGTTCGAGAAATCGATCCCGGGCACGACGTTGCCGGTGTGGAAGGCCACCTGCTCCGTCTCCGCAAAGAAGTTGTCGACCACGCGGTCGAGGACAAGGCGGCCGACGCGGCGGATCGGCAAGTCCTCCTCCGGAATGATCTTCGTCGCGTCGAGGACGTCGAAGTCGAAGCGGTCGGCGAAGTCCTGATCGAAGAGTTGGAGGCCGAGCTCCCATTCCGGGTAATCACCCATCTGGATCGCGTCCCAGAGGTCGCGGCGATGGAAATCAGGGTCGGCGCCGCTGATCTTCAGCGCCTCGTTCCAGACAACGGACTGCATCCCCTGCTTCGGCTTCCAGTGGAACTTGACGAAGGTGGAGCGGCCTTCGGCGTTGATCATGCGGAAGGTGTGGACGCCGAAGCCTTCCATGAAGCGGAAGGACCGCGGGATCGCGCGATCCGACATGATCCACAGTGCCATGTGCATGGCTTCCGGCGTCAGGGACATGAAATCCCAGAAGTTGTCGTGCGCGGTCTGGGCCTGCGGGAAGCCGCGATCCGGCTCCTGCTTGGCGGCATGGACCATGTCCGGGAACTTCATCGCGTCCTGGATGAAGAAGACCGGCATGTTGTTGCCGACGATGTCCCAGTTTCCCTCCTTCGTGTAGAGCTTGACCGCAAACCCGCGCACGTCGCGGGCGAGATCGCTCGAGCCCTTGTTGCCGGCAACGGTCGAAAACCGGACGAAGGCTTCGGTCTTCTCGCCGGCGCGCTGGAAGATGTCCGCGCTGGTGATGTCGGACAATGCCTCATAGGTCTCGAAATAGCCGTGCGCGCCGAAGCCGCGGGCATGGACGACGCGCTCCGGGATGCGCTCGTGATCAAAATGGAAGATCTTCTCGCGGAAATGCTGGTCCTCGAGCAGCGTCGGACCGCGCGCACCCGCCTTCAGGGAGTTCTGGTCGTCCGAGACGGGCGCGCCTTGCTGCGTCGTGAGAACGGGGATCGAGCCGCTCGCCGTCTGGTGGGTTTCTCCGCCTGTCCCGCGCAGGATCGGCTGCTCGCCCAGGATCGCCTCGATCAATCGGCTGCGCTCGTCTCGGGTCGCCATCGTCCACCTCGGTCGGTTCGCATCAAGGAAAATAGAATTTCGGGGGGTGGCGACCGAACAGATGGCGGCTCTGGTTGTTCCGTGTGCACCGGCTGCGGCCACACGATCTGAGCGGCCGCGCCATCAGGGACGAATATGGAGGAGGAGGACTGTTGCGTTCGCGGCACGTATCGTAAAATTAACATAAGTGAACTTGAAGCCGCTGACCGCGAGGCGCAAAGAACGGCGGAAAACGACGCGAAGGTTTGGATGATGAGCCAGGGCATGCCCCGTAGCAGGCGGCGCGACGACGACCTTTCCGCCGACATCCGGCTCCTGCTCGAGGCGATCGAGAAGGAGCATATCCCGGACAGGCTGCTCGACCTGGCGACGCGGCTGCAGACGGTGCTGAACGAGCGCCGCTCCCGGGGAAGTTGCGGCGACAAGACGTAGCGCCGCGCAGGCGGCCGTCCTTCGGAACGTCTTCCCGCGGGCCGTGTTTGGGATCGCAATCCAGAAGGAGCGATCCGATGTCATCTTCAGAGACCACCACCGATCACGAGACGATCAAGCGCTGGGTCGAAGCCCGCGACGGCCATCCGTCCATCGTCGATACGAAGGGCCCGGGTGGCATCCTGAGAATCGACTTCGGCCCGAAGGAAGAGCGGCTGGAGCCCGTGTCCTGGGACGAATTCTTCAAGATCTTCGAGGATAACGACCTCGCCTTCCTCTACCAGGACAAGACGAGCGACGGCGGCCAGTCCCGCTTCAACAAGTTCGTCAAGCGGGAGGGCTAGCGCTCGCCCGCGCTGCCTCCGAGGCGCCGGAACAAACCGAGAGCGCGCCTGTTCGAGCCGCGAATGCCGGCCCTCGCGCCGGGAAAGTCAGGAGCGAACCCATGGCCGATGATCCCACCACGCGCTATCCGCAACCGCCGCAGAAGCCCCAGCAGCAGGACATGCCGGGGTCGACGGAGAAGATGGAGCCGCGGCCGGATCACGGTGAAGAGAGCTACAAGGGCAGCGGCCGCCTCGAAGGACGCGCGGCGATCATCACCGGCGGCGATTCCGGCATCGGACGCGCCGTCGCGATTGCCTTCGCGCGGGAGGGCGCCGACATCCTGATCGCCTATTACAACGAACATGAGGACGCGAAGGAGACGGCGCGCTGGGTCGAGAAGGCCGGAAAGAAGGCCGTGCCCGTGGCGTGCGACGTGAAGGACGAAGGGCAGTGCCGCGCGCTCGTCGAACGCGCCGTGCGCGAGTTCGGCAAGCTCGACGTCCTCGTCAACAACGCCGCCCACCAAGCGTCGTTCTCGAGCCTCGAGGACATCACGGCGGAGGAGATCGACGTCACCTTCCGGACGAACATCTTCAGCATGTTCTACCTCTGCAAGGCGGCGATTCCGCGGATGAAGCCCGGAAGCACGATCGTCAACACCTCCTCGATCAACGCCACCGACCCCTCCTCCTCCCTGCTCCCCTACGCGACGACCAAAGGTGCGATCGCCAACTTCACCGTGGGGTTGTCGCAGATGGTGGCGGAGAAGGGCATCCGCGTGAATTCGGTCGCGCCGGGGCCGGTCTGGACGCCGCTCATCCCGTCGACGATGGCGCCGGAGAAGGTGGAGAGCTTCGGCAAGAACACCCCGCTCGGCCGCGCCGCCCAACCGGCCGAACTCGCGCCGGTCTACGTGCTGCTCGCCTGCGACGATTCCAGCTACATGACCGGAGCGATCGTCGAGGTCACCGGCGGACGTCCGATGCTCTGAGCGTCGCCTCCCGCCTTTAAAAGAAACGCCGCACGACGTCGCGGGCCGGACGAGCCGGCCTGCGGCTTCCGGCATCGACGCAGCACCAGCTGCTGCGCACTTCGGCCAGAACCTCCTCGCCCCGCTTGATCAGCGTCCTGAACGAGGCCTTGCAGCCTTCGACGCGCTCGGTGATCACCGTCGCCTCGATGGTGTCGCCGAGGAAGGCGGGCCGCCGGTAGACGATGTCGTGGCTGAGCGCCACCCACAGGTGGCGCCGCACGGCGTCCGCAGGCGCGATCCTGCGCCAGTAGCTCGAGACGGCATCCTGCACCCATTTCAGATAGACCGAGTTGTTGACGTGGCCCATGTGGTCGATGTCGTCGGGCTCGATCGAGACGTGGTGCTGATGGGACTGCATGGCGGTCATCCTTCCCGGTCTCACTCCGGTTGCACGGTCGGAGGCTATCATAGGGGCCTGTCTGCAGCGACGCATCGAAGACGGCTGCGACCATTCGCGTCCGGCGGCGGCGGCGCCGCCCCGCGCGCCGACTATGTCCCGCTTCCCTCGGAGACGTGCGCCAGCCAGCGCAGGACCGTCTGCTCGTGCTCGCCGAGATGCTCGGGATCGAGATCGGAGAGCGCGGGGGCGGCGGAAAGCTGCTCCGCCAGCCTTCCGGTCTCGTAGGTCTCGAAGACCAACGGATGCACGTAGGAGCGCCGGCAGACCGCACGCGTATTGCCGAGGCGATGGGACACCCTGTCCAGCACCGAATTGATCGCCTGCGTCCTTGCCCGTTTCGACGCTGCCGGCGGCTCCGCCGAAAGGCCGACGGCGGCGAGCGTCGTCGCCGACCAGGTCCGGAACTGGCGCGAGGTGAAGCTGCCGCGCATCACGTCGCGGATGTAGTCGTTGACGTCCGAGGAGCGGACGGCATGGGTGGCGCCGTCGTCGTCGACGTACTGGAAGAGCTGCTGGCCGGGCAGTTCCTGGATCGAGCGGATCGCGCGCGCGATGCGGCGGTCGGCGTGATCGAGGTTCCAGAGCTTGCCCGACTTGCCGCGGAAGCGGAACTTCAGGTGGTGGCCCTCGATGCGCAGATGCCGGCTCTTCAAGGTCGTCAGGCCATAGCTGTCGTTCTCCGCGGCGTATTGCTCGTTGCCGACACGGATCAGGAGCCGGTCGAGGAGCAGGACGACGGCGGCAACCGCCTTCTCGAAGCTCGGCTTGTGCCGCCTGAGATCGCTGTCGACCTGCTCGCGCAGCATCGGCAGCGCACGGGCGAACGGCAGGAGCAGGCCGAACTTGCGGTCGTCGCGGAAGGCCTGCCAGTCGGGATGGTAGCGGTATTGCTTGCGGCCGCGGTCGTCACGCCCGGTGGCCTGGATATGGCCGCGCGGATCGGGCGATATCCAGACGTTCGTATACGCCGGCGGGATCGCGAGCGCGGCGAGCCGCCGGCGCACCTGCGGATCGCTGATGCGGTTGCCGTCCGGGTCATAGTAGACGAAGCCGCGCCCAGCGCGCCGGCGCGTGATGCCCGGCGCGTCGTCGCTGACATAGACGAGGTTTGCGGCCTTCGCCGCCTCCGCATAGGCTTCCGCCGCTTGAGGAACTTCGTGATCGTCGAGCGCTTTATCCATGGCCATGCCCGGTGCCGACGGGATTTAATGCCGGCGTCCGGCAAAGGTTCACTCAATTCTCGCGGTTCGGAGATCGCCATTCCCATCTTCGACCTGATCGCCTTGCTCATCACGCTGTCGGCCGGCTTCGCCTGGCTGAACAGCGGTCTCCTTCGCCTGCCGCAGTCGGTCGGGCTGCTGACGATGGGGCTCGTCGTCTCGCTGCTGGCGGCGCTTGCCGACTGGCTCCTTCCGCAACTGAAGCTCGCCGACACGCTGACGAAGACGCTTGCGCGCATCAATTTCCGCGAGGTCGTCCTCGACGGAATGCTCGGGTTCCTGCTCTTCGCCAGCGCGCTCGGCGTCAATCTCGGCAGGCTTCGCGAACGTGCATGGCAGGTGGCCTTCCTCGCCTTCTTCGGCACGTTGATCTCGACCGCTCTCGTCGGCACGGCCTTCTGGGCGGTGAGCCACTGGATCGGCTACGGCATCGCACTTCCGTGGGCGCTCGTCTTCGGCGCGCTGATCAGCCCGACCGATCCGGTCGCCGTTCTTGCCGCGCTCAAGTCCGTCAGCCTGCCCAAGGTGCTCGAGGTCGAGCTACAGGGGGAGTCACTCTTCAATGACGGCGCCGGCATCGCGCTCTTCACAGTGTTGCTCGGCTTTGCCGCGCCCGATCGCCACAACCCCGGAGCGGCCGACATCCTGCTCACGTTCCTGCGGCAGGCCGGCGGCGGGCTGGCACTCGGCGCCGTCACCGGCTACGCCGCCTACCTGGCGCTGAGGGCGATCGACGAGTTCTCGGTCGAGATCATGATCACGCTCGCGCTCGTCACCGCGACCTATGCGATCGCCGAGCGCCTCGGCTGCAGCGGGCCGCTTTCCGTCGTCGCCGCCGGCCTCATCGTCGGCAGCCGCGGCCGCCGCTATGCGATGAGCGAACTCACCCAGCGGTACGTCAACGGCGTCTGGACGGTCATCGACGATATCCTGAACGCGATCCTCTTCACCCTGATGGGGCTCGAGGTCGTCATCCTGCGCAACGCGAACTACTCCGTGGCGCTTGCGCTTGCGGCCGTTCCGATCGTCCTCGTCGTGCGGCTGATCGCACTGTCGCTGCCGGTCGTCTTCGTGCCGGCGATACGCCCCATGGCCGCCCGCAACATCCCCTTCCTCACATGGGCCGGCATCCGGGGCGGGGTCTCGATCGCGCTGGTCCTGTCGCTTCCCAACGAGCCGGGCAAGCCGACGATGCTGGCGGCGACCTATGCCGTCGTGATCTTCTCCGTGCTCGTCCAGGGGCTGACGCTCGGGCGGTTCGCGAAACTGACGGTGGCCCGGCGGGACACGGAAATGGAAGAGGCCGCCGAGGCCGAGGAAGCGGCCGGCTGAAGCCGGAACACCGGCCCGCACTCGCGTGTTGGATGTCGCCGAAGGAGAAGCTGCATGACCGACACCCGCGAAGACCGCATCCGCCTGCGCGCCTACCGCATCTGGCAGGAGAAGGGACGCCCGCACGAATCCGCCGACTCGGAGCGGCAGGACTGGCTGCAGGCCGAGAGCGAGATCGAGGCGGAGGAACTGGCGGAAGCTGGCCAGAGCGGACCGCAGGTCGACGGCCCCGCGCGGCAGTTCCCAGGAAGCGAACTCTAGCGGGAGCCGGCGGCCGTGAGGCCGCCGCGCCGGACCGTCAGTCGGGAAAGTCCGTCGCAAGGCCCTGGCTGCGCCAGGTCTCCATGTCGTGGAGCTTCTCGCGCAACCGCTGCTCGCCCATCTTGAGCGCCGTCGCCCCGAGCGCGAAGTTGCGCGGCGGGTCCTTCTCCTCGGTGATCGCGAGCATCGCCTTCGCCGCACGCACCGGATCGCCGACCTGCTTGCCGCTGATCCCCGAGGTTCCCGCCATCCTTGCCGCCGCGGTTTCGGCGTAATCGTCGATGCGGCTCGGCGTCTGCCTGAGCGAGCGGCCGGCCCAGTCGGTCCGGAAGGGGCCGGGCTCGACGCAGGTCACCTTGATGCCGAGCGGCCCGACTTCGGCGGCGAGCGAATCCGAGAAGCCTTCGACGGCGTGCTTGCTGGCGGCGTAGTAGCCGGAGGAGGCAAAGCCTGCGAGGCCCGCGAGCGAGGTGATGTTGATGACATGGCCGTGCCGGCGCCGGCGCATGCCGGGGAGCACCGCCCGCGTCATGGCGAAGAGGCCGAAGACGTTCGCCTCGAACAGCGCCCGGATCTCCGCCTCGTCGCCCTCCTCGACCGACGCCTGATAGCCGTAGCCGGCATTGTTGACGAGGACGTCGATGCGGCCGAACTGCCCTTCCGCAGCCTCGGCCGCCGCCTTGACATCAGCCGGATCGGTGACGTCGAGATCGAGCGCCACTGCGCGGTCGCCGGCGCCGGCGACGAGATCGGCGACGCGCGCCTTGTCACGCGCCGTGACGGCCGCCTTCCAGCCGCGTTCGAGGACGAGATGGGCAAGTTCCCGGCCGAAGCCGGTCGAGCAGCCGGTGATGAACCAGACGGGCGTCTCGGTCGACGGCATGGTCTTCTCCAATGTTCGTGAAAAGGCTCTCGGCGGATGCCGTTCGCCCCAAAGCTAGTGCGGTGCGGTCCGGCGGAAAGGGCGGCCGCCCCCTATCGCCGCTCCGGCGGACCGTAGCCGCCGCCTGTCGGCGTTTCGATGGTGACGGCCTCGCCCACCTCGAGCCGCGTCTGGGCGCAGCCCCCGAGATCCTCGATGCGGCCGTCGGCGCGGCGCACGCTGTTGCGGCCGAGTTCGCCGGGCGCTCCGCCTTCGAGCCCGAAGGGGCGAACACGGCGATGGCCGGAGAGGATCGCAACGTCCAGCGGCTCCCGCGCCCGGATCGTGCGCGCGGTGCCGTCGCCGGCGCTGTGGCGGCCCTTGCCGCCCGAACCGGCGCGGATGTGGAAATCCTCGAGCACGACGGGGAAGCGCGTCTCCAGGATTTCCGGGTCCGTCAGCCGCGAATTCGTCATGTGCGTGTGAACGGCGGCCGCGCCGTCGAAATCCGACCCGGCCGGAGCGCCGGAGCAGAGCGTCTCGTAGTACTGGTAGGTGTCGTTGCCGAAGGTCAGGTTGTTCATCGTGCCTTGCGCAGCAGCAAGCGCGCCCACTGCGCCGAAAAGGCAGTTCGTCACCGCCTGGCTGACCTCGACATTGCCTGCGACGACGGCGGCCGGATAGCGCGGCGCCAGCATCGAACCCTCCGGAATGACGATGCGGATCGGCCTGAGGCAACCTGCATTCATCGGGATGTCGCCTCCGACGAGCACGCGGAAGACATAGAGCACCGCTGCGCGCGTCACCGGCTCCGGCGCATTGAAGTTGTCGGCGCGCTGCGGCGAAGTGCCGGTAAAATCGACCGTCGCTTCGCGCTTCTCGTGATCGACGCTGATCTTCACCCGGATGACGCAGCCCTGATCCATCTCGGTGGCGAAGGCACCGTCCGGCAGGCGGTCGAGCACGCGGCGCACGCTCTCCGCCGCGTTGTCCTGGACGTGGCCCATATAGGCCTCGACGACGTCGAACCCGAAATGCGCGATCATCCGGTCGAGCTCGGCGACGCCCTTCTCGTTCGCCGCGACCTGCGCCTTGATGTCGTTGACGTTCTGCTCGACCGAGCGGACCGGATAGACCGCGCTCGTCAGCAGCGTGCGCAGCGCCTCCTGGCGAAAGCTGCCGCCGTCGACGAGCTTGAAGTTGTCGATATAGACGCCCTCCTCCTCGATGGTGCGGGCGAGCGGCGACATCGAGCCGGGCGCGATCCCGCCGATGTCGGCATGGTGGCCGCGGCTCGCGACCCAGAAGCGGATCGCCGTCCCCTCCGCGTCGAAGACCGGCGTGCAGACGGTCAGATCCGGCAGATGCGTGCCGCCATTATAGGGCGCGTTGAGGAGGAAGACGTCGCCAGGCCGGACTTCGCGGTTGTCACGGATGACGGTCGCGACCGAGGCATCCATGGAACCGAGATGCACCGGCATGTGCGGCGCGTTCGCGACGAGATTGCCCGCCGGATCGAAGACCGCGCAGGAGAAATCGAGCCTTTCCTTGATGTTGACCGAAAAAGCCGTGTTCTGGAGCGTGACGCCCATCTGCTCGGCGATCGACATGAAGAGGTTGTTGAAGATCTCGAGCATCACCGGATCGGCCTTCGTGCCGATCGCGGCGCGGGCCGGCAGCGGCACGATGCGCTCAAGCAGGATGTGGTCGCGCGACGTCAGACGCGCCTGCCAGCCCTCCTCGACGACGATCGTCTGGTTCGGCTCGACGACGATCGCCGGGCCGTCGAGCCGGCTCCCGGGCCGCAGTGCCGCACGCAGCACCACCGGCGCCTGATGCGCCCTGCCCTGCGAGAACATCCGGACGGTCGCCGCCGGCTCCGGCGGGCCGCCCGCTTCGCCCTCCGCCTCGACCGCGTCGAAGGAGGCGCCGCCGCCTACCGCCTCCACCTCGACCGCCTCGATCACCAGCGGCTTGTCCGGCATGACGAATCCGAAGCGCGACTTGTGCTCCGCCTCGAAGGCGTGGCGAAGGCGCTCCGCGTCGTCCCTCTCTGGAAAAGCCGCCGCCACGGGTAACGCCGTATCGGTGCCGGCGTAGCGGATATGGGCGCCGACGCGGATGCCGATCGCCTGCCCGGCGACGCCCTGCGCCAGAAGCTCCGCCTCGCATTCGGCGGCGAGATCACCGGCCATCGCGGCTAGCCCGGCCGGCGCCGCCGCGTCCAGGGGCACGATCAGCGCCTTCTCGCGCGTCGCGCGGATATCGGCGAGGCCCATGCCGTAGGCCGAGAGCAGGCCGGAGAGCGGATGGATGAGCACGCGTTTCATGCCGAGCGCATCGGCGACGAGGCAGGCGTGCTGGCCGCCGGCGCCGCCGAAGCAGTTCAACGCATAGCGCGTCACGTCGTAGCCGCGCTGGACGGATATCTTCTTGATCGCCTCGACCATGTTCGCGACGGCGACCTGGACGAAACCGTCCGCCACCTCCTCGGCGCTGCGGCCGTCGCCGATCCGGGCGGCGAGCTCCGTGAACTTCGTGCGGACGCTCCCGGCGTCGAGCGGCTCATCCTGTCGGGGACCGAAGATCGCCGGGAAGAAGGCCGGCTGCAGCTTGCCGAGCATGACATTGGCATCGGTCACCGCCAGCGGGCCGCCGTGGCGGTAGCAGGCAGGACCGGGATCGGCGCCGGCGGAATCCGGGCCGACCCTGAAACGCCCGTCGGCGAAATGCAGCAGCGACCCGCCGCCGGCGGCGACGGTGTGGATGCGCAGCATCGGCGCACGCACCCGCACGCCCGCCACCTCCGTCTCGAACGTCCGCTCGAAGGCGCCGTCATAGTGGGCGACGTCGGTCGACGTGCCGCCCATGTCGAAGCCGATGACCCGGTCGAAGCCGGCGGCCCGGCCCGTCTCCGCCAGCCCGACGACGCCGCCGGCCGGGCCGGAGAGGATCGCATCCCTGCCCTGGAAGAGATCGGCGGAGGTGAGACCGCCGGACGACATCATGAACATCAGCCGCGCGCCGGTCCGCTCCACGTCGAGCTCCGCGCGCACCTGCGCGACATAGCGCGCGAGGACCGGCGAGAGATAGGCGTCGACGACAGTCGTGTCGCCACGGCCGACGAGCTTGATCAGCGGCGCCACCTCATGGCTGACGGAGACCTGAGAGAAGCCGATGTCCCGGGCGATCGCCGCCACCCGCCGCTCATGATCGGGGTAGCGGTAGGCGTGCATGAAGACGATGGCGAGGCCGTCGTGGCCCGCCGCCCTCAGCTCTTCGAGCGCGCGGCGCGCCGTCGCCTCGTCGAGCGGCCGGTCGATCGCGCCATCCGCGAGCACGCGCTCGTCGATCTCGACGACCGTGTCGTAGAGCGCCTCCGGCTTGACGATCTCGCGCGCGAAGATGTCCTTGCGCTCCTGGTAGCCGATGCGCAGCGCATCGCGGAAGCCGCGTGTCGTCACGAGGGCGAGCCGCGCGCCGCGCCGCTCGAGCAGCGCGTTGGTGGCGACCGTCGTGCCCATCCGCACCTCGCCGATCGTGCCGGCCGGCATCGGCGCGCCCCGGGAAACGCCGAGGATCTGACGGATGCCCTCGACGGCGGCATCGGGATAGGCGTGCGGATTGTCGGAAAGCACCTTGCGGGCGGAAAGCGTCCCGTCGGGCGCGCGGCCGATCAC
>JBQCEN010000126.1:0-30173 GCA_051960215.1 Pararhizobium sp.
AGCCATGGCTCTTGTAGACGCGAAACTCGCCTATCATCGTGAAGCCGAACGGCAGAAGAAAGCGGCCAAGCGCGCCGCGCGTTCAGTCCAGAATATGGAGGGACATGAAAGCGATTTGTCCCTGCATAAAATGGAGGGACAAAATGGGGGTTGTCCCTCCAGAATTTGTAGTTCTGTCCCTCCAGAATTCAGAGGTAATACCCCCTTAGGGAATCCCTCAAAGAAAGAAGATGGCCGTGAAGAAGATTTTCTCGGCTCGAACGTGGTGCGCCTCGATCACAATCGGAGGAACGCATCGTGACCGATCTTCGACCCGTCAAACCGATCAGCATCTCGGACCTGACGTCGGTAACGCCGCCGATAGGCGAGCCGGCCATTGAGAGCTTGAATCCGACGATCGGCCGCAGTGCTCTCGACCAGAAGAAGGCAACAGCATGAAGATCAAGGTTCCCGGCTGCATGATGCTGACCGTCCCGGAGAAGCGATGGTTCGCCGTCCGCGTGAAGGGTGGAACGGGCGACGCTGTATTCGCCGAGCTGCGCGAGGCCGGCTATGACGTCTATCAGCCCCGCCGACGCTTCGACCGGTTCAACCGCCGCCTGAACGTGACGGTCGAATGGTCGGAGCCGCTATTGCCCGGCTACATGTTCGTCGTCCACCCGCGCGCTGATGCACCCATTGACGATTGGACGGAGGTGCGTGCGATCAAAGATGTCGTCGGCCCGCTCGGCAGCGACAACGGCCCGTTGCGCATTCCGCCTGCCGTTATCGAGGCGATCATCACCGCGGAGTTCGAAAGCGCCTATGACGAGACGAGGGCGGCGAAGAGGGCGCGTGGTGAGAGCGAGCGACAGGGGCTTGAGCGACGGTTCGTTTCGGGAAGGAAGTTCCTGATCAACGACGGTCCATTCGCGTCGTTCCTCGCACAGGCTGAGGCGGTCACCCACGACGAGCGGGTCAAGGCGCTGGTCGATATTTTCGGCCGCATGACGCCCGTCGTGTTCGACCCGGAGAAGCTGGACGACCTGCCGAAGAAAAGAGGCTCCACCGTGGCCTGATCTGTGCATAATGCGAAAAGGGTTGTGCAATTTCCGCAAATCACCTACATTCGGCCCCGGATGATTTGCTCGTCATGTTTGAGGGTCTTCGGACGCCATCAGCGGAGCAGGCCCGGCTCGGTCAGATGCACTTGAGCGCAAGGGCGGCTTGTGCCCGAAATCTGGTTTGACAACTCGTGAAGGGAAGCGCCCCGACGACTGCCGGAGCGCTCGACGACTTAGCGGCAGACGCGAACGTGCTTCACCACGCGGTGGCCGTGATGCCACTTCCGAACCGTCTTTGTGTAGCAATGACGGTGATGACGCCAGTGGTGGCGGTGGTGATGGTGATCGCGTTCGGTGATGCGCACGCCGTTCGGCCCGAAGTGGACCGAGGCCGCAGAGGCCGGTGCCAGTCCGAAGGAGAGCGTCGCGCTGAGTGCGACGACCGAAGCAATAATCAGTTTCTTCATGGGTTTTTCCTGGTTGGCGTAAGCGTCCCTCGCCAGATGAACGCATAAAGGCAAAAGCAGGTCCCTTGGTGTCGAGGACAGCGTGGCCGCGGGAACCCTCAGGGAGATAAATGGGGGCGCCACTCTGTGCGGTCTTGGACGGAGCCGCGGGCGAAAAGATTATCGGGTCGCCACCGGCGGCATTCTCTCGAATTGAGGAAGGCCATCGGCTATCACAAGCCACTGCTGCTTCTCGCTCACCCAGGTATGAGCCTCTGGAGCGAATTGAGACGTGTCATCGAGCGATCCGACCGTCACGCCGATCCAGTCGGTGGATAGGCGGTGCGTGAAGACGGATGTCCCGCAGGAGGCGCAGAACCCGCGCACCAGATCGTCGGACGAGTGAGTGGTTGCAAACTCGCCGCTGAACGTCACCCTGTCGCCCGGGTAAAGAATTCGGGCGTTGAAGGCGGCGCCAGTTGCCTTCTGGCATTGACGACAGTGGCAAATCCTCGAGTTCAGCGGTTTGCCGGTCGCTCGGTAACGCACGTTGCCACATAGGCAGCCGCCTAACACGTCCATTGCCGCTCCTTCGCAATCTGCGCATCGCCAAGAATGAGATGTGGTGCCGATGGACAAGCGGCGCCGGTACGGCCAGCCTTCTCGATCGACTCTACCATGCGAGTCCGTCAATCGTCGCCGCCGGCCTTGAAGCGCTCGATTACGCGGGCATTGAGGGGCAGCGGCGTGAACCACTGCCCCAGGGACATCTGCCGACTAGTGCGCCGCATGTCCTGACTTCGCGCCCATAGCGGCGTTGGCGATCACGCCGTCCATGTCAGGCATAAGGACGCCTGCCGCTCTGGCGAACGCCTCAACAAAGGGCCGGGCAGTCTCGGCATCAATGGCGCCGTCAAGCGCGGCCTTGACCGTCTTCAGTGCGACGGCGTGCTTGTTGTCGCTCCCCTGCATGCCGCGCCAGTCCATTAGGAAGGCATAGGCTTCCTCCACGGATCTGATCGGCCGGACGAATCCGAGGCCCACAATGGTTTCGATGGGCTTGTCAAAGGTTCGGCTGTTCATCTCCTTTAAACCTCCAGCAACCGATTCCGTTGAAATAGCTTCAGGCGGCGAATTCGCTGCGTCGGGCATCCATGCTTCGCATCCAGGCAGCCACTGTGCCCGTCTCCTCGAGGATGCCGGCGCGCCTCGCGAAGCCGACGAACGCGTTCCGTGCGGCCCGGGTCGGTCTTCGGCCATCGAGAGCGCCATAACAGGCCTTCAGGACGGCATCGTAGATCAGATCACGCCGCTCATCCGGCCACGCCTCAAGCATGTCGATGGCGTCTTTCAGCCCGGCAACCTCCTGGATGAGGTACTTGCCGCCTTTGATGAAAACCGGTGGATCGAACAGACGATCGCTCATCGTTTCCTCCAAAAGTCACGACACTTTGCAAGAGCCTCGCCCCTCGCTGGGGTCGGCGCGGAAAATATGGTTTGAGAATTCAGGGTTTCAACACTTCAATGCGGAGCAGCGGGAGGAACCATCCGACGGCCAATTACCAGCCGGCGGCTACATCGGCCGTTTCCGCCTCGACAGGCGGACGGAGCACTTCGAAGTACGCACGCACCGTGACTTCACCGGACGGCTCCCACTCGAAGGCCGGTGCCTAAAGCAACCGGCACGGGGTGATGCGGATCATGATTTCGTCTTGTTCGAATTCGCGCTCAAGGCGGCCCTTGTAACTCTTCCACCAAACGTCATCGACGGCTTCGAGCACGACCTCGACGATAACGATGCGATCGCGCTCGATGCTCGTAAAGCGCTTCCATAGGCCCTCTGCTGGCTCGCGAGTGAAGGCCGTGGCTCCTCCGAAGCGATCCGCAAGGTCCTTAACCAGTTGTTCGATCGTCTCGACATCGATCGGATCGCCACTGCGCTTCTCAAGGGGCAGGAAGACCTCGATGATGTTCATAGGACGACGCCTTCCTTATCTGGCGGCTCGCGCTTACCACTCGTCAGGTCGGGACTTGGCTCCGCGACGCGATCTCTCGAAGGAGAGCGGAAAAGAAGCCGGAACGCCTGGCGCGCTGCGGATCGGGTGAGGCGATCTCGATCCTGATCTTTGAGGCGACGGCGGAGAGGTATGCATTACGGTCGACGTTCGCGTTCGCCAGCGCCGGTTCTATCTCCGCGAAGAACGCCGTGATGGCCGACTGGGTATCGGTGCCGCCGTCAGCCTCGAAATCAGTAGCGACTCTCTTGGCAATGGCGATCGCCTCATCAGGTGAAGTGGTGCGCATGTCGGCCCTCCGATGATTGCTCGTGCTTAGCCCGCCCTAGAGCGCCAACGCCGCAGCGCTCCGAGCAAGAATGAGATCGAAGCAAGGATAATGTTGGCGGCCACCCAATAGACGAGCGACATTGCGAATGCGATCGCCGATCCTGGATGGCTGCTCGTCTCCATGCTCCAGAAGGACAGGATCGCGAGCAGGCCGAAGCCGATGTTGATGATGAGTGCAGCTGCCTTCATTGCCCCTCGCAGATCAGTCCTCAGCCGATTTTTATCCAAGGTGGGCGACGGATGCCAGATCGACGCAGCGCCCAGGCCGAAGCCTACCGCGCGCTCTATCACGGGACCGCCTGGCGCCACCTCCGCCAGCAAGCGCTCGCCCGCGATTTCTTCACCTGCCAGCGCTGCGGCTCGCTCCTCGTCACCGGCAACCGCCACCATCCGCAGGCCGCAGTGGTCAACCACAAGCGGCCGCACAAGGGCGACACGGCCCTGTTCTTCGACCTCGCCAACCTCGAATCGGTCTGCAAGGCCTGTCATGACGCGCTCATCCAGCGCGAGGAGGCGCGCGGTTACGTCATCGGCTGCGACCTCGCCGGCCGGCCGCTCGCGCCGGACCATCCGTGGAACAGATTGAACCCGCGTCGTTGACGTTGGCCGTTATGCGGCGCCTTCCTCTCGGCAACTAGTCGTGCCAACTTTGAGAAGTCTGCGATCTCCTCGTCGCTGCTGTTCGCCAGTTGAAGCAGCCTCACCGGAAAGACGATTGCGTCTATGTTGGCGAGGGAGACCTCCTCAGGTCTGTCTTCGCTGGTGAGGCTAGACTCGGCTCTTCGCAAGGCCAGTGCGACTTCCTCTTTGGAAAGCACCCCCTTGCTGACGAGCAGCCGGTTGATTTCGGCCAGCGCAATCAAGACGCCTTCGAGTTGAAGGTTGGCAGTGTTCATGACGATCGCTCCGTTTCGCCTTCATCTCAATGCGTGACGGGGTGTTCCGATCCCAGACGGGGTAAGGTCGTCGCCACCTCTTGGGAACGATCGGGGCGGGGGTGGGCCGGAAGTTAAAAGGCCTGGGGCGCTGGACCAGCACAGGTCGTCCGTTTTCGCCGAGACCAGTTTCAAACCAAAAAGTTGAGGGCAGAGCGTAGCTCTGATCTGCCATGGACGTGATCGAGGGTTCAGGCGCGATCGTCGCCGAGCCCGACTGGAATCTGCTCTTCACGGACGAGCTGGAGATTGCCACGGCCCATGAGCATTGGCGGATCGTCACCACCGAGTTGAAGGATCGCCAGCTTCTCGCCGCCGCCAACGGCCATTCGGTTCAGCGGCTGATCTGCGCATACGTGATGTTCGACCGGATGTATCGGCAGGTGGCGGAGAGCGGGCCTGTGATGAAGCCGCGCCGTGGGAACTCGAAAGCGATCGCACGGGTGAGCCCCTACTTCACGGCGATGCGAGAAGCCGGCTCGGATGCTTCCGCGCTGGAAGCCGAACTTGGCATCTCGCCGCGGCGCCGGGCGGCAGCGGCGAAGGCGGAGCGGAAGAAGCGACGGGAGCGTGCAGCGGATGCATATCTCGGCTCGGCCGGCGGCTGATGACCTTGCCACACGCTACGCCTGCGATGTGCTGGATGGGAAGGTCGTAGCTGGGGAGCTGGTTGTCGCCGCGTGCCGGCGCCATCTGCGCGATCTCGACAGCGGCTCGGCGCGCGGCCTGAGCTTCGACGTGGACAAGGCCAAGCGGGCCTGCGGGTTCTTCCCGGCCGTGCTGACGGTGACGGAAGGCGCGGCGGAGGGGCAGCCGTTCAACCTCTTGCCATGGCATGGCTTCGGAGCCGCCTCGCTCTTCGGCTGGCGCCGGTCGGACGGCCTGCGTCGATTCCGCATGGCCTGGTTTGAGACGGGCAAGGGGCAGGCGAAGTCGCCGTTTATGGCAGGCACCGGCCTCTACATGATGGGCTTCGCCGGCAAGCAGCGATCCGAGGTCTATGCGATCGCCGGCGACAAGGACCAGGCGAACGTCCTCTTCAAGGACGGCGTCAACATGTGCCGGGCAACGATCCCCGATTGCGACGAGGGCGACAGCCTTGAGGCGCGCGGGACGGTCGTCATCCGCGGCACCGGCGATAACGCGTGGAAGATTGAGCACCCGGAGACCAGCTCGAAGTTCCAGTCGATGGCCTCGGTCGATTCGATCTCGGGTCCTCGACCCTATGCGGTGCTCGCCGACGAGATCCACGAGTTCAAGACGGCCTACGCGTTGCAGATCTGGAAGGCCGCGATCGACAAGATGAGCGGTGATCCGCTCATGCTCCTCGGCACGAACACGCCAGCGGTTAACCAGATCGTCGGCACCGAGTATTCCGAGCTGTTTCAGAAGGTGGTCACCGGTCAGGCCGAGGACGACACGCTGTTCGGCTTCATCGCCCGCGTGGACGAGAAGGACCGCGAGACGGTCTTCGACAACGAGGCCTGTTGGCAGAAGGCGTTGCCGGCGCTTGGCATCACCTATCCAGTCGACAACGTCAGGAAGCGGGTGAACACGGCACGGCTGATGCTGTCGGAGGCCTTGTCGACGAAGCGCCTATACTTCGGCATCCCGGTCGGCACGGAGGGCTTTTGGACGACGCAGGAAGCCTGGGAAAGCTGCCAGGGCGTCGTTGACGAAGAGGCGATGGTGGGGGCGCCGTGCTGGCTGGGGCTCGACCTGTCGAAGAAGAACGACCTGACGGCGCTGTCGGCGTGCTGGCGGAAGGAAGGCAAGCTCTTCGTGAAGACCTGGTACTTCACGACGCGCGCCGGCATCCACGACCGCAGCCGCGACGACAATGCACCGTACGACCAATGGGCGGAGAAGGGGCTGATCGAGGCTGTCCCGGGGGCCACGATCGACTACGAGTTTGTCGGCGCAAAGGTGAAGGCGCTGGTCGATAGGCACGATGTCCGCTTCCTCGCCTTCGACCCTGCGAAGATCGGCGACTTCATCGACGCCTGCGACCGGATCAACTTCCCGGTCTGGCGCTTCGAAGGAGACGATGAACCTGCAGGCGACGGCCTGATGATGGTCAGCCACGGGCAGGGGACGCGCGTCGTCTTCCAGGACAGGGCGCTCTGCATGCCGAAGTCGATCGAGAAACTCGAGGACGCGATCCTCGACGGCAACATCGTCATCGAGGAGAGCCCCGTGACAACGATGTGCGCCGCGAATGCGATCATCGTGTCCGACCCGACGAACAACCGCGCCTTCGACAAGAAGCGCTCGCGCGGCCGGATCGACGGCATGATCTCGATATCCGAAGCCGTCGGAGCGGCGCACAACGAGTTCGAGGCGATGCCTGTCACGTCGCCTTGGGACGATCCTGAATTCTCTCTGGTGGCGCAATGAAGTTCTTCGGACGCAGGAAAGCCGAGACGCGCGGCGCCACGATAGAGACCGAGACCGTACCCGTCAGTGCCGAGAACTTCCTTGCGTTCTTCGGCGTCAATGCCGCGAACCTGCCGCACGTGACGATCGACACGGCGCTCCAGGTGCCGGCCGTCGCCGCAGCTGTAGCCTTCCTGTCGCGCACGCTGGCAACGCTCCCGCTTCACGCCTATCGACGGACGAAAAGCGGACCGGAGCGGATCAGTGGGCGGCTGGAGGTGGTCGTCCATGAGGCGGCGAACCCCACGATGGGATCCTTCAAGTTCCGCCAGTATTTCTGGCAGCAGGTGTTCACGGGCGGACGAGGCCTCGCCTGGATCGAGCGGACGCCGCAAGGCATCGCTGCCTTATGGCCGCTCGATCCGGCAAGGACGACGGTCAAGCGCTCGGCATGGCTCACGACCTACGAAGTCGACGGGAAGGCCTATTCCGCCGAAGACGTGATCGACGTCCCGTTCATGCTGAAGAGCGACCTGCTTTCGCACTACGGGCCGATCACGCTCGCCTCAAAGGCGATCCAGCTCGCACTGGCAATGAACGACTACGGTAGCCAGTTCTTTGCCGGCGGCGGTGTTCCTCCTCTTGCCCTTGAAGGGCCGCTTCCGCAGGGCGCCGAAGCGATGAAGCGGGCGATGGGCGACATTCACCGCGCGATCGACGCGGCGAAGAAGGAGAGCAAGCCGATCTTCCCGATGCCGCCGGGGCACAAGCTGACGCAGGTCGGCTACGACCCGGCCAAGGGGCAGATGATCGAGGCCCGGCGGTTCCAGGTCGAGGAGATCGCGCGGGCCTATCAGCTCCCGCCAGTTTTTCTGCAGGACCTCACGCGGGCGACGTTCTCCAACGCGGAACAGCAGGACCTGCATCTCGTCAAGCACCTGATCGGTCAGTGGGCTCAGGCGCTCGAAGACGAGATGAATCTGAAGATATTCGGCCAGATGAACGGCGGCCGCTACGTGGAGCACAATCTCGACGGCCTGATGCGTGGCGACTTCAAGAGCCGCATCGACGGTATCGCGCGGGGCATTCAGGCCGGCTTCCTGACCCCGAACGAAGGCCGCCATCTGGAGAACCGCCCAAATCATCCGAACCCCGCCGCAGATGATCTCTTCATGCAGGGCGCAACGGTGGTGTTGGGCTCGCAGCCAACGAACAACGGAGGGTCGAATGGCGACTCTGGAAATCAGGGCAACGGTCAAGCCGCCTGAGCTTCGGGCCGCGGGCGAAGACGGCGCCAAGGTCGCCGTCGGCTATGCGGCGGTCTTCAACCAGAAGACCGACATCGGCGGCTATTTCTACGAGACGATCGCGCCCGGCGCGTTCTCCGACACGTTGAAGTCGTCGGACGTCCGCGCGCTGATCGACCATGACAGCGGCCGTGTGATCGGTCGCATGTCCGCCGGCACCCTGCGGCTCAGCGAAGATGATACCGGCCTCTATGTCGAGATCGACCTGCCCGACACGTCGGACGGCCGCGACCTCGCGGTGCAACTGGAGCGTGGCGACATCACCGGCATGTCGTTCTCGTTCCGTGCAACCCGCGAGGAATGGGATGAGACCGGCGACGTGCCGTCGCGCACGATTCTCGCGGCGGAGCTGAGGGAAGTGTCGGCCGTGGCCTTCCCGGCCTATACCGACACTTCGATTGCACTTCGGAGCCTCGATGAGGCGCGGAAGGAAGCGCGGCAGCAGAACCACGCCGCGGCGTCACGGCGCATCGTTGAGCGCAAGGCCAAGGCCGAACAGCGCTTCCGCCGGATTTCATAGGTTTCACCCGGCACCCGCCGGAGGGCATGGCAAGCATCCCGCTTCCTGCCATTAGCCGCCTGCCCGACACGATCGGGCGGGCTCTTCCCACATGGTCAGATGGAGAAAACGATGACCTTGAAAGAACTTCAGGAGAAGCGGGAAAAGCTCGTTCACGACGCCCGCGAAGCTCTCGACGAGATCAAGAAGAACACGGACGAGGCCCGGGCGGCCGAACTCGAAACGCGCCATGACGACATCATGAGCGAGTTCGACAAGATCGAGAAGCAGATCGAGCGCGAAGAGCGCCAGGCCTTGATTGAGGCACGCGCCGAAGAGGCCCGTGCACGCAATCGCCCCAACCCCGGGGATGGGGAGACGCGGGGGCGCGACGACGGCGAGACGCCTACCTATCGCGAGGTCTTCTTTCGCTTCCTGTCCCGCGGCGCTGATCTCAGCGAACTTTCGACCGAAGAGCGTGCCGTTCTCCGCGCCGGTGTCCAGGCGAAGGCCGAGTTCCGCGCCCAGACGGCCGGCACCAACACGGCCGGCGGTTATACCGTGCCCACGGAACTGTCTAACCAGATCATCCGGTCGATGAAGGCGTGGGGGCCGATGTACGATGAGGACATCTGCACCACCATCAATACTGCCTCGGGCAATCCGATCCTGCTACCGACGGTCGACGACACTGCCGTCACGGCCGGAGCACACGCCGAAGGAACGGCGCTTACGGACAACGGCGGCAAGGACGTGACGTTCGGCCAGAAGCAACTCGAGGCCTACGCCTTCGACACCGAGTTCGTGCGGTTCTCGTGGGAGCTTTCGCAGGATTCCATCTTCAACATGGAGCAGCTGCTCGGCTCGCTTCTCGGCGAGCGTCTCGGCCGCATCGCGAACCTGCAGCTGACGACGGGGAGCGGAGCGTCGGCGCCACACGGCGTGGTCACGGCATCTTCGCTAGGCGTCACGGCGGCAGGCGCTGCGGCGATAGTCTCGGACGAGATCATCGATCTGGTTCACTCCGTCGATCCGGCCTATCGCCAGTCGCCGAAGGTCCAGTTCATGTTCAACGACATGACGTTGGCCGCAATCCGGAAACTGAAGGACGGCAACGGCAACTATCTGTGGCAGATGGGCGACGTGACGAAGGGCCAGCCGGGCTCCTTGCTCGGCTATCGCTACTCCGTCAATCAGGCGATGGACGGCATCGCCGCGGCAAAGAAGCCGATGCTCTTCGGCGACTTCGGCAAGTACTTCGTTCGCAAGGTCGGCAGTCCTGTCATCGGCGTCCTTCGTGAGCGCTTCTGGCCTGATCTCGGTATCGCCGGCCTCATCCGTTTCGACGGCGAACTTGGCGATACCGCTGCCGTGAAGCACCTCATCACCGCCGCGACCTGAGCTTCGGCTTTGCAAGGCGGGCGCAGCGATGTGCCCGCTCTCAAAACCGAAGGAGACATCCAATGAAAATCAAACTCCTCGTTTCCCGCTCCGGTCCGGCTGGCGCCTTCAATGCCGGCGATGAGATCGACGTCTCCGCCGACGAGGCCACGCGGATGATTGCGGCGGAGCAGGCCGTGCCGGTCTCCGAACAGAAGATGGAAAAGGCCGTGAAGAGGCCGGCGCCGGAAAAGCGCGGCTGATCATGTGGTACCCATCGAAGGTCATCCAGCCTGCTTCCGCCACGCCTGTGTCGGTGCAGGATGCGCAGCGCCAGTGCGGGATCGAAGCGGTCGGCTCAGACGACGAGGCATTGCTTCAGCGCTTAATCGCCGCCGCGTCTCGGTATGTCGAGCGCTACTGCGGCATTCGACTGATGACGCAGACCGTCGAGGCGAAATGCGATGGTTTTGAGGATTTCGCCTACGTATCTGAGGCGCCGGTGCAGTCGATCTCGTACATTTCCTATCTCGACCCCGCGGGCGAAGCGCAAACGCTTGATCCGACGGGCTACGAGCTTCGCAACGACGATCTCGACGTCTCCATCGTTCCCACCTTTGGCAGCCGCTGGCCAGGGACCCGGCCTCGCTCGCGGATCACCGTCACCGCCGTCGTTGGCTACGACAGCGTCGACGAGCCAATCAGGCAGGCACTCCTCCGCTTGGTGCAGTCGTTCTATCTTTCCGTCGGTGCGGAAGCTTCGCTCATGTCTGAGACGGTCGATGGCGTCGGAGAACTGCGCTACTCCAGTCCCGTCATCATGCAACAGGCTATCGACGGCGCAGTCGCTTCCTTGCTCTGCAACTATAGGCGCGGCGTATGACACCGGCCCGCCTCCGCGCGCAGTACCGCCGCATGCTCGGCGCCTACGGCGAGACGGTGACGCTGCGACGGACCGTGCCGAACGGCGCTCCGATCGAGGCGTCGGCGCTCGCCCGCGTGACGGGCTATCAGCCGAACGAACTCGTCAGCGGCATCGAGCAGGGCGACCGCAAGGTGATCCTGCTCGCCGAGGACGTCGAGACGTCCGGCTTTCCGGTGCCGTTCAAGACGAGCGGCAGCGACAAGATCGTCGCGCGCGGCACGATGCTGAGTATCGAGGCCGTGGACGATTCGACGCGTCGCGTCGCTAGCGTCCTCATCGCCTACGAGCTTCGGGTGCGCGGCTGATGGCTGTCGCGACGAAAATCGATCCGATCGACCGCGACATTGCCGTCATCATCGATCAGGACCTGTCGCCGGAAGCGCAGAGCCGGTACCTCGCCGACTTCGCCCGCCAGTCATTCGCGGAGGCGGAGGCGCAGAACCGCGCTGCGCTCGGCGAGACGCCGCCGCATGAAACCTTCGTCGACGGGAGGAAAGGCGCGCCGATTGAGGCGGTCCGGCCGGATGGTACTATCGTCTTCGAGTTCGATCTCGTCACCGACGTGCTCGAATGGATCGGCGAGCAGCTGGTGCACGCCTCTCCGGTGCTGACCGGCCGCTATGCCGCCTCGCACATCCTCTTCGCTGACGACGTCGCCGTAGAGCCTGGACAGAGCGTGCCGGCGGCGGAGGAGTACGCATTCATCAACACGCAGCCTTACGCCCGCAAGATCGAACGCGGCCTGTCTGCGCAGGCGCCTGACGGCGTCTATCAGGCCGTGGCGGCGGTGGCGGCGAAGCGCTTCGGCAACGTCGCGCGCGTCCGCTTCAGCTACCGGTCGCTCCGCAGTTCCGATACGCATCTCGAGGAATGGGCAAGCCGCACCAGCTTGACGCGCCCTGGGCGCCGGATGAGCGAGGCAGCGCGTGATGAATGGCTTCGACGGCAGCCGGCGGTGATCGTAAGGACGTTCTGATGGCAAGCGCTGGTGTCGACATTGCCGTTCGCGCGCGCCTGGCGGCGAACTGGGCGCGCTGCCCGGTGATCGACGAGAACGGTGGCGACCGTCCGACGGACGGCTCCCCCTTCCTCGTGATCCAGTATCCATTCTCGACCGCCGAGCCGATGAGCGTCGGCGCGCCGGGAGCCAACCGGTGGCGGGAAGAGGGCGCAATCCGCTTCGTACTTGAGATGGAGCGCGGCAGCGGCACGGAGACCGGCCGGCAGTGGTGCGCCGAGCTGGCTGCGCTCTTCCGCGGCAAGGACTTCGACGGCGTCCAGACCTGGGCGCCGACCTCGCCGGTCAGCGACGACGATAACGATAACGGGAATTACTACACCTTCGCGTTCGTCGTCCCGTACCAGTTCGACATCATCGGGTAACCGGACGGCCGAAGCCGTCCAGAAAGGATAGGATGATGAATGAAACCCTTATCACCGTAGGCGCAGTCAAGGCGTCTGATCTAAGGGCAGGTTGGGGAAGGCCATTTTATAAAATTGCCGGAACTGCTCTTTTGGTCCGCCTTTTGAGCCGGCTTCGTACGAATGCCTGACGAGGTCAATAATCTCGTCATTCGTGAAGACGCCCTTGTCTCGAAGCATGATCACTAAGTGAGCCACTAAGTTCATCGTGGCGGCAATGGCAACGTCATGCTCTACCATATCTTCCTCCATTAGTTGAGCCTGATGAAGGAAGCACGCGGGCGGTGAGGAGTCTACCTCTTCACCGCCCCCTCTCATGCCTGTCCTGCCCTTCGGCAAGGCGCGCCGACCTCGGCTGATCCATCCCCACAATCTGGAGACCTCCCATGCCCTTTGCCTCTGGCAGTGGTCTGCGCGTCGCGTATGTCGCGGAGACCGATTTCGGCACGACGCCGGCGACCCCGGCCTTCACCATGCTGCGCACGACCTCCGGAGGCCTGCGCACCAACAAGACGACGGATACGTCGAAGGAAATCCAGCCGGACCGCAACATTCGTGACATGATGCTGAACGGCCTCGACGTCACCGGCTCCTATCCCATCGAACTCTCGTACGGGACGTTCGACGACATCATGGCGGCCGCGCTCTTCGGCGCGTGGAACGTCGACGTGCTCAAAAACGGCACGACCCGGCAGAGCCTGACCTTCGAGGAGACGCTGACGATCGGCGCGGCCGAATCCTACTCCCGGTTCACCGGCTGCATGGTCAACCAGTTCTCCCTCGACATCCAGGCGCGCCAGACCGTCACCGGCTCGGTCGACCTGATGGGCCAGAAGGAGACGCTCGACAGCGCGGCTGTCGTCGGCGCCACCTATGCCGATGCCGACACGGAGCCGGTGTCGACCGCCTCGGCTAATGTCGCGGCGCTCACCGTTGCCGATCTGGCCCCGCAGCCGAAAATCCGGCGCGTGCAGTTCCAGGTGGCGAACAACCTCCGCACCCGTCCTGTCGTCGGCGACCTCTATTCGGAGGCCTTCGGCGAGGGCATGTGCGAGGTGACCGGCACGATCGAGGCCTACTTCGCCTCGAACGCGCTCTACCAGAAGGTGCTCGACCACGGCAGCGGCGCGCTCTCCTTCACGGTCGGCAACGCCGCCAACAAGAAGTACACCTTCCTCTTCCCGAAGATCATCTTCGGCGACGGCCAGGTGCAGAAGGGCGGCCAGACCGACGACGTCATCGTCTCGATCCCGGTCCAGGCCGTCTACGACGCGACCGAGCAGGCCTCGGTGAAGATCAGCCGCGCGGTGGCCTGATCATGAAGACCGTCACCGTCAACCGATCCTTCGACGCCTATCCGAACGGCAAGAAGGTCCGCTACGCCGCCGGCGCCACGCTGGAGGTATCCGATGCCCTTGGCACGAACATCCTCGCCAAGGGGCTTGCCAGAGAGGCCGCGCCGTCGGCCGTCAAACAGGAGAAGACCAGTGAAGCTGAGTGAGATGAAGGTCGACGCCGCGGCGGTCGAGCAGGGCGAGTGGATCGGCGACATCCCGGAGATGGGCGACCTGCGGCTCAAGGTGAAGGGCGTGCCGAACAAGGCGTTCCGGAACCTGCAGGCGAAGCTCATCCAGGCGCTGCCGCGCGGCAAGCGCGTGGGCGGCCAGGTCGATGCGGACGAGATGGACCGCATCACCGGCATCTGCCTGCAGGAGACCGTGCTCCTCGACTGGAGCGGCGTCGAGGACGAGGACGGCAGCGCCGTGCCCTACAGCAAGGAGAAGGCGGGCGCGCTCCTCACCGACCCGCAGTTCTCCCGCTTTCGGGTCGCGGTCCAGTGGGCGGCAAGCATCGTCGGCGACGGCGCGGCCGAGGAGCAGGCGGCCGACGAAAAAAACTCGCCCTCGCCCTCGGCTGGAGCCTAGCCTGGGGTGACCGGCTCGACTGGCTGATGGACCTTGCCGAAGAGGGCGAGGCGCCCGCAGCGCTTCTCGCGCGTCCGGAGATCGAGCCGCGTCTTGAGCCGGTATGGGATGCCTTTTTCGAGCTGACGACGGACCGGCCGACGGGCTTCGGCACCGGGCCGATCCCGTTCACCGCGATCCACTTCTATGCCGAGCGGCTTGGGATCGAGGATCCCGACGCGTTCGACCGGTTCACCCGGGCGATCCGGGCGATGGATCGGGCGTATTTGGAAAACGCAGGAGGGAACGAATGATCGCGCAGCGCGATCGGTCTTGTTAGTCGATCTTCGGATTAAGAGCGGTATTCACTTCCGCTTCGGACATGTAGCCGGATACGACGCAATTGCTGACCTTGCTGGCTAGGTCGCTGTCTACGCGATCCCCATAGAACCGCTGTAGATCACCGAGACAAGAGACGCGCGCATTCTCGAAAGCGCGCGCCTCCATTCTTTGGCTGATCTCGCCGTACAGAAAATAGCCTGCCGCTGCGATGATCACCACGCAAGCGGTCCCTACAAGAAATTTAAGCATGTGAACCCCCAGGCTTCGGCCTGTGAGGCTACGCACGTTTCGATTGCGGATCAACGGCCATGCCCACTCTTGAAACCATCCGTCGCCTCTCCATCCAGGGCAAATCGACCGGTTTGCAGCAGGTGGCGTCCGATCTGAAGAAGGTCGCGGCGGCTCAGGATGGTGTCGCTGCGGCGTCGGCGAGCGCGGCGACGGTGACGGAGACGTCGTCGAAGCGGCAACTCAGCGCTTCGCGGGCATGGGGCCGCATGAAGGCTGATCTCGACGGCTTCGCGCGAGCTGCCGAGCAATATGCCCGGGCGCAGCGGATCATCGACCAGGCGACGCAGCAGACGCTTGCGACGCAGGAGGAGGCGCGCCGCGCGCTCACCTATCATCAAACGATCTACCAGGACGCCGGCATCCGCAGCGCCCAGCGAATGGGCGTCGCCCAGACCAACTTGAACGACCTGCTCGGCGTCAACTCGTTCAACAGTTCGGCGCGCGAGGCTGCGGCGACATTTCAGGCTGAACTGGATCGCCTCGACGAGATCGCCCGGCAGAAGGCGCTTCAGATCGGTCAGGACTTCCACAACCAGCTCGACGCCTCCATGGGGCTCGGCGGCAGCGCCGGCCGCTCGGCGCGGGATTCGGCCGCCGTCTTCTCCGCGGAGCTCGATCGGCTGGATGAGATCGCCGCGATCAAGGCCCGCCAGATCGGCCAGACCTTCACGACCGACCTGAACCAGTCGTTCGGCCTCGGCGGCATGGGCAAGTCCGCATCGGCATCGGCCGCTGTTTTCCAGGAGGCGGCCCGGGCCGAAGAGGAGATGCAGCGCCAGGCGAAGGCACTGCGCGCCGAGATTGACCCTGTCGGCACGGCTCAGGCGGCGCTCAACGAGAAGCTGGTGCAGTACCGGACGTTGGCCGATGCCGGCGCGATCTCGGCTCGAGAATTCGCCGCTGGAGAAGCGCTTGTCGCACAGCGGATGGCGGTGGTCGAACGGGAAGCCATCGCCATCAACGGGGCTCTGTCCCTGAACCGCGCGGGTTTGATGGAACTGCGAGCGGCGGGCGTGAACACATTCCAGGCTCTTGCTGCCGGCATGGACCCGTTCCAGGTGGCGCTGATGGAAGGCAGCCAAGTGCTGGGCGCCTTCGCGCAGGGGACCGAAGGTGGTCTGCTCGCCGGCCTGAAGAAGGCGGGGAGCGCAGCCACGTCGGCAGGCACCGCGTTGCTGTCTGGCTTCATGACGCCCGTAGGAGCGATCTCGGGCGGGTTCGCGGCCGCAGGCGCAGCGGTTCTCGTGTACGAATCCTATGTCAAATCGGGCATCCCTGATGCCGACGAGGTGCTGAAGCAGCACAAGGCTTTCATTGACGAAATCGCCGCAGCCTACCCCGAGGCGGCCAAGGCCGCCAAAGAGTACGAGGATCAGCTGAGAAAGCTGCCGACCTCCGTCGTTGCGGCGCATTCTGAGAATGATCTCGCCAATCAGCAAAAGCTGCTGGATTCCTATCGGAGCCAGATCACTTCCGGTCTAGCCTTCATTCATGCCGGTGGTGAAGGTGCTGCGTCTAACCTGGGGCAATATGGCGCGGCCGGCCTCGCCGCCTTCAAGAAACTGGATGACGAATGGGAGCATGGGAAGCTCACCATCGAGCAGCTACTGGATCAAATAGGCAAACTCGAAAGCGATCGCGGCCTGAATCCTGCATCGCATTCCCTGTTGCAGTATCTGGAAGGCATCGCCAAGAGTGCCGCGGACGCCACTGCACAAATCGGCGGCACTCAGAAGGCCGCAGACGCTCTTTTCCATGGCGCGACCCCGCTGCCCATCAATCCCGGTGAGTATACGGGCGGAGAAGATCGCCAGAAACAACTCATTGATCAGCAAAACCGATTGGCGCAGATGCGGAGGGAGAGCGCTGCCCAATTGCAGGAGATCAATGCCAGGACGGTAGCGCAACAGGCAGAGGCAGCCAGCGCCGCTGTTCGTGCGCAGCCTGTGGGCGAAGGCGAGACGCCAGTCGAGCGCAATTATAAGGCCGCGGCCGCCAGCTCGGCAGTCTTCGCTCAGGCCACGCGCGACGCGACCGACGCGCTCCGCGCTGCACAGGACGCCATGAAGACGGCAGGGCTGGACAGCTACGCGCGCTCGCTCGCCGAGATCAACGTGCAGATCGGCCGGCAGATCGAGCTCAACCCGGAGAACGCCCAGACGTGGCAGGCTGTCGCCGACGCGCAAAGGGCCGCGCTCGACATGCAGACGCGGAAGCAGCTCACCGATCCGCTGCAGGAGCAGTTGCGGTCACTGCAGGCCGAGGCGGCAAGTGTTGGTCTTTCCGATGACGCACATCGCCGCCTGCAGGCGACGCTCGATGCCGAGAACACGCTCCGCCGCCAAGGCATCAGCCTCGGCAGCGACTTCGCTAAGAGCTATGAGCACGACGTGGTCGCCCTGTCGGATTATGCGCAGGCGGTCGACAAGGCGACCGCGGCGACGGACACGCTCAAGCAGGGCGGGTCACAGGCGATCGACGACCTGGTCAACGGCCTCGCCGACGGCGCGTCGTCGATCTCGGATGTCTTCGGCAATGTCGCGAAGGATATCGAGAAGAGCCTCCTGCAGCTTGCGGTCTCGAATCCGCTGAAGAGCATGCTGCTCGGCGGCAATCTGCCGACGCTGTCCGATCTGTGGTCGCATCCGCAGGCGCCGACCTTGTCGTCGACCGCGCTCGGTACGCTCGGGACGATGGCGAACCCGATGTACGTGGTGCCAGTCGCCAGCGCGGGCCTCGGCGGGACTGGCAGCATCTTCGACAAGATTCTTGGCGGTGGTCATGCGAACGAAAACTACATGCCCGGCGCCGTCACGCGCGCCGCGCTGCCGCCGATCGGCACCGCGGCAGCCGCAATCCGCTCGATCGAGAGCAGCGGCAACTATTCCGCGCTCGGCCCGCTTACCAAGGGCGGCGATCGAGCCTACGGCGCGTATCAGGTCATGGGCGCGAACATCCCGGCATGGACGGAACAGGCCGTCGGCTACCGGATGACGCCGTCGCAGTTCCTGAGCGCGCCCTGGGCACAGGATGCCGTCTTCAACCATCAGTTCGGCGGGTACATGTCCCGCTACGGCATGGATGGAGCCGCGCAGGCGTGGTTCGGCGGCCCGGGATCAGTCGGCCGGGGCGGCAACGTCGCGGACATCCTCGGCACGACGGGCAGCGCCTATGTCGAGAAGTTCAATACGGCCCTTCGCGGCCTGACGACGACGACCGGCACGGCGGCGAGCGGCCTGACGCAGTTCAGCCAGCAGGCGGTGCCGGCGGCGGCGTACGGCCTTGGCAATCTCGGCAACGGTTTCGACACCTTCGGCAAGAACTTGTCGAACTACTTCCCGCCCGCGCCGGCCGGCGGTGGCATGGGCAGTGGTGGCGGCCTCTTCGGGAACCTCTTCAGCGGCATCGGCAACTTCTTCCGCTTCGGCGGCTCCGGACAGGCCTTCATGGCGTCGTTCACGCCGGGCATGTACGCCGCGGGCACGGATTATGCGCCGGGCGGTCTCGCGATCGTCGGCGAGCAGGGTCCGGAGCTCCTTAACCTCCCGATGGGCGCCAAGGTGGTGCCGAACCACCGGATGATGTCGTTCTTGGCCGCAAATACGAACAGCGGTCCCGCTCGCCCAGCGGCCAACTCCAGCGGCGATGTCAGCGTCGTCGTCCATAACCACGGCGAACCTGTGAACGCGACGGCGAAGCAGACGACGGACGCCAACGGCAACCGGCAGGTGGAGATCATGCTCGACAAGAAAATCAACGATCGCGTGCTCCGCCCGAGTTCGCCGACGAACAAGCAGCTGCGCAGCGCCTATGGCCTGTCGCAGCAGGTGATGCGCCGATGATCTCTTGGCCCGCCACGCTGCCGCAGCGCGCCTACCAGGACGGCTATCAGTCCGGCCTCGGCGACGGCCGCATTCGGTCAGACACCGATGCCGGCATCCCGAAGGTACGCCTGCGCTTCTCGTACGTGCCTCGCCCGCTGTCGGTCACGATGGAGATGACGGAGGCACAGCGCGCGATCTTCGAAGGCTTTGTCGAGAGCGACCTGAAGAAGGGCGTGCTGCCGTTCCAGTTCCCCGCCCAGGAGGGGACCGGAACGTGGGTCGTCCAGATCGGCCAGAACATGCCGTCGTGGACGACGAAGGGCGTCGGCTGGCTGGTGACGCTTGATCTGGTGAGGTTGCCATGAGGACCGTGTCCGACGCCTTCCGAAGGGCACTATTCGACGAGCAGACCGAGGAAATCCCCGTCGTCCTGATGACGATAACGCATCCGGACCTGACGGAGGTCTGGCGGCTGTCGAGCGACAACGCGGACCTCTTCGACGCGGAGCAGCAGCTGCGCGGCACGACGAGCCGGGGCGCGCAGTACAGCTTCCTGCCGATGAAGGTCGCGCTGCCCGAAGAGGGGGACGATGCGGCGAGCGTCATCCAGATCGTGCTCGACAACGTCACCGAGGAAATCACCCCGCTCCTGAAGTCGACGATCACGCCGGCGACGGTGACGATCGAGATCGTGCTCGCCTCCTCGCCGGACCTGGTCGAGGTGGCGTACCCGTTCTTCGAGCTCGCATCGGCAGACGTCGACGCTGGTTCCGTCACCCTCAGCCTGACGGTCGACGCCATGGCCTCGGAACCTTTCCCCTGCGACAACTTCACGCCAAGCGCTTTCGGGGGCCTGTGGGCGACCACGTGATGCGCTTCGACCGCTACGTCGGCCTGCCGTGGCTCGACCGTGGCCGGACGTGCGACGGCGTCGACTGCTGGGGCCTGCTCCGGCTGGTCTATGCCGGCGAGCTCGGCATCGAGCTCCCGAGCTTCGCGACCGACTATGCCGACACCTCCGACCGCGGCCGCATCAACGTTCTTGTCGCCGAGGAGCGCGATCCGTGGGTGCCGGTGGAGCGCGGCCGTGAACAGCCCTGCGACGTCGTGCTGATCCGCGAGCGGCCGTGGCACGTCGGCGCCGTCGTCCGGCGCGGCCTTATGCTGCACATCGAGCAGGACCGCTCCTCCGTCATCGAGCCCTACACGACGATGCGCCATGCCGCGCGCGTCGAGGGCATCTACCGCCACATCTCGAGGTGCGCATGAACGCGATCGTCAAGGGGCCGCTGCAAGGCGAGGTGTTCGGGCCGCGCGACACCGTCACGGTGATCGCGGCGCTCCACCCGCTGAAGAGCGCGCACCAGGTGATGGAGCTGGCCGCCGGCGTCAGCGTCGCGGAGATCATCGACGCGGCGGCGGAGCGCTTCGGCATGAGCCGACTGGCGCGCTCCGCCCATGTCGAGATCGACGGCCACGCGATCTACCCGGAGCACTGGCACCGCGTCCGAGTGAAGGGCGGAGCGCACGTCGTCGTTCGGGCCGTGCCCGGCAAGGGCATCGGCAATATCTTCAAGTCGATCCTGATGATTGCGCTCGGGATCGCCGCGGCCTTCATCGTCGGCCCGGCCGGCCTCGGCATCGCGAGCCTCGTCGGCGGCGGCCTGATCGGCAATGCGGCTGCTGGCCTTGTCGCCGGCGGCATCATGATGGCAGGCGGCCTGCTCCTCAACGCGCTCTTCCCGCCGACCACGACGAAGTCAGACGACACGACGCAGTCCTACTCGATCGCCGCGCAGAAGAACGCCGCGTCGAAGTGGGGGCCGATCCCGGTGATGCTCGGCAATGCCCGGGTGCAGCCCAAATATGCCGCGTCGCCCTACACCGAATTCGACGGCGACGATCAGTATCTGCGGATGCTGTTCGTGTGGGGCTACGGCCCGGTCAAGCTGTCGGATATCCGCATCGGCAACACCGCGATTGACCACTACGACGACGTCGAGGTGCAGACCTTCGAGGGCTATCCGACCGACGGCCAGCAGACGCTCTACCCGGCCGAGGTGGTGCAGGACGATCTCTCGCTCGACATCACTGTCGAGGGCGGCCCGTTCGTGCAGACGGCGGCCGAGGACGCGGTGGAGATCGCGATCGACCTCGTCGCGCCGCAGGGCATCGTCGACGTCAACCTGTCGAACGGCAAGAAGTCCTCCCACACCTGGACGGCGACGGTCGACCTGCTCGTGCAGGGCACGCAGACCGTCGTCGCCTCGCAGGCGGTCGAGATCACCGCGAAGAGCAACGACCCGATCCGCCGCACGATCCGCTTCCCGGGCCTGACGCCGGGTGCTGCGCGCGACGTGCGCATCACCAAGACGTCGGACGATCACGATTCCGGCGAGACCGGCATCTACGACACCGTCACCTGGTCGGCCGTCCGCTCGATCCGCACGTCGCCGCCGATCGAGTTTTCCAAGCCGCTCGCCGTCACGGCGATCCGCATCCGCGCCACCAAGCAGCTCAACGGCACGATCGATAACCTCAACGCCATATGCTCCACGATCGCGAAGTCCTGGGACGGAACGCAGTGGGTTGACGGGCAGGAGACGCGTAACCCGGCTGACCTCTTCCGGCTCGTGCTGCAGGGGCCGGCGAATGCCCGGGCGCAGCCGGACGTGCGTCTCGACCTGCCGACGATCGAGGCATGGGCCGATGTCTGCCGGGCGAAGGGCTATGCCTTCGACATGTATCGGGACTTCACGGCGTCGGTGCGGGACACGCTCCGCGACATCTGCGCCGCCGGGCGCGCGGTGCCGACCTTCCGCGACGGGCAGTGGTCGGTGGCATGGGAGGACGAGTTCGCGCCGATCGTCCAGCACTTCACGCCGCGCAACGCTCGCGGCTTCACCTGGTCGCAGACCTACCGCGTCTTCCCCCAGGGGCTGCGCTGCAAGTTCGTCAACCGCACGAAGGACTTCGTCGAGGACGAAATCCTCGTCTTCGACGCCGGCTACGACAAGACCAGCGCCACGCTCTACGAGCAGGCCGAATTCCCCGGCGTCACGGACCCGCAGGCGATCGTCGACGCGGCGCGCTACCGGATCGCCGACGCAAAGCAGCGGCCGGCGACCTACAAGCTGACGGTCGATTTCGAGCACCTCATCGCCCAGCGCTCCGACCGTGTGGCCGTCGCCTATGACGTCATCGCCGCCGGCCTCGCCTCCGGCCGGGTCAAGGCCGTCGACGGCAACCAGGTGACGCTCGACGAGCCGGCCGTTATGGAGGCCGGCAAGGCCTACGGCATCCGGTTTCGGTACGGCGACGGCACGTCCAACGTCTGCGGCGTCACGACGATCGCCGGCACGCAGACGATCGTCACCATCACCTCGGGCACCGCGCCCGCGGTCGGCAACCTCTATACCTTCGGCCTCTCCGGCCAGGAGACGGGCGTCTTCAGGGTCCTCGCCATCAAGCCCGACGACAGCGGTGATCTCTCGGCCGAGATCACGCTGGTCGACGACGCGCCCGACGTGCAGGCCGGCGACGGCGGCGCCGTCCCCGGCTCGTCGCCGACGGCGCCGGAGGACCTGTCGAAGTACCGGCCGCGCAACCTCAGGGCGACGCAGTCCGTCGAGCTGCGCACCGCCGCCTCGGTGCACGTCACCAAGGTATTCTGGGACGCGATTTTCGGCGCGAACTATGCCTCGTTCGAAGCGATCGCGACCGACGACAGCGGCAACTCGATCCGGCAGACGGTCGACGCCTCGACGCAGGTGGCGGAGTTCGACGACCTGCCCGACGGCGTCTGGAGCGTCATCGTCCGCGCGCTGATCGTCGGCGGCAAGTTCACGCCGGCGTCCGATCCTCTCCTGATAGAGATCAACGTCCCGGTCGGCACGGTCGGCGTCGGCAGCGCCAACATCATCGACCAGTCGGTGATCGCGCAGAAGCTTGCCGATGCCGCGGTGACGGCGCGGGCGATCGCCGACGAGACGATCGGCGCGACGAAGTTCGCCGCCGCGATCCGGCCGGTCGAGCTCCTCGCGGACCTGCCGGCCGACGGCAACACCGAGGGGCGGCAGGTCTACAACACGACGGATGGCAAGCTCTATCGCTACCATGACGGCGCATGGACATCGGCGATCAGCGCGGCCGACCTGCCGGATGGAGCGGTGACGCAGAGCAAGATCGCCGACGCGGCCGTCTCGGCCGCCAAGCTCGCCGACCAGGCCGTGACGCTCACCAAGTTCGCCTCGGGCCTGCAGCCGATCGAGCTCGTCTCCGTGCTGCCCGCGACCGGCAATGCCGAGGGGCGGCAGGTCTACAATACCGCCGACGGCAAGCTCTATCGCTACCACGCCGGCGCCTGGACGGCGACGGTGGCGGCAGGCGACGTCGCCGGTCAGATCACGGCGACGCAGATCTCCGACGGCGCGATCTCGACCCCAAAGCTCGCTGCCGGCGCAGTGACGGCCGACGTGCTCGCCGCCAATGCGGTGACGGCCGGCAAGGTAATGGCCGGCGCGATCGGCACGGCCGCGCTTGCCGCCGGCGCCGTGACGACGGGCATCCTCGCGGCGGGCGCCGTGACAGCGGGCAAGATCGCCTCGAAGACCATCACCACGGCGCAGATGATCGTCACGCAGACGGCCAACTGCATTCCCAATGCCAATTTCGGGACGGGCGACCTCAGCAACTGGAGCCGGCCGATCGGCGACGTCTCCGTCATCTCGCGCAATGACGCCACCGGGAGCCGCCGCGTCTGCCGCTTCGGCCCGAACGCCGCCGGGTCGGAGGTCAGCCTCTGCACCCATGCGGTGGACATCCTCGACGTCCCGACGACGTCGGACGGCATCCCGGTCGTCGCCGGCGAGAAGTACCGGATCAGGATCGACGCCGCCGGTGACGTCGGCGGCGTCACCGGCGATTTCGTTGTCGAGCTCTTCTACTTCAATGCCGCGACCGGGGCCGTCTCCGGCGTCGGCATCTGGTCGATCTACTCGAGCCAGATCACCGCGACGAACACCACTTACGACTGTGGCGTCTGGACGGTGCCGGCGGGCGCGGTGAATGCCGAGCTGCGCGTCCGCAGCGGCAACCAGACCGCGGGCGCCTGGTACTGGACCAACCTCTCCGTCGTCCGGATGGCGAGCGGCGAACTGATCGTTGACGGTGCCGTCAAGGCCGCCTCAATCGCCGCCGGCGCGATCACCGGCGACAAGATCGCCGCCAATGCCATCACCTCCGGGCTCATCGCTGCCGGCGCCGTCACGGCCACGCAGATCGCCGCCGGCGCGATCACGACGGACAAGCTCGCCGCCGGCGCCGTCAGCGCCAACCAACTCGCGGTCGGCAATGCCGCAAACCTCCTGCCCAATGCCGATTTCAAGGCCGGCCTGACGGACTGGACGTCCGGCAATTTCCACAGCGAGGGAGGCACCGGCGACTTCTCGACCGTGGCAGGTGTGCAGCTCAACCCGTACCAGCAGGGGACGGTGCCGGGCGAAGCCTCGATCGACATGTGGCAGGCCAACGCGGACGGCGACAAGGCCACGCTGCTGACCAACGGCAAGCGCCTGGCGGCGGTGCCCGGCCAGCGCTACCAGTTCTCCGGCTACTTCGCCGAGCTCAACATCGACCGCAACGGCATGTTCCTGGTGCAGCTCCAATTCTTCGACGCCGCCGGCACCGAGCTTCCCGGGGGCTCGGTCGCCAAGAACAACGGCGACATCGGCGGAGGCAACAGCGGCCTGTCGGACTTCACCCGGGTTGGAGGCTTTATCACGGCGCCGGGGACGGCGCGGACCATGGCCTGGCGCGTGCTGCGATATGGCGGTTACGCCGCGAACTCGCACCTCTGGGTCGCGCGTCCGATGGTCGCCGAGGCGCTGCCCTACCAGACGGACCTCTCGCCCTGGTCGACGGGCGTGCAGACGCTCATCCAAGGCGGCTACATCGCGACCGGCGCCATCACAGCCGACAAGATCGCGGTCAACAACCTCCGGGCCATCTCGGCGAGCCTTGGCGCCGTCGACATCTCCTCGGCGATCGTCGGCTCGATGCAGATCGCCACCGCCAACATCGGCGACCTGAACGTCACCCGGCTGAAGATCGCGAACAACGCGGTGACCACGACGGCGAGCGTCATCGACGGCGGTCCTGCGCAGGACCCTGAGCACCATGCCGCCGGAACGGCATCGCCATTCACCTGGACGTTCCCGGTCACAGCCGCTGCTTACGTGGAGATAGATATCACTCTGAAAGTTACGGCGAGCACAACAGGCGGCGGAGTCAAGCTCTATCAGAACGGTGTGCTCATTTACTCGTTCGCGCTCATCGGAAGCACAATCGGAACTAGCGCTAATATGAATGTCAGAGGAAATTATTCGAGTAACCAGACCTTCCAGGTGACGGTAGACGACAATGACGACTACCAGAACACAGCGGTCTATCTCACCGCCTACGCCAAGGCCTTCTACAAATGATGCGGTACGCGCTCTACCGCCGGGACACCGGCAGGATCACCTGCGTCTGCGAGATCAACCACCAGGGCACGCTCGTCGACGTCAACCCCGACGCCGCGCTCTTCGCGCCGATCGAGGTCACCGACCCGGCGGTGTCGGCCGCGACGCACTACGTCGCCAACGGCGAGATCGTCGAGCGGCCGGCATTCCCGGCGGCTTTCGACAAGCTCTCGATCGTGGCCGACGGCGCGGACGCGGCCACCCTGAGCCCGCTGCCGGCGGGCGCCCTCGTGCGGGTCGACAGGACGCCCTACGCCGTCCAGGACGGCAGCCTCGTCATCCGCGCCACCACGGGCGGCACCTATCACGTGACCTGCACCAACTGGCCGTGCCGCGACATAGCCGCGGCGGTCACCGCGACCCTGCCGGAGGCCTGAGATGGACGTGACGCTTACGGAAGATCTGACGGCCGCCAAGGCCGCCGCCCTCGCGGCGATCGACGCCTCGGCCGAGCGGCTGCGCGGCAACTGGATCACGCTCGGCGCCGGCCAGAGCATGGTCTATCTGGAAAAGCGCCGCGAGGCGGAGATGGTTTCGGCCAATCCGCAGATCCCGGAGGCCGAGGTGCCGAGCATCGCCGCCGAGGCGGCGCATGACCGTGTCTCGCTGCTCGACAAGGCCGCCGAGGTGCTGACGCAGGCCTATGCCTGGTCGCAGGTCTCGGCGCTGATCGAAGTGCGCCGGCTCGGCGCCAAGGCCGCCGTCGACGCCGCAACCCATGCCCAGGAGATCGCCGCCGCGGCGAGGATCGACTGGTCCGACATCACCGCCCAAGCGCCACAGGAGGCATCATGACCGACGAAATCCACATCGACACCAAGGCGGCGCTCTACCGCAAGCGCTGGGAGGACGAGCAGGCCTACAGCCTCGACCTCGCACATCAGGTCGACCAGCTCCGCGCCCAGAACGCCGAGCTCGTCGCGATGTACAACGCGGCGGCCGAGGAGCTGCAGTTGCTGCGGGAGGCGTCCGACACGATGCTCGGTCTCGAACCCCGAGCCGCCGATCCGAAGAAGATCGCCGCCGCGCATGTCACCGCCGAGGCCAAGAAGGCCGGCACGCCCAACTGAGGAGACCACACATGGCAACGCAGAGCTACAACGTGCTGCTCGCGAACGGCAGCACCATCAAGATCGACGGCGTCTCGATCGTCCAGAAGGACGGCGCCGGGCTGCGCCTCCTCGGCGAGGACGGCAGCGTGATCGCAAGCTGGGACGACGGGCAGTCCAAGGGCTGCTGGCCGGCGGCAGCCGTGGTGACCGAGCCGCCGGCGCCGGCGAACGAAGCTCCGGCGTCATAGCCGGCTGAAGGATCGGGCGATGGCGAGGCAAGCGACGCCAAGGGCATTAGGGGGAGGCTCTCGCAAGAGAGCCAGGAGCGCCGCCGCCTCGCGCCAACTATCGACGCGAAACTCTTAAAGCGCTCTTAATGGGCCGAGGAGGGAGCGGGATCGTCTCTGGATGACAGGTCAGAACGGCTGAGGTTGCGCCCAGCCGAAAAGTGCGGCGATGCCGAGAACGTAGATCACGGCGATCACCGCGAGGGTAGCGTACGCAATGGTTCGGAATTTCTTAGGCATCCGAGCTGTGTCACAGGACGTAAAGCGAAATCATCACCGTCAGCGCAGCGTACAGAGCCGACGTATGCAGGATCCTCAGCCGGCCTGCCCTCCACTTTCGCGATGCATCGATCTTGCGGATTGACGTCGCAATCGTAAGCGCTCGGCGCTGGAACAGCTCCACGACCTTGGCAACGTCGCCACCCTTGGAAGCGGTGGGTAGCGTGCCAACGATGACTGCCTCCCTCTCCAACTCATGGGGATCAAGCTTCCCAGCCCTCGCATAGGAGCGGAGTATGGCGTCGATGACCAAGGTGTCGGCGTGCATCGCGATCTGCGACACGGAGGTGACGCCTTCGATTTTCGACATGGCCTCCTGCAAGTGTGACTTGGCTGACTGATCCATTTTCATCCCGCTAAATGACCGGTCTCTTATAGAGAGCCGAGTTTCGCAGAACAACCTGCAAGCGAGCCTCTATATGGCGGGCACGCGGGAATTTCGCTTCCAACATCACAACTTGGAGACCTGCCATGAGACGCATCTTGCGCGTGATCGACCTTTCGCATTTCAACACCGTCCAACATCTCGACGGGCTGAGGGCGGCCGGCATCGTCGGCGTCATCCACAAGGCGACGCAGGGCACGGCCTGGACCGATGCCAAGTATGCCGCGCGCCGGCAGTGGTTCATCGAGAACGGCTTCGCCTTCGCCGCCTACCATTTCCTGACGGCGGGCATGGCCGACGTGCAGATGAAGCACTTCGTCGACTCCGCCATGCCGGAGCCCGGCGAGCGCGTCATCATCGACTACGAGGACAAGGACTGCACCTTGGCCGACCTGCAGGCGGCGGTGTCGTGGCTGCGTCAGCACGCCCCCGAGAACCCAATCTGCGTCTACGGCGGATCGCTGCTCGAAGATCACATCGGTTCCCGCTCGGTGCTGTGGCTTGAAGGCAGTTCGCTCTGGACGGCGGAGTACACCGCGCGGGACGCGCCGAAATGGCCGACAGGCACGTGGGCACGATGGGACCTGTGGCAGTACAGCGACGGGCAGTCGGGCGGCAAGCCGAACACGATCGACGGCGTCTCCCAGGTGGACTGCAGCGAGTTCAACGGCACGGATGCGGAGTGCCGCGCGTGGTTCAATGCAGGGGCAGGGGCGCCGGAGGCGATAAATCCTGTCGCTGCCGAGCCCGCTCCGGCGTCCGTCGATGAGCGCCTGACGGCCCTTGAGCAGCGCGTCTCGGCGCTGGAGGCGCGGTGATGGTGGCCTCACACCTATAGCATCGTCGTCACACGCCGCACGAGCGCCGCCACGTCTTCAAGCCGCGATGCATCGCCGTTCATCAGCTGCAGATGAAAGGCTGCGAGCCAGAAAAGCCCGAGGCAGACCTCCCGCTCAGTCCAGCCTTTTCGGATTGATCGGTCAATGAGTTCGAGATGTGCGTCCTCCAGCGTCTCTGCACATTTTCGGACGCGTGTTTCGTCGTCCATCGAGACTTGCCGCTCACGCGTACGATCCTCCGGCGACTCCGGTGTCATCCGCCCCTCGCTCCCCTGTTCTGGGCAGCAACGTGGTCGCTAACTCACACCCTCGTCAACCAATAACCTGATGTAACTCTATCCCGCGCCTGCCGGGTCCGCAGGCAATCTCCCGGAGACCATCATCATGACACGACTGTTCGCGGGCCTCGTGCTCGCCGCCTTGGCATGCCTTACGATCGGAGGCTGCCAGAGCATCAAGGACGCCTACGACACCGCCTCCGCCGTGACGATCACGCAGCAGACGATCGACACGACCATGGCGGCCTATGACAGCGCCTTCCTGGCGCCCGCTCAGGCCTACCGCAAGCTCTACGACACCAACCCCTGTCCGGCCGGCGCTCACGCCTCGGCGGGCAACGTCTGTGCCGAGAGAGCGATCGTCGTCCGGCTGCAGGAGGTCGACAAGGCGGTCGAGGCCGCACTCGCCGATACGCAGGCGCAACTCGACGCCTGCAAGGCCGCAGGCCAGTCCGGCTGCTCCGGCCTCGGCGCCGCCTATACCGCCCTCCAGACCGCCATCACCGCCGCGAGGTCCGCGGCGACAGCCCTCGGAGTGATCTAACCATGAGCATCAACCTCAACACCGTCGCGACTGATATCAAGCTCGCCACGTCCATCCTGTCGCTCGCCCTCACCGTCGGCCAGGCTCTGGAGGGGCCGGTGGCGGCGCTGATCCAGCTGGTCTTCACCGGCGAGCCACTGACCGACCAGCAGCGCGCCAACCTGCTCGCCAGCCACAAGGCGATGAGCGACGCGCTGCAGGCCCCTTTGGCGCCGGAGCAGGTGGGAGGCGCGGCATGAACCTCGCGAGCCTCAAGCCGATCGCCAAAGCAATCGCGGCCGGTGTCGCCGGTGCGGCCGGCGGCGGCGGCAGCCTTGCCGTCGCCATCCCGCCGGGCGTCTCGGCGCCCTGGTATGCCTACCTGATCGCCAGCGGCATGACGGCCGTGCTGACCGCGGTGGTGACGTATTATGTGCCCAACCGGCCGGCGACGCCTCCGCCGGTCGCGAAATGACCGGCACCATCATCCTGATCGGCGGCTGCGTTGTGGCCGCCGTCATCATGGTTGCCATCATCCGGTGGCCGATTGGACACGACGGCATGCACAGGGGCGGGGAATTTGACGGACACGCACATGACTATCGTTGAGCCTGCAAAGCGCATTACGGACAGCGTCATCATGACGGCGATCGCGCGGCTGTCGATGGTGCTCGCCATCCCGACGATCTGCCTGCTCGCCTGGCTCTATCAGGGCTGGCAGGACGATAAGCTCGACGCCGTGCGAAAGCAGGTGACGAGCGCGGAGATCGCGGCCAAGGACGCCTCGCAAAAGGCGGACAAGGTCTCCGATCGGCTGATCGTCGTGGAGACCAAACAGGCGAGGGACGCCGAATCGTCGTCGCGGTTTCAGGCGGAGATGCTGCAGCGGCAGGACCGGATGCAGGATGCGATCGTCGACCTCAGCAACTCGGTCTCGGCGCTGACGGCGACGGTCAAGGCGCTCGCCGAC